>NZ_JAGQDD010000040.1:0-5368 GCF_018069845.1 Ideonella alba
GCGCTACGGCATGCGGCGCAAGCCCGGGCTGCGTGTTTCGTGGCATCCTCGCAGCCCGGGCTTACGCCGCATGCCTCTGCGCGCAGCTTAGCTCGAACGTTAAGCCTCATGTCCACAGCCCCAGAGTTCACCACGGCCCATTGCAACGCCTGCTCCGGCAGTCGCAATCATTTCGTCCTCCATCGCGTGCGAAGCGACTGGAATGATTCGGACGGTGATCCTGTCGGTCACGAAACCTACGAGACACTTCGATGTGCCGGCTGTGATTCCGTGAAGCTTCGCTACACCACTACAGCTTCGTGGCACGGCGAACTGGACGAAACCTACTTTCCGCCAAAAGCCCTTCGGCGCAGGCCGCACTGGTTCGACGAACTCGTCTCGAAGGGCGATGGGGATACGGACTCGGCCGCTGACTTGCTGAACGAGATTTATGTTGGCATTCAGAACGGCCTACGACGCTCGCCCATGCTTGCGGCAAGAGCGCTCTTCGAACAGGTGATGCAAGGCAAAGTCGGCGATAAAGGGACCTTTCGCTCGAACGTGGAAGCCTTAGAACAGGCGGGCTTCGTTTCAAAGATTCAGCGCGATCGCTTGCTCGCCGTTCTTGAAGCCGGCCACGCGGCAATGCACAGAGACTTCGTGCCAGAGTTGGACAATCTCATAGCTGTACTCGACATCGCCGAGCATCTGGTGGAGTCGCTGTATGTTCACGACAGAAAGGTAAGTCGTCTTGCCTCCGTCGTTCCCCCAAGGCCGAGGCGATGAGGCCTAACCCCTCGCTGGAACCGACGCCCACCGCCATGACGCTTGGCCCGCTTCCCGGCTTAGGCCATCATCCGTACAGCGGGCCAAGCGCCATGCCGGCGTGCGCGGCTCAGCTCGAACGTTAGGCCTCACTAAATGTCCCGCATCGCGCTCATTGCCCTTAGATGCACCGCGATCGCGTGGTTCGTAGTTGCGATTGCATTCATGGCAGCAGCACTTTTGGTACCAGAGCGGCAAGTATCACTGCTCCTATTGGCGTCATGGCTCGCGGTCTCAGCAGTCGCTGCATGGCGAAGGCTGCGTTGGGGGCTGTGGCTTATCACTATCAATCACCTTGCACTCGGAGTACTGGCCTTCCTGGCATTGGTTCCAGACATAGATGCAAAACCAGAGGACCTCACTGGCCTGCAAGCTGCCGTCACGTCCCAGCCCAGCGCTGTAGCCGTTCTCATGGTTGTTCTAATCGTGGCTGCCGTGCTAGCTCCGCCCGTGGTCATTGGGTGGCACAAGTCGTGGTTCCGACGCGGCATATGGTGAGGCCTAACCCCTCGCTGGAACCGACGCCCACCGTCATGGCACTTGGCCCGCTTCCCGGCTTAGGTCATCATCCGTCCAGCGGGCCAAGTGCCATGCCGGCGTGCGCGGCTCAGCTCGAACGTTAGCCGTCATGGACGACTTCCTTGAACGCATCTATCTTGATCAGGCAAAGCAAGAGTGTGAGGCGTGCTTTGAAGCTATCAAGGAATTCAACGGCGCGCTGGAACGCGAACGAAGCAAAGATCCATTCGCGCACGCAACAGCGCTCGTCCATCACGCTGCAGCTGTTTCAAGAATCTTCTGGCCGCCGGGCGGCCGGGACAAGCACGCCAGACAGAGGGCCCATCGCCGAGGAGAGGCTCTTCGCAAAGCACTCTCGGTTTCCACTGACCACCCGGTTCAAGCACGCACGCTGCGGGATCACTTTGAGCACTTTGATGAGCGCCTAGATGACTGGGCTGAGCGCAGCAAGAACCGAAACATCGTCAGGAAACTACTCGGTCCACGCAGTGCAATTGGCGGCGATGCCATTCAGGATGAAGACATCATCCACCACTACGACCCCGAGACCAAAATCTACGCGTTCCGCGGCGAGAAGTTCGACGTTCAGGCACTCGCCTCTGGCCTTGAGGATCTATATGCCAAGATTGCAGCGCGTCTTGCTGAGTTGGAC
This sequence comes from Ideonella alba, assembly GCF_018069845.1. Classification (NCBI taxonomy): domain Bacteria; kingdom Pseudomonadati; phylum Pseudomonadota; class Betaproteobacteria; order Burkholderiales; family Sphaerotilaceae; genus Ideonella; species Ideonella alba. Next base: position 1,976 of record NZ_JAGQDD010000040.1, read on the forward strand.
CGTAGACGCTTCGGTGGTGACGGCTAACCCCTCGCTGGAACCGACGCCCACCGTCATGGCACTTGGCCCGCTTCCCGGCTTGGGTCATCATCCGTACAGCGGGCCAAGCGCCAAGCCGGCGTGCGCGGCTCAGCTCGAACGTTAGGCCTCACAGAATGAGTTCTCTGCAGTCGGTCATTTTGTCGATCGGCAATGCTATCAACACCTGCCACATCGGATGTGTTGGGGCTTCGCCAAAGCGGGTTGGGACGCCGCCCAGATGCATGCATCTTGAGGAAGGCAACGCAGACTCACCCAGCCTGATCATCGTAGGACTGAACCCCGGAAGAGCCTCGGCCGAAGAGATCAACTTCTATAGGTCAGTAGGCGATGACTACACATCAACAGTTTGGTATGTGGTCGACTCAGAAGACTCCATCCCCTACTACCGCAAGACCCGTGAGTTCGCCCGAGCGCTCGGGTTCGTCGGCGCCCTGCACTGGACGGAACTTGCGAAGTGCGAACTTCAGCCAGCATACAAGTCAGTTCCGGTGGAGATGATCGCGAACTGTGTTCGAACGCACCTGACACAGGAACTGAAACGCTTACCAAACTGGCCAGTACTCGCTATTGGGAGAGTCGCTTTCCACGCGATGTCACTGATATGCGCGGACCGACCGATAGTCGGGGTTCCACACACTACAGGCGCCTGGGGCGGGGCCTTTTCCGCTCTTTGCAGCCCAGGAACCGCAACGCCGTCAGCTCGCACAAGGCGTCAAGTGCGTAGGGCCCTAAGTCGGAACGGCGCGGTATGGCTGCGGTGAGGCCTAACCCCTCGCTCGATCCGACCCGCTACGGCAGGCAGCGTAAGGCTGGTCCGCGCCAGACGTACCAATGTCGCAGCCCAGCCTTACGCCACCTGCCTGCGCGGGCGGCTCAGCTCGAACGTTAGGCGGCTGATGCAGCGGCTATCTCGCTACACACTCTTCGGGGCGCTTGTTGCCGCGCTGTGCCTTGCCACGTATGCCGTGGGTGTCGCAGTCGGACAAGAAAAGTCGAAGAAGGCAATTGCGGCCCTCCTAGCCTCTGTGCAAGTAGACCTAGGTTTGACCCACTTGCTTCGCCTGCGTGAGCTAGAAAGTGACCTTGCGCGTGGGTGCTCGGGCGAAGTCCTCGCAAAGATTCGCTTCGACACTCATAGCCAGATGATGGTGCTGGCCTCTTTGTATGGCGATCACAAGGACACTTGGGTAGTCGAGTCGGTCTCCAAGCGAGATCCTTCGTTGCCAGCACAGTTGGAGCAGTTTCGCGCGTCCTACGATTCCTGGACGGAGCCCAAATGCCCAAGGTAGGCCCGCCGCCTAACCCCTCGCTGGAACCGACGCCCACCGGCATGGCACTTGGCCCGCTTCCCGGCTTAGATCATCATCCGTCCAGCGGGCCAAGCGCCATGCCGACGTGCGCGGCTCAGCTCGAACGTTAGGCGTCACAAGACAGCCCGATTCTCACCGCCACCTGATACGCTGCAGCCATGACTGAGCCGAAACTCCTCCTTGAGCGCAACGACGGCGTCTTGACGCTGATCCTGAACCGACCGGCCAAGCTCAACGCGATTGACAACGAACTGGCAGCTTCCTTGAGGAAAGCACTAGATTCCGCGGCAGTTGATTCGTCGGTACGAGCTATTCGGTTACGAGGTAATGGACGGGCGTTCTGCGCTGGCCGTGACGTAAGTGAGGCACCCACGAATATCGATCTTGAACTGGTGCAGGCGGTCGCCAAGTCGATCGTGCACAACCCGAAACCGGTCGTCGCAGTCGTGCACGGATGGACTGTCGGAGCGGGCCTTGAGTGGATGCTCAACGCAGATGTCGTCTATGCCGCAGATGACAGCAAGTTCAAGCTTCCCGAGGCATCACTCGGAGTTTTCGTAACGGGAGGTCTGGTCGCCACCCTTCCTGCCGCGGTCGGACTGACGCGAGCCAAAGCTCTGATGTTGCTCGGCGACGAGTTCAATGCACAGCAAGCTGCAGCTTGGGGTATGGTGTATAAAACCTGTCCCAACTCGGAACTGGAGATGGCGTCTTTGGATGCCTGCATCCGACTGGCCGCCCTGAAGCCTGCAGTCGCGTCCCAGTTCAAACGAGTCGTAAACCTATTCGGCCTGCAGGAGTTCAACGAGGCGGTTGCTGAGGAAGAGAATGTCCACCGCATCCTCGCGCGCGGTGACGCCTAACCCCTCGTTCAAGCGGAGCGCCAACGGCAGGCCACCAAGCCCAGGCTGGTGGTACGCGGTACATTTTCACCAGCCCGGGCTTGGCGTCCTGCCGCCGTCGCCCGCTTAACTCGAACGTTAGCTGCCATGAAAGACAATCTCGGCATGCAACGGCACCATAGCAACTTCGTCCGCGTACTGGTCGTTCTCATCTGTCTCCTGTTCGGAGCAATGGTCACGTACAAGTACTTCTTCCTTGATCCCAAGGGCGACATCTCGCCAGGACTGCTCGTCCTTTTAGCGTTCTTTCTTGTACTTGTTCTGAGCGAGAGCTTTGACAATTTCTCGATTGGCCAGTTGCTCTCACTCGGCCGCCAGCTCGAGGCCAAGGCGGAGGAGAACAAGAGTCTCAAGGTCGAGAACGCAGAACTGCGAGGCCATCTCGTTTCGGTCGCCACGTCGATGACTCAACACCAGACCAGCACAAACATTGTTGGCCTGCCGGAGAGTCTCGCTCGAGCATTCGCGGTGCAGCAGGCGCCTGAAGATGAAGTTCAAGCCAAACGAACTCAAGAGGAGGCCGCGCCGCAACCTCCCGAGCCGGCTATCGCCCGCGTGGACCGCAGGAAACTGGAGGAAGTGACGATCACCAAGTTTCTTGCTGCCAATGGCTGGCAGCAATACTCGTTGCTGCGCGAAGCCAAGCTGACGTCCCAGTTCGCAATTACCGATCCCGTCAGTGACGAAGCCCCTCTGTTTGACGGATACGTCACCGTACCCGACGCAGAAGTCTTCATTGAAGTGCGCAATTCATCTCTCAGCGCTGCGTTCTTCCGTGAGCGTCTCTACATGATGCTCACGAAGATTTATCACTACAGGGCAGCCAAGAAGTCAAACGTCTTCCTCGCCTTGGTGTTGGTTTCGATTCCAGGCGAAGAGCGTCGCGAGTCTTCCATCCAAAGAATCCTCCGAGACTTCCAGCCTGCGATCTCAAATGGTCTTTTGCGGGTAGCCGAGATAGCAGTCCCGCAGGAGGAGCTCCCGCTGGCTGCGCCCCATGGCGGCTAACCCCTCCGTCAAGGGGACCGCTTGCGCTCACGCGCAACCGGCCCCTTACGTCGAACGTTAGCAACTGTGTTGCGCGTCAAGCCCTGGAGCCCAATTGGTGTGGTGCTTGAGCATGGCGTTCATGATGGTGA
>NZ_JAGQDD010000041.1:0-4679 GCF_018069845.1 Ideonella alba
CATTGCTGAACTTACTCATGGTCAGGTTGAGCGTTGTAGGTGAGAAGTGCTCGGCGTTACTCGTGCGGCCTAACGTTCGAGCTGAGCCGCGCACGCCGCCATGGCACTTGGCCCGCTGGGCGGATGATGACCTAAGCCGGGAAGCGGGCCAAGTGCCATGACGGTGGGCGTCGGTTCCAGCGAGGGGTTAGGCCGCACTTTCGCCTGCCGATTCTGCTTGGCGCCGCCTTACTCAACAGACATGCGTTGGACCTTGCCTCGCTCAACGAGAAGCATGGTCCCAAAGTTCAGTAAGAAAGGCGAGCACTTGCCATTCGCTGCCTCGCCTTGATCAGCAGCCTCTATCGCAAGACACACGCCTTCGCACTGCACCGAGTCTGTGCAGAGTTTTCCCGCGTCCCCTGCCTTCAGGTCGCATACCTTTGGCTTGTCGGGCATGGGTAAGCCCAACGTTGTCCAGGCTCCGCCCTTTGCTTCGCACTCCGCCTGAGAAGTCGGGAGCACAGGGCGCTTCTTGCTGCTCGACTGAGCTGCACTGCCAAACGCAGCAAAGGCAATCAGCACCGAGACTGCGAGACGAGTGTATCGACTTGACATAGTGGTGCGGCCTAACGTTGGAGCTGAGGGGCGCGCGCCGGTGTGGCGCTTGGCCCGCGAGGCGAATGATGACAGCGAGCGCCTCGCGGGCCAAGTGCCATGCCGGTGCGCGTCCCCTCGAGCGACTGGTTAGGGCGCGCCGCGCGCGTGGCAATGCATTCACGCCTCATGCCATTGAACCCAGTCTGGCATTGCACCCTCATTGACATAGAAGTAGGCGATGGCCTTGTAGCACTGCTCAAGCTCTATGCACCATGCGAGAGGGTACTCGTCTTCTTGCCCATGGCTCAGAAGGTACTTCTCGGTTCCTGCTCTACCAGCTTCACCGAAAGAGACGAAGCCGCTGTCACCGGCATGACGCAGGTACATGAGCCACGCATTCCCGCTGTTGCGCAGCATGCACATGCTCGGCCCACCCGCGACAGAGACCCAAAGCTCGAAGTGTGACGAACGGTCGAACCGATCGAGCGCCTCGCCAAGCGCGTCTACGGTCGCAATGTCTTCCGTTCGGCCGTTGAATGAAGCGGCTACGACCATGCGCGCCCTAACGTTCGAGCTGAGCCGCGCGCGCCGGCATGGCGCTTGGCCCGCTGTACGGATGATGGCCTAAGCCGGGAAGCGGGCCAAGTGCCATGACGGTGGGCGTCGGTTCCAGCGAGGGGTTAGGCTTCACTGCAGAGAGGAGTCGAGTACGAACCTTGGGAGGAGAGTCGTGAACATTGGGCTCATGGCTGGTTTGTTAGCTGCGGGCGGAGTGGATGGCGATCGCAATCACTGCGAGAAGTGCGAGGACAGACAAAGCGTTCAACAGAGTGTTCTCAAAGAGTTCACCTTGCTTGTCTTCAAGCCAGCGCTCGACGAACGACAAGCCGCCAACAAAACCAAGGGCTGCGCCTATGGCGAGAAACCAAAGGATGATTCCTGACAAGTCCCAGGAATCAGGGTTGGCGAAGTGCCGCGGATCGCGCGTTAGCCAGGTGACGTACGCGGTAAGGCCGAGTAGGAGGCCGACTAGAGTTGAACGGATGCGCCGATACATGTCCGCTGCGCGATGGTTCGGTTGTGAAGCCTAACGTTCGAGCTGAGCCGCGCACGCCGGCATGGCGCTTGGCCCGCTGGACGGATGATTGCCTAAGCCGGGAAGCGGGCCAAGTGCCAAGCCGGTGGCTGTCGCCTCCAGCGAAGGGTTAGGCCTCATTCTGCGCACCACCACCATTGCATGACAAACGTTCCGCCTCGAAGCGCTCGACCCGAGCCATTACATGCTTGCGCAGCTGCGCAAAGACGGCGAAGTCTCCTTGGAGAACCTCCGACCCGCAGCATTGAACAATCTCAACGACCTCCGCGACGTTGAGCGGCTCCATGCGCTCCAACTTCGCTGCGACGTTCGGAACGCGTGAGATGCGTTCTACGCCGAGGTCCCTCACGTCGAACCGATCGAGGTGCGTGTCCCCGCCAATGTAAATGGGATGCTTTGGGAACTTCCCCGCGACGAGACGTGCGATGACGCCAGACCAGCCTCTGCCCTCGGGCGGCGAGAACTCCAACTGAAGGCCGGCGACCTCATTCCGGTAGGTGAGTAAGAGGCCGTAGACACTGGATTCCTCGTGATCGAGCCGCAGGCGGTGAACTGCGGCAAGTTGCTCGACTGCTGCCTTTGCCTCGCGCGACTCAGCGGCGAAGCGAATCTTTGGCTTCTTTGACGACATGCTGCTTCGAGTTGCGATGCTAGTTTGCTGGAGTCGTGAACATGAGGCCTAACGTTGAAGCTGAGCGGCCGAAGACAACTGGCCGCGCGCAGCGATGATGAACTGGTGAGCGTAGCGCGGCCAGTTGGCGGAGGTCCACTCAAGCGCCCTGTTAGCCATCACTCTTCTCTGTCTAGCGTTTGGCCGGCAGCACCAATTCCCAGTGGACTCTGAAGCACGTAGTAATGCTCACCAAGCAGCATTGCGACTACACCACGCGCGCGACTGTAGTAGAAGACGCGCTGGCGCCCTGCGTCGCTGGTTTGAACGATCGCGAGCACGTTGCCAATTGCCGAACCTGCCAATTGGAAGTCCTTGGATAGGCCAGTGCACTGGTAATGAAATCCTGGCCTCCGCCATTCCTTGAGCGGCTCGCAGGCATTTCGCGGCATCTCAAACGAGAGATAGCGCGAAATCATGCAGAAGCCGCCATCGTCGCTATCACAGCGCGACACTTCAAAGAGGATATCGAAGACGCGAAATCCATTGGACCTCATCTCGAGTCCGATGTCGGAACGCACATCGTTCTCTCCGATGCGCGGCACCGCCCTGTACATGGAGTCGTGAGTAACGTTGAAAGGCGCTGCTGCCGATGCGCTATGGATACACCAGATCAGCAGCATCTCAGCGAATTTCCTGCCTGCGGTCGCGCTCAGTGGCATGGCGGTTGGATTGATGGCTAACGTTCGAGCTGAGCCGCGCACATCGGCATGGCGCTTGGCCCGCTGGACGGATGATGACCTAAGCCGGAAAGCGGGCCAAGTGCCATGACGGTGGGCGTCGGTTCCAGCGAAGGGTTAGGCCTCGCTCGGGTCGGCTTTGAGGCTACCCCTGAGCTTGCACCTTGCGACAGTGTGGGCTGAGGCTTTGTTGTTGAGTGGGAGAGCTTCATGGCTTGGCGGCCTGAAGATGTGCCTTGATGGCAGACGCAGAAGTAAACGGCTCTGGCCCCTCGAAGGTGAGAACTTCGTCCACCGCTTCGCTCAGGTGTGCGTGATGCAGAGCTTCGGCGGGCCTCAAGTGATAGACGCCGTTCTTGACAGCAAAGAGGCCGCGCTTGTTCGGGACCGTAAACACCGGTTCAAGCGGCGTTCCATCGTTTGACCAGAAGAGCCAGATCGCTGCCTCCACATCGAGACCTTCACATGCTGCGACGGCTTCCGCTTCGTTCGCGAATGCTTGAAGCGAGCGCTCTTCTGTTTCGACGGCGAAGATCATGACAGTGGAAGCTGGGACCGCGGTTGATCGCGAGGCCTAACGTTTGAGCTGAGCCGCGAGCGCCGGTGTGGCGCTTGGCCCGCTGGACGGATGATGGACCACTCCGGGAAGCGGGCCAAGTGCCATGCCGGTGCGAGTCGGCTCCAGCGAGGGGTTAGGCGTCAAGGTGTGCCTAACTAAGCTTCTTGACTTCATTGCGCTCCGGTGTCGCCGATTCGTGGAAGAGGACTGCCAGATAGTGACCAAGCTCGTCTTCGGGTATGTCGTCCGGGATAATGAACTCCGCATCACGGCGCTTACCTTCGTTCCCAAGGAAATAGGGCTTCCACCCTCCGTCCCGAGGCTCGACACCAATGAGTTTTCCAAAGACATTGAATCGAATCACGAGACACCCTTCCGATGTTGAGACGAATATGGATCTGAGAAGGAGCGCAGCTTCAACGATCGGTGTGCAACGCGCAAATGAGCGTGGACAGAGCAGCCGCGGCGCGGGCGCGACGCCTAACGTTCGAGCTGAGCCGCGCACGCCGACATGGCGCTTGGCCCGCTGGACGGATGATGACCTAAGCCGGGAAGCGGGCCAAGTGCCATGACGGTGGGTGTCGGTTCCAGCGAGCGGTTAGGCGTCAATGCGTGTCCCTGCCTCAGACAGATGGAGAAGCAACTGAGTGTGGATTTTGGTCATCTCAAACAAGCATCTCTGCAGGGCGACGTTTCACTCTGCGAAGCCACACGTACGACAAGGCGATAGACGATGCGACGGTGAGCACCAGTGCCGATAGCTGAATAAAACCGGGCATCTCAAGTCCGCGGCCGAACACGAACTGGCCGACGTAAAGGCGATAGAGCTCTTTGTCGACCGGCCAAAGCACGAGCGCAAACACGACGTGCCACCACAATAGGTACTGAAGCAACAGGAAAGCCAGAGCAACGGCTATACGGCGGACCGGGAGCATGGATTCGGTAGCGGTAGGCTGAGGTTGGTTTGCCATTGACGCCTTGTATGTTCAACCCAGCGATTCCACAGAAGAATCGCGGTTAGGGAAGGTCTGCACAACACACCGAACGGCGTGCTGATGCCCTGATCAGGTCGGAATGTGATGCTGCCAGCCCCGG
>NZ_JAGQDD010000042.1:0-2325 GCF_018069845.1 Ideonella alba
TTGTCACCGCCGGTCGAATACTCCCCAGATCGGGCGGTTGAAATTTCCCCAGTCTGATCCTTCGCGCGCAGCCGGGCCGAGGCCCGGCTGCGCGCGGCCGCCGACCCGAGCATGGGCGCCTGTGGGTGCTGCATGCGGGGGAGCCGGTGGTCGATTTGATTGGGTTGATCATGATCCTGGACTTGCACCAGCAAGGCCTGTCGGTCTCGGCCATTGCGCAGCGCACGGGCCTGGACCGCAAGACGGTACGCAAGTACATCGAGCGTGGCGCGCTGCCACCCAGGTACTCGCCGCGACCACCGCGACCGAGCCTGGTCGCGCCCTTCGAGCCGTACCTGCGTGAGCGTCTGGCCGCCTGGCCCGAGCTCACCGGCCAGCGACTGCTGCGCGAGATCCGCGAGCAAGGCTACGCAGGCAGCTACACCATCCTCAAGGAAGTCATCCGCCGGGTGCGGCCGCCTCGCGCGCCGACCTTCGAGGTTCGCTTCGAGACGGCGCCCGGCCATCAGGCGCAGGTCGACTTCGCGGAGTTCCGCGTGCACTTCGCCGGCGAGGAGGGCGAACGCAAGGTGTGGCTGTTCGCCATCGTGCTGGGCCACAGCCGCTACCTGTGGGCGCAGTTCGTGCTGCATCAGGATCTGCCCACGCTGCTGCGCTGCCACATGGAGGCCTTCGAGCACTTCGGGGGCACCCCAAGGGAGATCCTGTACGACCGCATGAAGACAGCCGTGCTCGGCGAGCCCGAGGGCGGCCGCGGCGTGGTCTACAACGCCAAGCTGTTGGCCATGGGCACACACTACGGCTTCGTGCCTCGTGCCTGCCAGCCGTACCGCGCCAAGACCAAGGGCAAGGTCGAGCGGCCGTACCGCTACATCCGGGCCGACTTCTTCATGGCGCGCCACTTCGCCGACATCGGCGACATGAACCGCCAGTTGCGCCAGTGGCTCGACGGGGTGGCCAACGCCCGCCGCCACGGCACCACCGAGCGCATCGTCGCGCAGCACTTCGATGAGGAGCGCAAGGCCTTGCAGCCGTTGCCCGCCGGCCGCTTCGAGGCGGTGCTGCATGTGCAACGACGGCTCAGCCACGAGGGCTGCGTCAGCGTTCTGGGCAATTACTACAGCGTGCCCGACGGCACCCGCGCCCGGGTGGTGGAGGTGCAGACCACGGCCGACCAGGTGCGCATCCTGGAGGACGGCAAGCTCATCGCCGTGCATGCGCTGCTGCACGGCCGCAAGCAGCGCTCGGTGCTGCCTGGGCACCGGCAAGTCGTGCGCGCCGCGCAGCGCACCGAGCGCCCGGCGCTGCGCCTCATGCCTGGGCACGCGGTGGCCACCCGGTCGCTGGGCGTGTACGAGCAGATCGCCAGGCACCTGGGAGGCAGCCGATGAGCAGCAACACCCCTCCCAACACCACCGATCGCATCCGGCGTCACCTGGTGGGGCTGAAGATGCCGCGGGCGCTGGAAGCGCTGCAGACGACACTCGCGCGCATCGAGCAGGGCGAGGTCACGGCGCTGGAGGCCATCGAGGCGCTGCTGGGCGAGGAGTACAGCACCCGGGAGAGCCGGCGCATCAAGATGGCGCTGCAGACCGCCCGGCTGAGCACCGTCAAGACGATCTCGGGCTACGACTTCAGCTTCCAGCCCAGCCTGGACCGCAACCGGGTGCTGGCACTGGCGGACCTGGACTTCGTCGAGCGGCGCCAGTGCGTGCACTTCCTGGGCCCGCCGGGCACCGGCAAGAGCCACCTGGCGATCGCGCTGGGCTTCGAGGCGGTCAAGGCCGGCAAGAGCGTGTTCTTCGCCACCCTGGCCGAGCTGGTGGACTCCATGCGCAAGGCCGAGCGCGAGGGCAAGCTCAGGGACCGGGTGAAGTTCCTGAGCCGCTACAGCCTGCTGATCGTCGACGAGATCGGCTACCTCCCGGTGGGCTCCGGTGGCGGCAACCTCTTCTTCCAGCTCGTCAACGCCTGCTACGAGCGCTGCGCAATGATCATGACGGGCAACCGAGGCTTCGGCGAGTGGGCCGACATCTTCGGCGACGCAGTGGTCGCCACGGCGCTTCTGGACCGGCTGCTGCACCATGCCGTGGTCATCCCGATCGAGGGCAACTCGTACCGGCTGCGTGAGCACGCGGCGTTGATACCCGAGCACATGCGCACGCGCCATGCGCTCAGCGATCCCGGCGCCGCCATCCCGATAAAGCGCCGGCCTGGACGGCCACGCAAGGAGCCCATCGCCTCCATCCCGGGCTGAGGACCCTGGTCGCTTGGGTGGGGAAAATTCGTCCGCCCGAAATGGGGAAAAGTACGGCGCCATTGACA
>NZ_JAGQDD010000043.1:0-2148 GCF_018069845.1 Ideonella alba
CAGACGCCAACCATGATTGCTGCGCCCGCGAAGAAGTACCTCATGTGCTGGAATTTTCGTGGCGGCGCCGCGACCTTATGACTACGTGAGCTTCGAGTCGGGTGAATTGAGACGCGAGAGACATGCGGGTTGGTTGTGCGGCCTAACGTTGGAATTCAGGCGCGGCCGCAGGCCGTCGCTTGCAATGAGAAGTTAGGGCTCAGCATTCACCGACTCCTGGATCTTCTTGGCTTGCGGAAGGAACGCTTGTGCAAGTCGGCGTTCGCTGGGATCGTCCGCTTCACTGGCAATGCGTGAGAAACGCTCGATCGTTGCGAGTAAGGCCTGCTTTGACCTGCCTTGAAGTTCCTTTACTTCCGTCATTGACTTCACGGCGGCGAAGGTCCTGTGCGTAGCCTCGGCTCGAATGACCTCCGAGTACGCGTCCAGAACTCGTTGCGAGGCATCACGCTCGACCAAGGCTTGTCTAGCCGCAGGGACTTCTTGTCCGAAGCGGAGGTGAAACGAGTATCCAGTGGCAAACCCGACCGACGCCGAAACAGCGATGGCTAGGGTGACTGAAAGGGAAACGACTCTATTCATTGGAAGGCTGCCTCGCTGCGCCCTAACGTTCGAGCTGAGCCGCGCACGCTGGCATGGCGCTTGGCCCGCTGGACGGATGATGACCTAAGCCGGGAAGCGGGCCAAGTGCCATGCCGGTGGGCGTCGGTTCCAGCGAAGGGTTAGGCAGCTTGACGCTAGTAGAGCTTGACTTCAAGGACTGACTCTGAAATTCGGTGGGGGACATTGAGCCTATTGAGCTCTTGGGACAACCTCTGAATGTCCTGAACGAAGCTGTGGTGGCTGAAGTTGGCTTCTGTGATTACTTCGCGCGTGAAGTGGGAGGGAATGATGACGTGAGCAAGACTCTCGTAGGAAAAAGGCTGCCCCCATGTTCCTCCATCAGTTGTTCCCTTTGCACCTAACTCATCCGCTGACGGAAGTTCACCCGACCAGTAGTGAAGAGACTCGCTCAAGCTTGGAAAGGTTGTCCAGGCACACCAAGTCGATGCTGCTCGGGCGCCTGAGCTTGGGCCCCGCAGAACAAGAGCGCAGGCCCTAAAGAATGCTTGCCACTGCTCGTCGGACATGAAGCTGCCTAACGTTCGAGCTGACCGGCCTGCGGAGGCAAGCGCCGTAAGCATGGTACGAAATGATGCACTACGTGCCTCGTACCAGGCTTACGGTGCTTGCCGCAGCAGGTCCGGTTGAGCGAGGGGTTAGGCCGCACTTTCGCCTGCCGAATCTGCTTGGCGCCGCCTTACTCAACAGACACGCGTTGGACCTTGCCTCGCTCAACGAGCAGCATGGTCCCAAAGTTCAGTAAGAAAGGCGAGCACTTGCCATTCGCTGCCTCGCCTTGATCAGCAGCCTCTGTCGCAAGACACACGCCTTCGCACTGCACTGAGTCTGTGCAGAGTTTTCCCGCGTCCCCTGCCTTCAGGTCGCATACCTTTGGCTTGTCGGGCATGGGTAGGCCCAACGTTGTCCAGGCTCCGCCCTTTGCTTCGCACTCCGCCTGCGAAGTCGGGAGCACAGGGCTCATCTTGCTGCTCGACTGTGCTGCACTGCCGAACGCAGCAAAGGCAATCAGCACCGAGACTGCGAGACGGGTGTATCGACTTGGCATAGTGGTGCGGCCTAACGTTCGAGCTGAGCCGTGCACGCCGGCATGGCGCTTGGCCCGCTGGACGGATGATGGCTTAAGCCGGGAAGCGGGCCAAGTGCCATGACGGTGGGTGTCGGTTCCAGCGAGGGGTTAGGCTTCACTGCAGAGAGGAGTCGAGTACGAACCTTGGAAGGAAAGTCGTGAACATTGGGCTCATGGCTGGTCTTTTAGCTGCGGGCGGAGTAGATGGCGATCGCAATCACTGCGACAAGTGCGAGGACAGACAAAGCGTTCAACAGGGTGTTCTCAAAGAGTTCACCTTGCTTGTCTTCAAGCCAGCGCTCGACGAACGACAAGCCGCCAACAAAACCAATGGCTGCGCCTATGGCGAGAAACCAAAGGATGATTCCTGACAAGTCCCACGAATCAGGGTTGGCGAAGTGCCGCGGATCGCGCGTTAGCCAGGTGACGTACGCGGTAAGGCCGAGTAGGAGGCCGAC
>NZ_JAGQDD010000044.1:0-2122 GCF_018069845.1 Ideonella alba
TTCAACGCAGGCGCACGGGCCGCTTGCGCTAACCGCGATTCTTCTGTGGAATCGCTGGGTTGAACATACAAGGCCTCAAATGACAGACAACTGGGACTTCTACGCTCTGCGGGTCGATGGCGAGCCCGCGTCGATCTTCGTGGACCTGGGAATCCAGGCCCACGCACCCCTGAGTACTCATCCACAGATGGCCTACGTTCGGCTTCACATGAACCACCCTCGACCGGACGGTCTGTCGAGCAAGGAAGAGTTCGATGCACTCATCGAAATTGAGAAGGCGATAGAAGCGAATCTCTGCGATGACGAAGTTGGCTACGTTGGCCGAAACACTTCGGGAGGCTGTCGTGACTTCTACTTCTACGCTGTATCCGCAACAGACTGGCAGCGCAGGGTGGAGAGAACCCTAGCGCCATTCGAGGACTACAGGTACGAGACAGGCTCGCGCGAAGATGCTACGTGGTCCACCTACTTCAGCTTTCTACTACCCGGCGAGCTGGATCGCCAGAGAATCGAGAACCGGCGCGTATGCGAGGCTCTTGAACGGCACGGAGACAAGCTAACGGCGGAGCGCGAGATTGACCACTGGTGCTACTTTCAGAGCGATGAGGCGGCTGATGCATTCATCGCGGAGGTTTCGGCGCTAGGCTTTTTGGTCCGAAGCAGGCCCGTCAGCGATCAAGGTGCCTTGCGCTTCGGTGCACAGATCAGGCGAACGGATGTCCCCTCATACAGCAACATTGACGATGTGACGCTTCCCCTTTTTGAAGCGGCTTTGCGCCACGGAGGTCAATACGACGGGTGGGAGTGTCCCGTTGAGGCCTAACCCCTCGGTCAACCTGACCCGCTACGGCAGGCGCTGTAAGCCCGGCCTGAGCCAGCAGTACTATCGTCTCAGTCCGGGCTTACAGCACCTGCCTCCGCGGGCAGGTTACCTCGAACGTTAGGCCGCATGAAACACACTCTGCTCGCCTGTCTCTGCGCCCTCGCAATCCAGCCGGTATTGTTCGCATGCTGGAGCGCTCTGCCAGCACTTCTCGCTGGTGAGTCAGTGCCCGGTGTCGACATTCTGAAACTCTCCGCTTTTGTGCTGCTCGTCGCAACGGCGCACCTACTGATACTCGGTCTTCCCGGGTTCTGGGCACTAAACAAAGTGGGCAAGGCAACAACACTGAACGTTGCCTTGCTTGGTTTCATCGTTGGCAGCATAGGCATCGCCGCGTTTGCTTGGCCAGCAACTACAGGCGGCAGTTCGTTCTCAGCCACATGGCACGGCAAATACACGGAACTCATCGTTGGCGGCAAGCCAACCATTGCCGGCTGGCTCAACTACCTCGAAGGTGTTGCACAGTTCGGTGCGCATGGCCTGCTTGGCGGCATGGTGTTCCTTCACGTCTGGCGGCGCGCGCATGCGGCCTAACCCCTCGCTCAAGCGGAGCGACAACGGCAGGCCACCAGGGCCCGGTCGGCGGTACGCGGTACATTTTCGCCAACCGGGCCCTGGCGCCCTGCCGTTGTCGCCCGCTTAGCTCGAACGTTAGGCCTCATCCATGAGCCACTCGAACGCGTTCGAAGAATCCGCCTGGCCATTTGATGCGGCAATCAACGCCGCATCATTCACCACCAAGTACGTCCTTGACGGATCTCTTCCGATTCTTGAGGTCTATCACGACCACGATGGTGACTGGCAGTTCATGTGCGGCACTACCAACGCCAGCGCTGACGCAAAAGTCGTGTGCCTTGGTTGCATGATCGACTGCGACCCTACGCTGGTTCAACTCGCTGACCTGCCAGAAGGTTGGCTTGCTCACAGAGAATCGCCGGCTCAGCCTTGGGCCCGCGAGTCATACGAAGACAGCGACGCCGCCAATGAGGCCTAACCAGTCGCTCGAGTGGACCTGCACCTGCTGGCCGCGCTGCGCTCAGCAGTTCATCATCGCTTCGCGCGGCCAGCTGGTTCCGGCCCCTCAGCTCCAACGTTAGGCCGCACAACCAACCCGCATGTCTCTCGCGTCTCAATTCACCCGGCTCGAAGCTCACGTAGTCAAAAGGTCGCGGCGCCGCCACGAAAATTCCAGCACATGAGGTACTTCTTCGCGGGCGCAGCAATCATGGTTGGCGTCTG
>NZ_JAGQDD010000045.1:0-2111 GCF_018069845.1 Ideonella alba
ACCGACGCCCACCGTCATGCCACTTGGCCCGCTTCCCGGCTTAGGTCATCATCCGTACAGCGGGCCAAGCGCCATGCCGGCGTTCGCGGCTCTGCTCGAACGTTAGGCCGCACAACATGCTCCGCTCAGTCTTGCGAGGTGTCGCGATCCTCATTGCTGGCCCGCTCATCGCCTTCACTTTGCTTTTCCTCGGCTGTGAAGTCGCACCGTCCGCATTGGGCAATGCTTGCGGCCACAACATCGCTATCTCCCTCGTCGCGCTATCGCTCGCCTGCTGGTTTGTTTTGGTCATGGCGGCCTCAGTCGTATCAGCAATGCGCGAGAGGCTGTGAGTTCAAGATTCAGCCGCCGCTAGCCCACCATGATGGAGTACGGAGCCGCCACTAGGCAGATGCTGCAGGCACATCGCGGCAACCACCATATCTGTCGAACCGAGCACACTCGCGAGAAGGCTGGCGGTCTGGCCATCCTCATGGGACAGAGCCGCCAGCCCGAGGTGCGGCCTAACCCTTCGCTGGAACCGACGCCCACCGACATGGCACTTGGCCCGCTTCCCGGCTTAGGTCATCATCCGTCCAGCGGGCCAAGCGCCATGCCGGCGTGCACGGCTCAGCTCGAACGTTAGGCGTCGCAACTCGCAGTAACTCGCCGCGCTCCCATGGACATACCCTTAAACCTTGCAGCGGGCCCTCGGCAACGGGACTTTCTTGACTTCCTGAACTCCGCGCTCCGCGGGCGGATGACCCATCACACAGGTACCGCGGGGACCTCGGAGGATGGAACCTATTTCACTCAGGTAACGGGTGCCTTTCTCGTCGACCAGAGCAATGTTGAACTGACGTGGACGCTACGCAAGACGCCAGACGGCACCCTCACTACGCTTTCGATTGCCGCGAGTGATGCAGCTGGGGACTCTCGGGCCTGGCAGACCGCGGCTTACGAATTCGCTACCTCTGTTCTGGCAGCAACCCTGGCGGACAAGCGCGTCAAGTTCTTCCGACGCTCGCTCTTCTTCTACCTTGGCCCACAGTTGGATGGAGAGTACTGGCTCCCTGGGTTTCGCTTCGCACCTGCGTTTCCTGAGGACGACCAGCCCCATCTGATCAACGCCGAGAGGGTTGTCTCCATCGATCAGGAGATTCTTGCGATTGACGACATGCAAGCCTATGCGCTCGCAGAGGAGTCTTCACGCAGACATGCCGCCCGGCTGTCTCTACTACTCAACGTAGGCTTGTACAGAGCAGAACACTCGATGCGCTGGGTGCTACCCACCACACAAGGCGTTCCGGCAACTGAGAGCATTCGCTACCACCTCGCGTTCAGTCGACCGGAGGCAGCGTTGACCGCCATGCCAGAGAAGGGAGCGCGCTGTCCGCTCGGCGCATACACCGGTAGCCTTGCCGCGCGCTATCGTGTGGCTGGTGAACTCCAAAGCCTTCCGCGCGAAGCCCGAAAGATCCTCCGAGGCGTTGATCGGGCCGCGCCAGGCGTTGCTGATGCCTTTGATCGTGGAGCACGGCTTTACCAGGTCGCATCGGTCTGCGGACAGCAGTTTCCCTCTGTTGGTCTGGCCTACCGAGTCGCTGCAGTTGAAGCGATGAGCGCGGCCGACCCTTCCTGCAAGGGATTCAGTGAGTTCATGCGCAAGTACGTAACATCACTTAAAGATATTGACTCGCTACTTGACTACTTATACGGCCAAGCCCGATCTGGACACTTCCATGCCGGATCTTTCCCCGGCGGCGAGTTCTCTCGCGTCAACTACTTTGATCCCTTGATGGACATGGAGAAGGTCGAGCGCGACTCCATACACCGTACGTGCTATGAGCTCACTCGTGAGGCAATCGTGAACTGGATGCAGTCTGTCGTTCCTCCAGAGGTCGACTCAGCATAGAAGGCGTGCGATTGGCGAAGCGGCGCCTAACCCTTCGCTCGAGTGGACCGCCACCGGCAAGGCACTTGGCCCGCGAGCCGGTGTGGTCCATCATCCGCCTCGCGGGCCAAGCGCCTTCCCGGCGTCGGCCCCTCAGCTCAAACGTTAGCAACTGTGTTGCGCGTCAAGCCCTGGAGCCCAATTGGTGTGGTGCTTGAGCATGGCGTTCATGATGGTG
>NZ_JAGQDD010000046.1:0-2067 GCF_018069845.1 Ideonella alba
TGAAAGGAATGCCGCTTTGGATGAAGAACACTGATCGCCGTTGACTCAGCGGGAAGTCCCTGTAGAGGGGTTAGGCGGCTGTGTCGCTGCGTTGGGCGTACTGGCGATCTATGCGCTTACGCAAGCGAGCGAGTTCTTCTCTGTATGTAGCTTCGGCGTGCTCGAAGGCTACGACTCTGAAGTCAACTTGCATGACGAAATTGCCCATCATCCCGCGCTCGATCTTGCGGCGGTACCGCTCAAACCGCTCCAGCGCACCATAGTCGTAGTAGCGTGCACCTGTCCGCAGATCAGGCGGGGCTGAAATGTCTTCGACTAACTCGTGCACGGCGTGCCCGACCTTGTTTCGAAGCTCGACGATAGCCTGCAGGTCCTTCGACTCCGCCTCGGTGAGGATTGCCTCGGAAACCAGCAGGTCGAGCGCCTTCTGCATTGGACCGCGAGTTCCGGCTGGGAGTCGCTCGGTGCCTGTGCGCCAAGGAAGCGAGTCTGTCTTACGGATGCTTCCGATCAGGAAGGAGCGCAGTGACTCCACCTCGTGCAGCAGCAGCACCATCTGGAGTGCGCGGTACTTGAGGATGTTCTTCTCAAGCGCTGGGAGCTTGGCACGCACGGTTTCAGCCGTCTAACGTTCGAGCTGAGCCGCGCACGCCGGCATGGCGCTTGGCCCGCTGGACGGATGCTGGCCTATGCCGGGAAGCGGGCCATGTGCCATGACGGCGGGCGTCGGTTCCAGCGAATGGTTAGCCCGCACGTGACTCAGCCGCTTGTGTGAGCAACTGCTCAATGGACCAGTTGCGCGTGAGCCAGATGGTAAGAGCTGCGCCCGACAAGTGCCACCATGTATTGCCTGCGTACCGCTGATGCTTGACGATGTAACTGCTGGCCACCTGCCACGCAACCACAGCACCGACTTGACGCTGACCAGAAGAGAAGACTGTGCCCCAGACCGTATACGGATTGAGCGGCGTGACAGTCGGGGGGCCAATGCCGCGCGCACGCTGCCAGGCTGCTAATTGCGCCTCTGATGAGGCCAGCGCCAACGGAGGCACTGGCGTGCCCCCTGCCCCATGGAGACCAACCCAATACAGCAGCCAGGGTGCCACCCCTACGAGGAAGCAGACCGCGAACAACGTGGCTACGGCGAGACGGCGCGCAGTACGCAGGTAGTTCATCCGTGCGGGCTAACGTTCGAGCTGAGCCGCGCACGCCGGCATGGCACTTGGCCCGCTGGACGGATGATGGCCTAAGCCGGGAAGCGGGCCAAGTGCCATGTCGGTGGGCGTCGGTTCCAGCGAGGGGTTAGACGCCCGCGCTACTTCGCGCCTACGCCATACTTTGCCGCCAACGAGTTGTACAAGAACTGGGCATCGTAGACCATAGCGCTGATATCGGGCTTCCCGTTGAAGCAGACGATTGTGTTCGTAGAGCTTGGCTTGGCCGCAACAAATGTGTCGCCACCAGTTGTACGCGTTCTAGCGTTCAAGTAGGACGTGTTGCCGTAGCTAGTGACGGTGCCGGTCGTGCTCGATTGGGTAGGGGTCGTGAACGCACTGTAGTCAGTTCTGGAGCGCGCGTCCGCGATGGCGAAGTGGGTAAAGCCGTTCTTCAGCGTCACCTCGGCGCTTCGAAGCAAAGCCAACTCTTCGGCCCGTTCGGCGCGTGTATATCCGTTACCGCGGAACGAGACTCGAAAGACATTCTTGTCCAACTGCGTCTCAGTAAAGCCACCGGAGAAGCCTTCGGGCTGGTACGCCGTAGCGCACGCGGTCAATGCACCGACGGTCGCAAGGATCAATAAGGCTTTGTACATGAAGTCTCCGTGTTCGGTGATGTTTCGATGGGGGAGAGCCTACGGTCCGTGATTCGGGCGCCTAACGTTCGAGCTGAGCCGCGCAAGCCGGCATGGCGCTTGGCCCGCGGGACGGATGATGACCTAAGCCGGGAAGCGGGCCAAGTGCCATGTCGGTGGGCGTCGGTTCCAGCGAGGGGTTAGGCCGCACTCTTGCCCCACTAGAGGCCGGCGAAAAGAATAACTGCACCGATGACTACCAAGTACACCACCCA
>NZ_JAGQDD010000047.1:0-1866 GCF_018069845.1 Ideonella alba
ATGGACCCTATCGTCTCAGGGCTTCACGTCGGTGCCAAGCAGGGCGTGGGGCGATTTATGCAGACCTTCCTTAGGCCTCGCTCGAAACGCGACTGCAAAGTGCAGCGCGCGATTGGAAACTGAGTGCAGACTTGGCCTATGGCTTGAACCTCTTCCATAGGCGAACGGCCAGATAGAAGGGTGCCCACCACATGACAAGACAGAACTCGGCTGTACGTTTTGCTAGCCAAATGCTGTGCCATGTTCCCTCGGGATTGCTG
The DNA here is from genome assembly GCF_018069845.1 of Ideonella alba. Taxonomy (NCBI): domain Bacteria; kingdom Pseudomonadati; phylum Pseudomonadota; class Betaproteobacteria; order Burkholderiales; family Sphaerotilaceae; genus Ideonella; species Ideonella alba. The sequence goes on from NZ_JAGQDD010000047.1 coordinate 261, forward strand.
CCAATCATCATCTCTGCGGAGAAGTAGATCATTGCAATGCCGAGCGCAACCATGCCAAGGACCAGGAGGAACTGCCAAAGGTTGGTGCCATTCGGACGGGGTTGAGGTGACATGCAGATGAACCCGGTCGAGTGCCTTTCTGGCGAGCCTGTTGCGGCTCGGGGCTGGCGGCGCGGCACCGCAATCTGCCGCGAGGCCTAACGTTCGAGCTAAGCTGCCCGCTACGGCAGGCTGTGTAAGCCCGGGCTGTGATGATGCACCATGTGCCACAGCCCGGGCTTACACAGCCTGCCGTAGCGGGTCAGCTTGAGCGAGGGGTTAGGCCTCGGTGCGCTTGAAAGACTGGGCGACACCGTAAATTCGCTTTGCTGGTTCATGCGCGTAGCCCGAGACAAGCAGATGCCCGAGTCGAATCGAAGCGGCTCGTGCATGAAGCAGAAGCAGCTCGCAAATGAAGGGTGGCGTTACGTGCCAGTTTCCCTCCGGAATGCCACTGTTCGCGCTGTACTGAGCTTCCAGATACTGCTTCGACCAACCTAGCGCATCTGCCAGAAGGGCGTCAAACTCCTCTACAGTTCGTAGGCCTGCAATGCCAGCGAGCTTCAGCAAGTCGGACATTCGATCATCGTCGTCGGACTCGTCATCATCGTAGTCGGGAGGCTCGAAGTTGAATCCTGCTTCAGCGGCATTCGCGCAAATTTCCGCCACCGTTGGTGATGTCGCCAGCAATTGGCCAAGTGAAACTGCATCAAGAGGTAGTTGCCGATTCCCGCTGGCAAACTGTTCAACGATCTCTTGCTTGACGATGCCCGATGCGTCGCGAAGGGATACAAACTCATCGTCTGCGAGCTCGAACAGCGCCGACAGCCGAAACAGCTTCCTCTTGAGTAGTTGAGGGACGTCTTCCTCGCGCTTGTATTGGAGCTTGTGCGAGATCGCTGCCCAAGCGTGTTGCAGGACTGTGCGAACCTGAATCTCTGCAGTTAAGGTGGAAAGACCTTGCCACTCTCGGAGGCCAGCTCTCCCTTGGCTCAAGCGTACGACGAAGTGAGACGACTTGTAGCCAAACTCGGCACCCGACGCAGCGTGTACCAATGAGTTCTCTTCATCGATCACGAACTCGGAGGCAATCAGTCTGCCGATGGCATCGACCTGATCCTGGTAGTACGCGATGATGCGAATCCCGGAAAGATCGGTAATCTCAGCCAACGGATCCCGGTAGGTCTTTGACGTTCGAGCGACCTTGGACCGAAAGTTGGCTACTTCCTTCGTACGCGATTCAAGAAGATGGTGCTCAATTTTCTCCGCAGCTAGAAGCTCTCGAACAAGCGCCTCTAGCTTCGACGTGAATCGAACGTATTCATGTCGCCTTTGGGCGAACTGTTCCACTGCGTCGTCAATCATGCGGGCGGATTGTAGTGTCGGCAGTAGGGGCGTGCCGGTGCTGGATTCCGAGGCCTTGTATGTTCAACCCAGCGATTCCACAGAAGAATCGCGGTTAGCGCAAGCGGCCCGTGCGCCTGCGTTGAACGACTCGACAGCCCGTTGAAGCCTTGGGCTCACCAGCCCGCACGTTAGCGCGGGGCGTCGAGTCGCTCGTTCTTGT
>NZ_JAGQDD010000048.1:0-1560 GCF_018069845.1 Ideonella alba
GCCATGCTCAAGCACCACACCAATTGGGCTCCAGGGCTTGACGCGCAACACAGTTGCTAACGTTTGAGCTGAGGGGCGCGCGCAGGCATGGCGCTTGGCCCGCGAGGCGGATGATGAACTACACCGCTTCGCGGGCCAAGTGCCATGCCGGAGCGCGTCCACTCGAGCGAAGGGTTAGCCAGCGGTCGTGACATTTTGAGCCGCGCCGCGTTGCCGCAGCAAGAACCATATTGCCCCAACAGGGACGCAGAACGTGAGCATCCATGGGCCGAGCCAACCCTGCCGCATGAAGGCGGCGCTCAAAAGATTGAAGGCAAGCGGGTTGATGCTTACCGCGCCGTTGGACCAATTGATGGTGAACGACACAAAGCCCAATGCAATGAAGATCAACCAGAGCCACTTGCGGCGTAGCCCCTTGGCGCGGGCGCAGCGGACGAGTGCAAACAGGGTGACCACGACGGCAGCCACCGCCGCAACAAGGAAGAAATAGTGGGTAACGCCCTTGCCTGAGAGCGTGAATGCGTGGATCTGCGACATCGGCGCAGGCAAGGGCTCGACGTTGAAGCTGAGGATGCGGTACGCGTTTGGTTCGCCTGTCAGCTGCGCCGAAGCGACGAGCCATTGTTTCTGACCGAAGGTGTATTCGGCGGCAACTGCCGCCGTTCGCGGCCTTCCGGTTGCGACGACGACTTTCCAGGCAACTGCCTCGACCTTGGTGATTGGCGCGGAGGGTATTGCATTGGCAGTCTTCTCTAATGCGGCTCGAATGCCACCTTGCGCTAGGGCGGGGTCAAGTTGTGCCTCAACAGAAGCGAAGTCCCTCTGAGTCAGGCGGTCGACGATGCTGCGTAGCGCCAGCGCCTCAGGCGATGAGGTAAACGCCTCAGGCGTAAGGGGCATGCCGCAGCCGACGAGTGTGATGCATACGGCAAGCGCGCGAAGCAAACGATCCATGAGCTGGCTAACGTTCGAGCTGAGCCGCGCACACCGCCATGGCACTTGGCCCGCTGGACGGATGATGGCTCAAGCCGGGAAGCGGGCCAAGTGCCATGGCGGTGGGCGTCGGTTCCAGCGAGGGGTTAGGCGTCACCGGACCTTCGGGCTAGTGCCTTGAACTTGTTGAAGCCAATCTTCGAACCACTCGGTTGGCAGTAAGACATGGTCGAAGTCTTCGGTCTGAAGCTGCTTCAGATCGTATGTGTTGGCCAGATAGAGGTCCCATTGCGTCTCTACGTCCGTCAGAAGCGGCAGCAACTGTGCGATGTCTGCTGGTGCCTCAACGTCCAGGTACTTGCACCAGAATCTATCGCACCACTCGGCGATTTGTTTGTGAGTGAATGGAGACGACTCAGGCTTGCAGCCGTGCTCGAGCAATGCGAGCAGCGACTCGCGAGTGAAGGGTAGATCGATGGCGTGCGAAAGCTTCACGACTGGGGGTGCTGCGCTGTGCAACTCGAGTTGGGGCCACGGTGGGCTGCTTTGTGACGCCTTGTATGTTCAACCCAGCGATTCCACAGAAGAATCGCGGTTAGCGCAAGCGGCCCGTGCGCCTGCGTTGAA
>NZ_JAGQDD010000049.1:0-1366 GCF_018069845.1 Ideonella alba
AGCGAATACGAAGGGACTTCCCCAGTCCTATGACGGTATCGAGGTACCAAGATTGAGCTGTTGCGGAAGTTCAATCTGAACGGAAAGGGGAAGTCATGGCGGAGATTACACGAGCGCTGATTGCGCGGGTAGGGGTGGATCTATCCAAGCGCGTGTTCCACGTGCACGCGGTGGAGCGCGGTGGCCGGGTTGTGGTGGCCAAGGCGATGTCGCCGCAGAGATTCGTCAGCTGGTGCGCCGAGTTGCCTGCGGGCTGCCTGGTGGCGATGGAGACCTGCGGTGGCGCGCACCATGTGGCTCGGCGCCTGCGCCTGCTGGGCCTGGATGCACGGCTGATCGCTGGCCACTTCGTCACGCCCTACCGCATGGCCGGGCGCAGCGGCAAGAACGACGCCAATGACGCTGCCGCCATCTGCGAGGCTGCAGGCCGACCGCACATGCGTTTCGTGCCCGTGAAGACAGCCGAGCAACAAGGCCAACTCGCCGTGCACCGCCTGCGCGAGGGCTTCAAGGAAGAGCGCACCGCCCTCATCAACCGCATCCGCGGCCTGCTGGCCGAGTTCGGCCTGGTGTTCCCGCAGAGCCCCGAGGCACTACGCAAGGTGATGGCCGACGTCATTGAGGACGCGAGCAACGCGCTGCCCGGCGTAGCCCGCCTGGCGCTGCAGCGCGCACACCTGCACTGGATCGAGATCGAGCTGCAGATGACCTGGTGCGATGAGCGCATCAACGCTCACGTGCGCAGCGACGAGCGCGCCAAGGCCGCCGCCAGCCTGCATGGCATCGGCCCCGTCACCGCATCCGCGCTGGCCGCCAGCGTGGGCGACTTCAGACAGTTCGACAGCGCGCGCCAGTTCAGCGCCTGGCTTGGCCTGGTGCCCAGCCAGAACTCCACCGGCGGCAAGGCCAGCCTGGGGCGCATCACCAAACGCGGTGACGACTACCTGCGCACGCTGCTGATCCAGGGCGCCAAATCCGCCGTGATGAGTGCTGGCAAACGCTGTGACCGCATCAGCCGCTGGCTGGTGCAACTCAAGGAGCGCGTGGGCTGGCAAAAGGCCGTGGTCGCGCTGGCCAACAAGAACGCACGCATCCTGTGGGCCGTGCTCACCCGCGGCGTAGCGTTCAACCCCGATCACGTTCCCGAGCCGCCTGCGGCCCGGTGCTGCCTCAAACCCGCGGCCTGAGCCAGCCCAGCCCGCACCCGACTCCTCACCCGGACGTGCGCTCGAAGATACCCACCACAGGTCAGACCGGCGGCAGGTGAACTCGATAACCCTTGCGTGCCCGAAGCACGTCGAGCGAATGGAGCCCTGCCGAGCGGTTCGTATCTGGGGCCTCGGTGATCCCCACCGACACAAGCCCG
>NZ_JAGQDD010000004.1:0-269616 GCF_018069845.1 Ideonella alba
TGGTGCCGTTGGTGGCCGCCATCACGTCGTTGCCGGCGCCGCCGTCGATCACGCCGACGAAGCTGCCCACGCCGCTGGCCAGCGTGAAGGTGTCGGCCCCGCTGCCGCCGGTGATGGTGGCAAAGCCGCTGAAGCTGGTGACACCGTTGAAGGTGCCGGCGGCCGCGCCGGTCAGGCTCCAGCTGTTGGTGCCGTCGGTGGCGCTGAAGGTGTCGTTGCCGCCACCGCCGATGATCGAGCCGGTGTAGCCCGTGACGCCGCTGGCCACGGTGACGGTGTCGTCGCCGGTGCCGCCCTGCAGCGTGGCGACGCCGGAGATCGCGGTGCTGCTGTTGAGCGTGACCGTGCTGTTGCTGGAGACCGTCCAGGTGTTGCTGCCATCGGGCACGATCACCACATCGGCGCCGCCGCCGCCGGCGATCGAGCCGTTGAAGCTGGCCAGACCCGACGGGAAGGTGAAGGTGTCGGCGCCCGTGCCGCCGCGCATCGACTCGATGCTGCTGAAGCTGGTGTCGGTGTTCACCGTGCCGGTGTTGGCCGCCGTCGGCGCCCAGGCATTGGTGCCGTTGGTGGCCGCCATCACGTCGTTGCCGGCGCCGCCGTCGATCACGCCGACGAAGCTGCCCACGCCGCTGCCCAGCGTGAAGGTGTCGGCCCCGGTGCCGCCGGTCAGGGTACCGATGGCACTGAAGGTGGTCACGCCGTTGAGCGTGCCGGCGCCCGCGCCGGTGATGGTCCAGGCGTTGGTGCCGTCGGTGGCAGTCAGCGTGTTGTTGCCCGCGCCGCCCAGCAGCGTGCCGGCAAAGCCGGTGGCGCCCGCAGCCACGGTGAAGGCGTCGTCGCCACTGCCACCCTGCATCGACTCGACCGAGGTGATCGTGGTGCTGGTGTTCAGCGTGACCGACGAGCCCCCGTTGAGCAGCCAGGCGTTGTTGCCGTCGGTCATCACCAGGCTGTCCGCCGTGCCACCGCCGCCGGCGATCGAGCCGTTGAAGCTGGCCAGACCCGCCGCCACGGTGAAGGTGTCGGCGCCGCTGCCGCCGGACAGCGACGAGATGCCGCTGAAGGCGGTGGTGGTGTTGAGCGTGCCGGTGTTGGCCGCGGTGATCGACCAGGCGTTGGTGCCGTTGGTGGCCGCCAGGATGTCGGTGCCGCCGCCCCCGACGATCGAACCGCCGAAGGTGGTGACGCCGGTGTTGAGGGTGAAGGTGTCCGAGCCGGCGCCGCCATTGAGCGTGCCGATGCCGCTGAAGGTGGTCAGGCTGTTGAGCACACCGGCGTTGGCGCCGCTGATCGCCCAGCTGGTGCCACCGGCCGTCAGCGACAGCGTGTTCGAGCCGCCGCCACCGACGATGGTGCCGGCAAAGGCGTTGGCCGCCGTGGGCGCGGTGAAGCTGTCGTTGCCGCTGCCACCCTGCAGGGTCTCGGTGGAGGTGATCGTCGTGGTGGTGTTGAGCGTCACCGAGGAGCCGCCGCCGAAGTCCCAGCTGTTGGCACCATCGGTCATCACCAGGCTGTCCGCCGCACCGCCGCCGCCGGCGATCGAGCCGTTGAAGGTGGACACGCCGGCCGCGAAGGTGAAGGTGTCGGCACCCGAGCCGCCGCTGAGCGACTCGACGTTGCTGAAGCTGGTGCTGGTGTTGACCGTGCCGGCCCTGGCCCCGGTGATCGACCAGGCATTGGTGCCGTTGGTGGCCCCCAGCGTGTCGGTGCCGCCGCCGCCGTCGATCGAGCCGTTGAAGCTGGTGACGCCGGTGTTGAGCGTGAAGGTGTCACCCCCGGAGCCGCCCTGCAGCGTCTGCACGTTGCTGAAGGTGGTGTTGCCGGCCAGCGTGCCGGCATTGGCGCCCGAGATCAGGAAGGTCCGGCCGCCATCGGTGATGCCCAGCGTGTTGTTGCCCGCGGCGCCATTGAAGCTGCCGGTGAAGGGCGTGATGCCGGTGCCGAAGGTCAGCGTGTCGTCGCCCGCGCCACCCAGCGCCGCGATCGAGGTGCCCGCCGGCGCCGCATTGACCGCCAGGGTACCGCCGGCCCCGCCCTGGCCGAAGCGCAGGTTCATCACCGAAGTGCCGCCGTTGGCGGTGACCACGCTGCCCAGCGTCAGGTCGGTGCCGGCGTTGAGCGTGACACTGCCCCGGGTCGTGATGACCGCATTGACGCTGATCGCGCCGGTGGCGTCCAGCGTGATCAGGCTGCTGTTGTTGGCGTTCGGGCGGGTGTTGGTGATCGCGGCATTGACCGTCAGGTTGTTGTCGGCGTGCAGCGTCAGGGAGTTCTGGTTGTTCCAGGAGATGGCGGAGCTGACCAGCAGGTTGCCGACTTCGGTCACTCCGGTGTTGTCGGCGGTGGTGACCGAGACGCTGGTGGTGTTCAGGCGGTTCTCGATCAGGCCGGCGCCGAGCGTGGCGCCGTCACCGTCCGGCACGAAGACGCCGTTGCCACCGGTGTCGTTGATGTTCGAGCGGCCGTTGCCGTTGACGATCTCCACATTGCGCGGGTCGAGCAGCCACAGACCGACAAGGCCATTGGGCGCCAGCGTGTTGACCTGGCCCACCGCCTCCAGGGCGTTCCTGGACGAGGTCTCGATCAGGCCGCCGTCGCCACCGCGAACACCGCCCTGGGCCGAGATCGAGCCCCCGAAGCGGGTCGAGTTCTCGGACCACAGCACGACCTCGCCGCCCTGACCCTGGTCACGCGCATCGGCCATGATGGTGGCGCGGGTGCCCATGAACACCGCGTCGGCGTTGTGCGATTCGCCCTGGCCCCGGAAGCCCCCGCCCACATGGACCACACCGCCACCGGCAGAGCCCGAGGCATCGATGCGCGCGTTGTCGAACAGGCCCACGTGGTGGCCCAGCACGTCCACCGAGCCGCCGGTGGAGCCGGCGGCCTGGCCACTGGCGTCGATCGAGCCACGCACCAGGGTCTGGCCGGCGGTACCGCCGTCGATCACGACCTGACCGTCCTTCATGCCCAGCGAGCGCGCCTGCACCACGCCGTTCATGTTGAGCACCGTGTCGGCAAAGCCGGCGCGGGCCTGGGCGCGCATGTCGACGGTGCCGCCGCCCTGGGCCAGCACCTGGCCCAGCACGTCCAGCCGGGCGTCGAGCTTGCTGTTGGCCACATTGAAGAAGATCAGGCCGTCGCCTTCAACGTCGACCTGCACCCGCTCCGCCGCCGCCAGGCCCACGCGCTGGCCCTGCAGGCGCCCGCCCACCGACAACTCGGGCGAGATCAGCGCCAGCGTGCCGCCATGCACGTCGATCACGCCATCGGCCTGCAGCTTGCCCGGCTGGCCGTTGCCCGCCGACAGCAGGTAGCGACCGGCCATGAAATCGGCGTCGGTCATGCCCAGCGTGGTGGCCATGAACCCGCCCGCGTCGACGCGCGAGCCCTTGCCGAAGACGATGCCGTTGGGGTTGATCAGGAAGACCCGTCCGTTGGCGCTGATCTGGCCCATCAGCGCCGAGGCATCGACACCCACCACCCGGTTCAGCAGCACCGCGCTGCTGTTGGGTTGCTGGATGCGCAGCCACTCGCCGACGTTCACCGAGAAGCGGTCCCAGTTGACGATCGCCTTCTGGCTGCCCTGCTGCACCAGCAGCTGGCCCGGCGCCACCGGCTTGACGGTCACCTGGCCGGTCACCACCTGGGCGCCCTGCGGCAGGGCCAGTGCGGCGGTGTCCAGGAACATCAGGCAGGCGGCCCAGGCCACCGGACGCCACCCGGGCAGGGGTGCGCGCGACAGGGTCAGGGCGGATGCGGTAGTGCGCTTCATGGTGGAACTCTCGGCAGGTCGGTCTGCAATGCGGACGGGCGGTCAGGCAGCTTCGCCTGGGCGGGCCTCAGAAGTAGTAGCTGGCCTGGACATAGATGCGCGGGTCACGTGCCAGGGTGTCGCCGGTGGCGGTGCCACGCAGCTTCCAGGCGACGCTCATGCGCATCGAGTAGGCCTTCTGGCGCGCCCACACCACCGACAGGCCGGCGCCGGCATAGCGCGCCTCGTTGCGGTAGTTGGCGGCGCGGGGAATCTGGGTGGGGTCGTGGCGCAGCAGCACATAGGCGGCATCGCCGAAGACCGAGAACACCAGCTCGCGCGCCCAGCGGTCGAACAGCGACTCGGGCGGCAGCCAGCGCAGCTCGCCGGTGGCCACCAGGCCGCTGTCGCCGGTGCCCTCGCCGGGCGCGAAGGCGCGCACGCCGTCGGGGCCGCCGATGCGGAACTGCTCGGTCGTGTCCAGGTTGTGCAGCGCGTACTGGCCATGGACCGAGCCGTAGACCATCAGGCGCTCCACCGGCAGCGCCTGCAGGCGGGTGTAGGCCAGGTTGAGCTTGGCGAAGCGCGCAGCGCTGTCCAGGCCCTGCGGCCGGCCATCGGGGAAGCGCAGCGTGCCCAGGTTCATCGAGGCCTGGAAGGTGTTGACGCCCCCGCCGAACAGCGCGTCGCGGAAGTCGCCGGTCACGCCCAGGCCCAGCACGTCGGCCTGCTTGAGCGTGGAGGAGCCGGCGGCCGAGTCGTCGTACTGCTTGTGGTCCAGCGAACCCAGCGCAAACAGGTTGATGTTGCGCGACCGCAGCCACGGGTACAGCGCGAACGCATTGACCGTGACGCCGGTGCCTTCCAGGCCCAGCGGGAACTCGACCTCGCTGAGCTGGTAGCGCAGCCCCGACACCGAGGCGCCCACCTTCAGCCCGTTGCCGAACAGCGGCGTGTTGTAGCCCAGCAGCACGAACTGCATGCCGCCGTTGACCGAACCCAGGCCGGACAGCGTGATGCCATCGCCGCGGCCGAAGGGGCTGTCGTAGGACAGCATCGCGCCGATCCGCTCGCGGCCGATGAAGCGCGAGCCGTTGGCATCGACGTCGACCTTGCCGTTCCACTGCGGATCGGCCTTGGGCGTGAATTCAAGGATGGCGGTGCCGGGCTGGCTGCCTTCCTTCACCTCGGCGCGCAGGTTGATGCCGCGCAGGTCGCCGATCAGGAACACCGCCCGCTCCACCGCCTGCACGGTCAGCACGTCACCGGTGCGCAGTTGGTCGAGGTAGGACTGGATCACCTCGCAGCGCACCGGCAGCGGCTGCGATTCGTCGCAGTTCAGCACGTAGCGGTCGAGCTTGCCGACCAGCACGCCGATCGTGATCACGCCCTCCTTGGGCGCCTGCTCGGGAATGTAGGCGTAGCCCAGGTAGTAGCCCAGGTCACGCTGCAGGTAGCGGGTGATGTCGCTGGCGGCGTTGACCAGGTCCTCGTAGCTGCGGCCCTTGCCCACATAGGGCGCGGTGATCGTGGCCAGCGCCTGGCGCAGGGCCTCGGGGGCGTCGTCGGCCACGCGGTAGGCGTTGACGTCGATCGTCAGGTTGTCGTCGCGCTTGCCCAGTTCGCGCTGCACCGGCGCCACCGCACCGTCCACCAGGATCGGCGTGCTGGTGCGCGGCAGACGGGCGTCGCCCCCCAGCGACGAGGGGCTGGGCACCGACGGTGGGGTGGGCACGAAGGCGCCTTCGGCCGGGGGCGGCGCCACCTGGGCCTGCGCGGCAGTGCCCAGGGCCCATGCCAGCAGGGTGGCCGTCATCACGGGACGGAGCGATCGGCGCTGGGGCCGGGGGGCTCCGCTGTGCTGGGCGTTCATCGTCGGAATCTCCTCGTCATACAAGTCTGCGGTGCGGGCGTTGTCGGGGCAGTGTGCCCGCAGTCCGGCCGGGTCGGTCATGCCCAGGCCTCGAAAAGCGATGCGGCCGGCGGCAGGCCCTGGACCAGCTGGCAGGCCCCGTCGGTCGAACATCCGCGCTGCCACAGCGAGCGGCCCGCGCGATGTTCGGTGAAGAGGCGTCGCCCTGCCACCCCCATGGATGCTAGGGCGTCCGCTGCAAAGATGACGCGATCTTGCGCCAGATCCAGGTCGGCCGCGCTGGGTGGCGCACGGCGCTGCGGGTCTGCGTCGAGCTCGGCCTCCAGGCGCTCGATGGACCAGTCGTCGTGCAGCGCATCGACCGCGGTGCGCTCCAGGCGCTCCAGCCACCAGCCCAGGGCCTCGCCGTCGGCGGGGTCCAGCGGCCAGCCGGCCAGCGGTGCCAGCAGGGTCAGCGGAAAGTAGCGGCCGACGCTGTCCACCGAGGGGATCAGCACGCCCGCCCAGGCATGCTGGCCCAGCTTGCCCGGCGCGACCCCGGGCGCCAGCACGAAGCGCCAGACCGGCGCGGCCAGGAACTGCGCCTGCCAGTCGTCGGCATGGCGCTCCCGCAGCGCGGCCAGGCCCAGCGAGAGCCAGCTGTCCCACCAATCGATGACATCCTGAGGCAGGCGCCGGGACACAAAGTCGCCGGCTGTTGGCAATTTGCCAAACCATCCCGGTGCGATGAGGGTCTCGAACATGGCGCAGTCGGTTTGGCGAAGGTCAAACGGCCGTCGCGGCGGAGCGATCGGCCACCACAGGCTGGGGGGTCGGAGGACAGAGCGGTCGGCCCACAATGCGCGCTGCCGGGCATCGCCGCGGCCGACCGGCGAATTCTTCCTCGTTTTTATCCCCGGCCAAGGCCTGGCCTCCCCCTATGGTCAACCCTGACCCCATGCTAACCAGCGCTAATGCCCGCGCCCACATCGGCGTGATATATTGGCGGAACGCTATGGATGCACGCCACATGCCCGTCGTGATTGCCACCACACCCGGACCTGACCAGCCGGACACCCGGAGGACGGCTGGATGAGCGAATCCTCAGGACCCAAGCATCCGTCGGTCGAGTCCATCGACCGCCAGGTCGACGCCTGGCTCGAACCGGTGGGCGACGCCCCCTGCGGCGAGAACATGGAGTACGAGCTCGACTTCCTCGAGTTCTCGCAGGCCGCCGAAGGCAAGCCCGAGACCCAGTTCTCGGCCGCCGAGCCCCCCGTCTGGAGCGACGTCGAGTCGCGCGCCGTGGCGCTGATGGAGCGCACCCGCGACCTGCGCATCGTCGTGCCCTGGATCCGCGCCCAGCTCTATGAACACGGCCTGCCGGCGCTGGCCCCGGGCGTGCGCCTGCTGCATGGCCTGATGGAGCGCTTCTGGGAGCAGCTCCACCCCGAACTCGACCCGGACGACGGCGACCCCTTCGCCCGCATCACCGCGGTCAGCTCGCTGGCCCAGTTCAACGGCCTGCTGGGCGACACCCGCGAGTGCCCACTGCTGGTCGACCGCCGCCTGGCCGGCCTGCGGGTGCGTGACGTCGAACTCGCGCTGGACCGCCTCACGCCCAAGCCCGACGAGGACCCGCCCTCGCTGGCCCACGTGCGCGGCGTGCTGACCGACCCTGACCTGGCCGAGCCCGGCGCGCAGCTGCGCACCGCGGTGCTCGACGCGCAGGAGCAGCTCAAGGAGCTGCAGCGCCTGATGCAGGACCGCTTCGGCTTCGAGCGCTCGGTCGACCTCAAGCCGATCCGCGGCATGCTTGATGCCGTGCTGGGCCTGCTGCCCGAGTCCTTCGACGGCGCCAGCGCCGGCAGCGGCGACGGTGCCGGCAGTGACGGCGGCGAGGGCGGCGGCGAGGCCGCGGCAGATGCCCCGCGTGCACGCCGGGGTGGCGGCGCCTGGAGCGTGGAATCGCGGGAAGACGCGCTCAAGGCCATCGCCCTGGTCTGCAACTACCTCGAACGCCACGAGCCCACCAACCCGGCCCAGTTGCTGCTGCGCCGCGCCGAACGCCTGATCGACAAGAATTTCCTGCAGCTGGTCCGCGATCTCGCACCCGATGCGATCAACGAAGTTGCTCGAATCATGGGGGTTGATCCCGATAGCATCACGTCCGACCATTGAGGGCTCCGGTGCGGTCGGCCGCTGCTGCGGACAGACCAACCCGTTGCCCGCTGGTCACTCCTTCGCCCTGACCCTGACAACTCTCTTTCTCAACCCGGAGCCAACACATGGGAAGCAGCCAGAAATTCATCGCCCGCAACCGGGCGCCTCGGGTCCAGATCGAATACGACGTCGAGCTCTACGGCGCCCAGAAGAAGATCCAGCTGCCCTTCGTGATGGGCGTGATGGCCGACCTGGCCGGCAAGCCCGAGGAACCCCTGCCGCCGGTGGCCGACCGCAAGTTCCTCGAGTTCGACGTCGACAACTTCGACACCCGCATGAAGGCCATGAAGCCGCGCGCGGCCTTCACCGTGCCCAACACCCTGACCGGTGAAGGCAACCTGTCGGTCGACCTGACCTTCGAGAGCATGGACGACTTCTCGCCGGCCGCCATCGCCGCCAAGACCGAGGGCCTGAAGCAGCTCCTCGAGGCGCGCCAGCAGCTGTCCAACCTGGTCACCTACATGGACGGCAAGGGCGGCGCCGAAGAGCTCATCGGCAAGGTGCTCAACGACCCGGCGCTGCTGCAGTCGCTGAGCAGCACCCCCAAGCCCGAAGGCGACGCCTGAGCGTCTGACCCCCAGCCCCTTCGAACACCCAGAACCCGGAGCTACCGATGGCCGATCCCCTGCAGCAAGGCAATGCGTCCTTTGCCGGCGTGACGATGGAAGGCAGCGATTTCGCGTCGCTGCTCAGCAAGGAATTCAAGCCCAAGTCCGAAGAGGCCCGCTCGGCCGTCGAGACCGCGGTGCAGACGCTGGCCCAGCAGGCGCTGACCAACGCCAAGCTGATCAGCAACGACACCGTGGCCACGATCGAGTCGATGATCGCGGCGATCGATCGCAAGCTGTCCGAGCAGGTCAACCTGATCCTGCACCACCCCGACCTCCAGAAGCTGGAGTCGGCCTGGCGCGGCCTGCACTACATGGTCAACAACACCGAGACCGACGAGCAGCTGAAGATCCGCGTGATGTCCATCTCCAAGCAGGAGCTGGGCAAGACCCTCAAGCGCTACAAGGGCACGGCCTGGGACCAGTCGCCGCTGTTCAAGAAGCTCTACGAGGAAGAGTACGGCCAGTTCGGCGGCGAGCCCTTCGGCGCCATCGTCGGCGACTACCACTTCGACCACTCGCCGCCCGACGTCGAGCTGCTCGGCGAGATGTCCAAGATCGCCGCCTCGGCCCATGCCCCCTTCATCACCGGCGCCGCGCCGACCGTGATGCAGATGGACTCCTGGCAGGAGCTGGCCAACCCGCGTGACCTGACCAAGATCTTCACCACGCCCGAGTACGCCGCCTGGCGTTCGCTGCGCGAGTCGGACGACGCGCGCTACCTGGCGCTGTGCATGCCGCGCTTCCTGGGCCGCCTGCCCTACGGCGCCAAGACCAGCCCGGTGGACGCGTTCAACTTCGAGGAAGACACGGTCGGCGCCGACCACGACAAGTACTCGTGGTGCAACGCGGCCTATGCGATGGCCACCAACATCAACCGCTCCTTCAAGCTCTACGGCTGGTGCTCGCGCATCCGCGGTGTCGAGTCGGGCGGCGCGGTCGAGAACCTGCCGGCCCACACCTTCCCCACCGACGACGGCGGCGTGGACATGAAGTGCCCCACCGAGATCGCCATCTCGGACCGGCGCGAGGCCGAACTGTCGAAGAATGGCTTCCTGGCGATGATCCACCGCAAGAACTCGGACTTCGCCGCGTTCATCGGTGGCCAGTCGCTGCAGAAGCCCGCCGAGTACGACGATCCGGACGCCACCGCCAACGCGGCCCTGGCCGCCCGCCTGCCCTACCTGTTCGCCTGCAACCGCTTCGCGCACTACCTGAAGTGCATGGTGCGCGACAAGGTGGGCTCGTTCAAGACCCGCGACGCCATGGAGCGCTGGCTGAACGACTGGATCGGCAACTACGTCGACGGCGACCCCACGAACTCCAGCGAAGTGACGAAGTCCGAGCGCCCCCTGGCAGCGGCCGAGGTCGTCGTCGAGGAGGTCGAAGGAGCACCGGGCTACTACCAGTCCAAGTTCTTCCTGAAGCCTCACTACCAGCTCGAAGGTCTGACCGTGTCGCTGCGGTTGGTGTCCAAACTGCCCTCCGAGAAATCCGGCGGCTGACAACCGCACCCTTCCCCTTAACCCTGCACGGAGAAACTGCACATGCCCGGTAATACCTTCATCAAGTTCGACGCGGTGCCAAAGGGCGAGTCGTTCCAGGACGGCCACCACGGCGACCAGGGCTGGATCGAGATCGGCGACTGGAGCTGGGACATCGAGGCCGAGACCAGCTTCCTCAAGGGCGGCGGCGCCAGCGTGGGCAAGCCCACCCCCGGCAACCTGTCGTTCAGCCACTACTACGACAAGGCCTCGCCCGTGATCATGGGCAAGATCGTCGCCGGCACCGCCTTCGGCGTCGTCACCATCGAAAGCCTGAAGCAGACCGGCGCCAAGAACCCCGAGATCTTCATGCGCCTGACGATGACCGACGTGTTCATCACCAAGGTCTCGTCCAAGGGCGGCGAAGACGGCTCGGTGAACCAGGACGTCGAGATGGTCTTCAAGAAGATCAAGGTCGAGTACAAGGCCCAGACCAACCAGGGCAAGCTCGAGAGCTCGTTCATCCCGTTCGAGTGGGACATCGCGGCGATGAAGCTGCTGCAGTAAGGCCCAGGCCGCACTGCCCGTGCACGGTTTCTCCGGCCCTGTGCCAGCCGGACCGGGAAACCCTGCCGAAGTCGCGCGCGCCTCGGCGCGCGCGCTTGATTTGTCCTGAGCCCACGGTCCCGCCATGAGCGACACCCTCTTCTACCTGGACATCACCTTCGAGAAGGCCGGACAGTTGCGTGGCGAATCCACCGTGGCCGGCTTCAAGCACCAGATCGAGATCGACGGCTGGAAATGGGGCATGTCGGTCCAGGAAGTGCGTGCCGAGGTGTCGCAGCGCGACGGCTCGGGGGTCAAGTTCGAGACGCTGGACCTGTCCGGCTACTTCGACACCGCCACGATCAACCTGCTCAAGGCCCTGCGGCACCGCGACAAGTTCACCAAGGCCAGGTTGTCGATGATCCACGCGGTGCAGCCCAAGGACCGACCTCGGGAACTGCTCACGATCGAGGCCCGCAACGGCTACGTCGAGGACCTGCAACTCGACATCAACAGCGGCAAGGTGGCGCAGATCAAGTGCTCCCTGAAGCTGTCCTATGCGCTGATCGGGGTCGACTACTACCCGACCACCAAGCGCCGAGACGAACACTCCGGCCGCCTGACCTTCTCCGCCGAGGCGCGGGGGCGCAGCGACCGCTGATCTCCTTCCTGCACAGGCGCACCCACCATGCCGTCCACCCCGTTGTTCATGTCGCTGTCCACCGAGGGCGGCGGCCCCGTCGTCGGCGAAAGTGAAGTCGACGGCTTCGAGAAATGGATCGAGCTCGACGACTGGAACTGGGGCGCCGCGTTCCAGCAGGCCGAGGGCGATGGCCGTGACGAGGTCGTGCCCACCAAGTTCAGCTTCACCAAACCGCCCGACCGCTCGTCGACGGTGCTGATGAAGGCCCTGAACACCGGCAAGCCCTTCCCCAAGGCCCAGATCTGCTTCTCGGACTGGACCTACAACGAGTTCGAGCTGTGGGTGGAGCTGACCAACCTGCGCATCATCAGCCTGTCGATGACCGGCTCGCTGTCGGACGCCTCGGCCGACATGGACGAGCACTGGGAGTGCGACTTCAACTCGATCAAGTTCAAGCACTACGTCAAGAACCCCCTGGGCCAGAAGGTCGCCACCGACGCCGAGATCATGCGTCCGCCCAATGCCTCGCTGAACGCGCCGCGCCGCCAGCGTCCACGGCGCGATGACGACGACCGCGACGACGACGGCAACGACCGCGATCGCGATGGCCGGGGCGGCAACAACCGAGCCGGCTCGCGCAATGGCGGCGGCGGCAACCGCCGCAACTGAGCGGCACAGCCAGCGAGGCCCACCCATGCCCCTGAACCAGTACCGCGACCTCAGCGTCATCGGCTCGCACATGCAGGCGGGCTTCCAGTTCGAGTTCGCCTGTGCCCACTGCTCGAACACCTGGCGCAGCCCCTTCAAGCCCTACCGCATGGGCCAGCTGTCGACGCTGCTGCACAAGTTCACCTTCCTGCTGCCCGGCATGGACAACGCCGGCCGCGCCAGCACCAGCCTGGCCGACATGCGCGCGAAATCGGCCCGCGACAGCGAACTGGCCACCGCGATGCGCCAGGCCGAGAGCCAGTTCGTCAACTGCGAGGTCTGCCACGCCACCGTCTGCAACGAGTGCTTCAACCCGTCCGAGGGCTGCTGCGAGAAATGCGCTGTCGAGCGCCGCGGCGGCGCCCGCTCGGCCGGGGGTGGGGGCGCCACCGCATCGGCCAGTGCCGATGCCGCCGGCGCCTACTGCCCCAACTGCCGCACGCCCAGCGACGGCGGCCGCTTCTGTGCCGAGTGCGGCTACGACCTGGCCAGCACGCACAAGAGCTGCCCCGCCTGCGGCGCCATGACCTCGCGCTCGGCGCGCTTCTGCACCGACTGCGGCCACGCCTTCTGAGCGCCCCTGCGGCGACCCCACCATGAACGACGCCCTTGCCACTGCCGAAACCGCCCTGCGCGCCGGCGACCCCCAGTCCGCCCTGGCGGCACTCACCCAGGCGGTGCGCGCCAAACCGGCCGATGCCCGGCTGCGGGTCTTCCTGGCCCAGCTGCTGTGCGTGCTGGGCCAGTGGGAACGCGCCCACACCCAGCTCAACGTGCTGGCCGACATGGACAGCGAAGCCGGCCCGATGCGCGAGATGGTCGGCCACGCACTGCGCTGCGAAAAGCTGCGCGACGCGGTCTTCGCCGGCCGCCGCTCGCCGATGGTCTTCGGCCAGCCCGACCAGTGGCTGGCGCTGCTGATCGAATCGATGCTGCAGGCCGGTGCCGGCGATGCCGCGCAGTCGCACGCGCTGGCGGCGCGCGCCTTCGACGAGGCGCCGGCCACCGCCGGCACGATCGACGGAGTGGCCTTCGACTGGATCGCCGATGCCGATTCGCGCCTGGGCCCGGTGCTGGAGGCCGCGATCAACGGCAAGTACTACTGGGTGCCCTTCTCGCGCCTGTCGGCCATCCGTTTCGAGGCGCCCACCGACCTGCGCGACCAGGTCTGGCTGCCGGCGCGCCTGACCTTCGCCAACGGCGGCGAAGCGGTGGCCATGGTGCCCTCGCGCTACCCGGGCAGCGAGAAAAGCACCGACGGCCTGATCCTGATGGCCCGCAAGACCGAGTGGCGCGAGGGCGGCCCGGAGCGCTGGTTCGGCCTGGGCCAGCGCGTGCTGGTCACCGACCAGGGCGAGCACGACCTGCTGTCGATCCGCCACATCGAGCTGCAGCCCAGCGCCGGCGAGGACGCCGCGAATGGCTGAACTGGCCTCGCGTGACCGGCTCCAGCCCTCCCTGCTCGACCGGCTGATCGATCCCGAGCCCCGTCAGCAGACCGAGACGGCCGCCGCGCGCGTGCTGACCCGTCAGCAGTTGCGCCAGGCCGTGCTGCGCGACCTGAGCTGGCTGTTCAACGCCACCCGCCCCGAGCCCGAGCCGCGCTCCGAGCGTCGCGCCGAGCACCAGCTCTGGCAGCACAACGAGCTCGCCCGCCGCTCGGTGCTGAACTTCGGCATGCCGGCCTTCTCGGGCCAGACCCTGTCCTCGGTCGACATCCCCACCATCAAGCGGGCGGTCGCCGACTGCATCAAGACCTTCGAGCCGCGCATCGACCCCGCCACGCTGGAGGTCGACGTCAAGGTCGACCACGACAACCACCACAACACGATGCAGATGACGATCCGCGGCTTCATGTGGAACCAGCCGGTGCCGCTGGAGCTGCTGCTGGCGGCCGACGTCGACTTCGAGACCGGCACCACCCGCCTGCGCGACGTGCGCGCCTGACCCGCCAGAGCCCATGGACGCCCGGCTGCTGCGCTACTACAACCAGGAGCTGCGCTACCTCTACGAGGTGGGCGCGGAGTTCGCTGCCGAGTTCCCGAAGATCGCCTCGCGCCTGGGCATGGAGTCGATGGAGGTCACCGACCCCTACGTCGAACGTCTGCTCGAAGGCTGCGCCTTCCTCGCCGCGCGCGTGCAGCTGCGCCAGGACAGCGAGTTCCCGCGCTTCTCGCACCGGCTGCTGGAGCTGCTGTACCCCAATTTCCTGGCGCCGATCCCCTCGATGCTGGTGGCCCAGGTCCACCCGGTGCCCGACGCCAACCTGCTGAAGGCACCGCCGCTGCCGCGCGACCTGCCGCTCTACGCACCGCCGCTGGCCAACACCAGCACCCGCTGCGAGTACCGCACCGCCAGCCCGCTGCGGCTGACCCCGCTGAGCACCACCCAGGCCGAGTACCTGCTGAACCTGGCCGATCTCAACATCGCCGCCCTGGGCCTGCCCGAGCGGCCGCGGGCCGGCATCCGGGTGCGGCTGCAACTGCCCGCGGGCATGAAGCTGTCGCAGCTCGACCTGGACAGCCTGCGCTTCTACGTGGGCGGCCCCACCGAGGTGGCGATGCGCGTGCACGAGCTGGTGCTGGGCAGCACCGTGGGCGTGCTGGCCGGCGCGCCCGGCCTGGCCGACAGCCGCCAGCTGCTGCCGGCCTCGGCGGTGCAGCCGGTGGGCTACAGCGACGACGAGGCCATGCTGCCCGTCACGCTGCGCGGCTTTGGCGGCGTGCGCCTGCTGCAAGAGCACTTCACCTTCCCCGAGCGCTTCCTGTTCATCGACATCCAGGGCCTGCGTCCGGTGCTGCAACGCCTGGACGGCCATGCGCTGGAGCTGACGCTGCTGCTCAACCGGCCCGGCACCGGCCTGGAAGGCGTGGTCGACGCCAGCCACTTCATGCTGCACTGTGTGCCGGCGGTGAACCTGTTCACCAAGCGCATGGACCGCATCCAGGTCGACGACGGCCAGTACGAGTTCCACGTCGTGCCCGACCGCACCGCGCCGCTGGACTTCGAGGTCTATGACCTGCTGTCGCTGACCGGCTACGACGACAAGGGCGATGAGCGCCGCTTCATGCCGATGTTCGCGCCCGACCACCGGGCGCCCACCGGCCAGCCGGCCTACTACTCCTCGTG
This sequence comes from Ideonella alba, assembly GCF_018069845.1. Lineage (NCBI taxonomy): Bacteria > Pseudomonadati > Pseudomonadota > Betaproteobacteria > Burkholderiales > Sphaerotilaceae > Ideonella > Ideonella alba. The sequence goes on from NZ_JAGQDD010000004.1 coordinate 14,951, forward strand.
GCGCGAGCCACGCCTGCCGTCCGAGGCGGCGCGCCGCGAGGGCCCGCGCTCGGGCTACATCGGCTCCGAGGTCTTTGTCTCGCTGGTCGACCCCGAGGAGGCGCCCTACTCGGGCGACCTGCGCCAGGTGGCGCTGAAGGCCCGCTGCACCAACCGCGACCTGCCGATCTTCATCCCGATGGCCGGCGGCCAGGCCGAGTTCCAGCTCGATGCGCCGGTGCCGCTGAACGCGGTGCGCGTGGTCAACGGCCCGTCCCGGCCGCAGACCGCGCTGCGCGAAGGCGGCGTGGCCTGGCGGCTGCTGAACCTGCTGTCGCTGAACTACCTGTCGCTGCTCGATACCGAGGGCGGCGAAGCCGCGGCGGCGCTGCGCGACCTGCTCAGCCGCTTCCCGATGGCGGGCGAGCCGGCCCAGCGCCGGCAGATCGAGTCGCTGCAGGGCGTGCGCACGCGGCCGGTGGTGCGCCGCCATCCGGTGCGCGGCCCGATCGCCTTCGGCCGCGGCATCGAGGTTGAGCTGACGGTGGACGAACTCGGCCACGAGGGCGGCAGCGCCTACCTGTTCGGCGCCGCGCTGCACCACTACCTGGCGCGCCACGCCTCGCTCAACAGCTTCGTCGAGACCTCGCTGGTCTCGCTGTCGCGCGGCCCGATCGCCCGCTGGAAGCCGATGCTGGGCCAGCGCCCCGTGCTGTGAGCGAGCGATGACCAGCCTGCCGCCCGCACTGCCCACCCGGCACCTCGAGGCCGAGCGCGAGGCCCTGTGGCGCGACCTGGCCGAGCGTCCGGGCCACCAGGACTTCTTCCTGACGCTGCGCCGCATCGAGGCGCTGCACCCCGAGCTGCCGCGCCTGGGCGAGGCCATGCGCCCCAGCGACGAGCCGCTGCGCGTGGGCCAGCCACCAGAGCTGAGCTTCGCGCCGGCCAACGTCACCGGCGTGATCCAGACGCCCAAGGGCCGGCGCTGGCTGATGCAGCGGGCCTTCGGCCTGACCGGCCCCAACGGCGCGCTGCCCATCCACCTCACCGAGTTCGCGCGTGAACGCGCCCACCAGCACGGCGACCAGGCGCTGGCGCGCTTCCTGGACCACCTGACCCACCGCTTCGCGCTGCTGTTCTACCGCGCCTGGGCGCGAGCCCAGCCCACGGTCGGCTTCGACCATTTGAACGACAGCCGCTATGCGCGCTGGATCGGCTCGCTGTTCGGCATCGGCAACGAGACCCTGCTCAAGCGCGACGCCGCAGGCGACATGCCCAAGCTGCTGTTCGCCGGTCGGCTGGCGCGCGCCACCCGCGACGCCGACGGCCTGCTGTGCTGGCTGCGCGCCGAGTTCGACGTGCCGGTGCGCATCGAACAATGGTGCGGCCACTGGATGGCGCTGGGCCGCGCCGAGCGCAGCCGGCTGTCCAAGCGCGATGGCCAGCCGCTGGGCGGCGGCGCGGTGCTGGGTGGCAGCGTCTGGGACGTGCAGCACAAGTTCCGCATCGTCATCGGCCCGCTCGACCTGCCGCGCTACCACGACTTCCTGCCCGGCGGCCGTGACCTGGCCCGCCTGCACGCCATGGTGCGCCAATGGGTGGGCCTGGAGTTCGAATGGGACCTGCGCCTGGTGCTGCGCCGCCAGCAGGTGCCGCGCGCCCACCTGGGCCGGCGCACCACGCCGCTGGGTCGCGCCAGCTGGCTGGGCCACTACCGCCGCGAGCAGGACGCGGGCGACCTGCTGCTCGACGCCGAACGCATCCTGCGCACCCGACGCACCCCTTCCGCCCCTGCGGCTTCCCCTCCCCCACCGCCCTTTGGCGCCACACAAGGAACACCATGAGCGAGATCAGCCGAGTCGCCCTGTTCGGAAAACTCAACCCCCTGGCCTACAAGGCCGTCGAGGGGGCCACGGTGTTCTGCAAGATGCGCGGCAACCCCTATGTGGAGCTGGTGCACTGGCTGGCCCAGCTGGTGCAGACCGCCGACACCGACCTGGAGGCGCTGATGCGCCACTACCAGCTGGATGCCTCGGTGCTGGCGCGCGACATCACCACCGCGCTGGACCGCCTGCCGCGCGGCTCCACCGCGATCTCCGACTTCTCCGAGCACATCGAGAACGCGATCGAGCGCGGCTGGGTCTACGGCACGCTGATGTTCGGCGAGACCCAGGTGCGCACCGGCCACCTGCTGATCGGCCTGCTCAAGACCAACAGCCTGCGCAATGCGCTGCTGGGCATCTCGCGCCAGTTCGAGAAGATCAAGCCCGACGACCTGGTCGAGCAGTTCCCCAAGCTGTGCAGCGGCACCGCCGAGGCCCGCCTGGGCGCCCAGGACGGCAGCAGCATGGGCAGCGCCCAGCCGGGCGAGGCCGAGGGCGCGATCGCGCCGGCGGCGATGGGCAAGCAGGAGGCCCTGAAGAAGTTCACGGTGGACCTCACCGAGCGGGCGCGCGAGGGCAAGATCGACCCGGTCACCGGCCGCGATGAGGAGATCCGCCAGATCGTCGACATCCTGATGCGCCGCCGCCAGAACAACCCCATCCTGACCGGCGAAGCCGGCGTGGGCAAGACCGCGGTGGTCGAGGGCTTCGCCCAGCGTCTGGCGCGCGGCGACGTGCCGCCGCAGCTGCAGGGCGTGTCGCTGCTGTCGCTGGACCTGGGCCTGCTGCAGGCCGGCGCCAGCATGAAGGGCGAGTTCGAGCAGCGCCTGCGCCAGGTCATCGACGAAGTCCAGGCCAGCCCCAAGCCGATCATCCTGTTCATCGACGAGGTCCACACGCTGGTGGGCGCCGGCGGGGCGGCCGGCACCGGCGACGCCGCCAACCTGCTCAAGCCGGCGCTGGCGCGCGGCAACCTGCGCACCATCGGCGCCACCACCTGGGCCGAGTACAAGAAGTACATCGAGAAGGACCCGGCGCTGACCCGTCGCTTCCAGGTGGTGCAGGTGCCCGAGCCCGACGAGCACAAGGCCATCCTGATGCTGCGTGGCGTGGCCAGCGTGCTGGAAAAGCACCACCGCGTGCAGCTGCTGGATGAGGCCATCGAGGCGGCGGTGAAGCTGTCGCACCGCTACATCCCGGCGCGCCAGCTGCCCGACAAGGCGGTCAGCCTGCTCGACACCGCCTGCGCCCGCGTGGCCGTCAGCCAGCACGCCATCCCCGCCGAGGTCGAGGACAGCCGCCGCCGCATCGAGGCGCTGGAGATCGAGCAGGGCATCATCCATCGCGAAGCGGCCGCCGGTGTCGACACCGGCGAGCGCGGCCCCGAGGTCGAGGCCAAGCTGACCGCCGAGCGCACCCGCCTCGCGGCGCTGGAAGAGCGCTGGCAGGCCGAGAAGGCGATCGTCGAGCGCGTGCTGGCCCTGCGCGCCAAGCTGCGCGGCGACGCCGAGCCGGTCGACCAGGCGGTGCCCGCGGGCGACGCCGACCGCGGCGCGCTGATCGACGAGCTGCGCAAAGAGCAGGCCGCGCTGGCCGAGCTGCAGGGCGATGCCCCGCTGATCATGCCGTCCACCGACGCCCAAGCCGTGGCCAGCGTCGTGGCCGACTGGACCGGCATCCCGGTGGGCCGCATGGTCAAGAACGAGTTGGAAGCCATCCTGCGCCTGGGCGAAACGCTCGGCCAGCGCGTCATCGGCCAGCAGCACGGCCTGGACATGATCGCCAAGCGCATCCAGACCTCGCGCGCCCGGCTGGACAACCCGAACAAGCCGATCGGCGTGTTCATGCTGTGCGGCACCTCGGGCGTGGGCAAGACCGAGACCGCGCTGGCGCTGGCCGAGTCGCTCTACGGTGGTGAGCAGAACGTCATCACGATCAATATGAGCGAGTTCCAGGAGGCGCACACCGTCTCCACCCTCAAGGGCGCGCCTCCGGGGTATGTGGGCTACGGCGAGGGCGGCATCCTGACCGAGGCGGTGCGCCGCCGGCCCTACAGCGTGGTGCTGCTCGACGAGGTCGAGAAGGCCCACTCCGACGTGCACGAGCTGTTCTTCCAGGTCTTCGACAAGGGCCGCATGGAAGACGGCGAGGGCCGGATGATCGACTTCAAGAACACGATCATCCTGCTCACGTCCAACGTCGGCTCCGAGCTCATCATGAACATGTGCAAGGACCCGGAACTGCTGCCCGACCCGGACTCGCTGGCCGAGGCGCTGCAGGAGCCGCTGATGAAGGTCTTCCCGCCCGCGCTGCTGGGCCGGATCGTGACCATCCCCTACTACCCGCTGTCCAACGAGATGCTGGCCAAGATCATCCGGCTGCAGCTGGGCCGCATCAAGAAGCGCGTGGAGGAAAACCACCGCATCCCGTTCGAGTTCGACGACGCCGCGGTCTCGCTGATCGTCAGCCGCTGCAACAACGCCGAGGCCGGCGGGCGCATCATCGACGCCATCCTCACCAACACCGTGCTGCCCAAGATCTCGATCGAGTACCTGGGGCGCATGGCGCGTGGCGAGGAACTCAAGGTGATCCGCCTGGGTGCGGCGGACGGCGAGTTCACCTACACCTTCGATTGAGTTGAGACCGGGCGGCCACGCGCCGCCGGCCCAAGGAGCCCTCGATGGCCAAGCTGGATGCCGAATTCAAGTGCGTGAAGGGCCCCGACGCCCTGCTCTTCCACCGCCTGCAGGCGGTGGAGGAACTCGGCCGTCTGCCGCAGTACCGCATCGAGCTGCTGCGCCCGCGCAGCGATCCGGTGATCACGCCCGACGACCTGTTGGGCACCCGGGCGACCGTCAAGCTGCTGCTGGCCGATGGCAGCTACCGCTACATCAACGGCTTCGTCACCCGCTTCGAGCGCGGCGGCTCGCAGGGCAAGCTCGACCGCTACTTCCTGGACCTCAATGTCTGGCTCTGGTATTTGCAGCTGGGCGCGGACTGCCGCATCTTCCAGGGCAAGACCGTCATCGAGATCATCAAGGCGGTCTTCGGCGACTACTCCAACCAGTCGGTGCAGGACAAGTCCACCGCCACCTACAAGCCACGCGATTTCTGCGTCCAGTACAACGAGAGCGACTTCGACTTCGTCACCCGGCTGATGGAGCAGGAGGGCCTGTACTACTACTTCACCCACGAGGACGGCCAGCACAAGCTGGTGCTGTGCGACGACGCCTCGGGCCACGACCCCATCCCCGGGGCCAGCCTGGCCTGGGCCAGCACCCAGACCGACAACCAGCTGCGCGACGACATGGTCACCGACTGGCGCCTGGTCAAGCAGGTGGGCTCGCTGAAGTACACCCACGATGACCATGACTTCCAGGTGCCCTCCACCTCGCTGGAAGTGACCAAGATGCGCACCCCGTCGTACCCCAACCCGGGTGACCTGGAGGTGCGCCACTGGCCCGGCGCCTTCTACGACCTCAAGCGCGCCGCGGCGGCGGCCGACCACAAGGGCGTCGGCGAGCGCTTCGCCCAGGGCCGCGTCGACGCCTACAAGACCCAGCAGATCGTCGCCTCGGCCGAGACCCGCTTTCGCGCCATCGCCGCCGGCAAGACCTTCAAGCTGAAGGAGCACACCAACGACAACGGCGACTACCTGGTGACACGGCTGGTCTTCACCGCCGAGTTCGGCGAGTACGAGGCCAACGTCAAGGGCGGCAGCCGCGGTTTCCAGGCGCGCTTCGACGCCATCCCCAAGAGCATCCGCTTCCAGCCCCAGCTGAGCGTGGCCTGGCCGCGCATCAACGGGCCGCAGACCGCGGTGGTGGTGGGCGGCAGCGGCGACGAGATCGCCACCGACGAGCATGGCCGCGTGAAGCTCAAGTTCCGCTGGGACCGCGTCAATCCGGACGACCTGACCGCCTCGTGCTGGGTGCGTGTCAGCCACCCCTGGGCCAGCAAGAACTTCGGCATGATCGCCATCCCGCGGGTGGGCGACGAGGTGGTGGTCGAGTTCCTCGACGGCGACCCCGACCGCCCGCTGGTCACCGGCCGCGTCTACAACGCCGAGCGCATGCCGCCCTATGAGCTGCCGGCCCAGAAGACCGTCACCGGCATCCGCAGCCGCTCGACCAAGCAAGGGGGCGAGGCCAATTTCAACGAGCTGCGCTTCGATGACCTGAAGGGCTCCGAATACGTCTGGTTCCAGGCCGAGAAGGACTACCACCAGCTGGTCAAGAACGACGCCAAGATCACCGTCAAGAACGACCGCTGGGACAAGGTCGAGAAGAACGTGGCGCAGCAGATCGGCGAGAACCTGACAGTGGACGTGGGCAAGAAGGCCACGCTGTCGATCAAGGAGGACGTGCACGCCAAGCTGGGTGCCGACTTCAACCTCAAGATCGAGGGCGCACTGAACACCGGGATCACCGATGCGGTGGCCGTCAAGGGCGATCAGGCGATCTCGATCACCTCGGGCCAGGGCATGGACATCAATGTGGGCCAGGCCTTCAACGCCACCGCCACCTCCAGCCTGCACCTCAAGGGCATGGGCGTGGTGATCGACGGCAGCACCACGCTGTGCATCAAGGCCGGCGGCTCCTTCATCCTGGTCGGTCCCGACGGCGTGACCATCCAGGGCGCAATGGTCAAGATCAACAGCGGCGGCTCGGCCGGCAATGCCAACGACGCGGCGCAGGCCAGCCCGGCGGATCCGACCGCCCCGACCCTGCCGGACCCGGACCAGGACCCGCTGGCCTCGGGCAGCTGAGGGCCCGACCGTCGCGCCGATGGCTGCTGCCGACACGCCCCTCGAGATCGCCCCTGCGCAGTTCAGGGCCCAGCTCTGGGCCGACGACCGCCAGCAGGTGCACGCCGTGCTGCTGGGCCGCTGCCTGAGCGGCCTGCCGGCGCGGCTGGCGGCGGCGCAACAGGCCGGCGAGATCGACGATTTCGACTGCCTGCTGCCCGGCGCCCTGCCGCCGGCGGTGCAGCAGAGTGCGCCCTACCTGGTGCGGCTGCGCCGCGAGAGCCCCTTCACCGATGCGCTGCTGGTGCCGGGCGACGGACCCACCGACTGGGGCGTGCTGGTGCTCAGCGGCGTGCGCCTGATCGCCCTGCGCAACCACCTGCGCGCGCTGCTGCAGGCGCGCCTGCCGGATGGCCGGGTGGTGCCGCTGGACACGCTCAGCCCCGAGATGCTGCGCATCGTGCTGGACCATGCCGACGCCGCCCAGCGCGCTGCCGTCAACGGCCCGGTCGGTGCCTGGGCCCTGCCCGGCCCAGCGCACTGGTCGCTGGCGCGCATCACCGGCGGCCACCTCGAATGGCGCCAGTTGCGCCTGGGGGCGGGCACATGAGCGGGCCGCGCCGCTCCCCAGCGCGCAACCGGGCGCACGCCGTGCGGAGGGCCGCGCGTTGACCCTGGTGCTCAATGTCGAGCAGGCCACGCGCCTGCAGGCGGTGCAGGCCGAGCGCGACCGCCGCCAGCTGGCGCAGGTGCTGGTGGCCGCCTTCCCGGCGCTGGCCGAGCGCGTGGGCGACCGCCTGGGCGCGCTGGTGGCCCACGGCGAACAACGCGCCGCCGCGCATGGCCTGACCCATGCGCTGGCGGTGGCCCGCTACCTGGCCTGCTGGGTGGTGCTGGGCACCGAGTTCGAAAGCCGTGGCGGCCACACCTGGGCGCTGGACCTGCTGGGCGATCGGCGCCGTCAGGAGGGCGCCAAGGCCTTCCAGCTGGTGCGCCGCTGCCGCGAGGAACTGCAGCGCCTGCTGGCCGCGGGCGGGCCGGCGGCCGCCGATCTGCCCAAGCTGCCCGATTTCGACCGCGCGATCGCCCTGCTGGATGACGCGCTGCGTCAGCTCGGCGTGATGGGCTCGCTGCAGCGGGGCCAGCGCCTGGTGCTGGGCCAGCCCTGCGACATCGACGCGGTCGAGCTGCGCGAGCACGAGCCCCCGCCGCGCCAACCCTATCGCTTCGAGCGCGGGCAATGGAGCCGCGCGGGCGGCGACAGCGCCCCCCCCGCGCCGCTGGTGGTCACGGCCGCCGATGCCGCCGCCTGGCCCTCGCGCATCTCGCTGCTGGGACAGGACCCGGCAGGACGGCCCGCCCGGCTGCGGCTGCGGCTGCGCGCCGGCCACTGCTGCGACCCGGCGGTCCACCCGGCCGTGCTGCAGTTCACCGAGACCGGGCTGCTGGAATGGCGCGGGCCGCACACCACCGAACTGGTGCTGACCCAGCATGCCTCAGCCACCGAGCTGCCGCCCACCCAGACCTGGCAGCCGGCGCTGGCCTGGTCGGGTGGCGCCCGCTTCGGGCGCCTGCAGCTGGCCTCCTGCGGCCTGCGCGAGCAGGGCGACGCGCTGGGCGATCTGGCCACCGACTGGTGCGTCTACCCCGCCGCCCAGCACTGGATGCTGTGGCGCCGCGAGGCCGCCCCCGACCGCCAGTGGAGCACCGACGCCGCGCCGGCCCCGCATGCGCCACGCGCCGCCTGCATCATCGAGCGCGATGGCCAGCGCCTGGACGCCGGCGCCTGGCAGGCCGGCCTGCAGGCCCTGGATGCGCAGCTCGAGCAGGGGCTGGAGCGGCTGTTCACCGCCTGGTGCCGCGAGGCCGGCTTCGAGCAGCCGCAGATGGCGGCCGAGCCCGCGCTGCTGTGCGGCGACGCCGGTCTGGCCTGGGGCTGGCAGCCCGCCGCCGAGGGGCTGGCCGGCACGCCCAGCCACCGCGTGGCCGCGCACCTGGACCTGATCGCCGCGCGGCTGTCGCTGCGCCTGTCGGGCCAACTGGCGCTCCATGGCAGCCTCAGCCAGTGGCGCCTGCACTGTGCCGGCCAGATCCCGCTGCAGCTGCAGTGGGACACCAGCGCCCGCGATGGCCAGGAAGCCCTGCCGCCCGCCGGCGCCCAGGTGGCGATCCTGCTGCCGCTGACGCTGCAGGTGGACGTGGCCGCCGCCGAGAGTGCCTGCATGGTGGACGCCAGCCTGGTGGCCGGCGCGGTGGTCGGCCGCTGCGGCCTGCGGCCCCGTGCCGACGGCCTGGGCTGGCAGTGGTTCGCCCAGCTGGCGGTGGAGCCGGTGCAGGCGCTGTGCCGCATCAGCGACCCGCTGCTGGGCCACCTGCAGTGGCGCCGCTCGCTGCTGCCGGCCATGACCCTGGTCGACTGGAGCCTGGGATGATCGAGCGGCTGCTGGTGCTCAAGCTGGACGCCGTCGAGTGCGAGGCCGAGGCCTGGCTGAACGGCATTCCGGTGGCGCGCGCCCACCCTGGGCGCCCACGTGTGCTGCTGCCGGTGCACGAATACACGCTGACTGGCGACAACCAGCTGGCGCTGATGGTCTGGCCCTACCCGGCGACGATGGCCCCGGACAAGGCCCCGCCGCAGCAGCGCGTCACGGCCAATGGCCGCTGCTCGGCCCACCTGCGGCTGCTGCTGCCGCGCACCGGCAAGCTGGCCGATGAGGGCCACGCGCGCACGCTGGGCCAGATCGACTGGGCGCCCGATGCCGGCCAGGCCCATGTGGCGCCGCTGCCGCTGGACCAGACCCTGAACCTGCCGATCAATTTCCCGCGCTGGCGCTGGGTCGACGCCCCGGCCATCGACGACAGCCCCGCCCTGCACGCGCTGGTGGCCGAGCAGACCGCGCTGTGGGCGCGCCAGTTGACCGAGGGCCAGCCCGAGGCCTTCCTGGCGGCGCTGCGCCTGCGCGTCGAGGAAGTGGCCGCGGCCTACCAGCGCGACGCGCGCAGTGAACTCGACCGCCTGCGGGTGCACCTGCTGGAGCTGGCCGAGGCGCGCCGGCTGGACTGGCTGCCCTTCGAGCCCGCCGGCCTGGTGCTGCGCCGCGTGGCGCGCGGTCGCCTGTTCGAATGCCTGCGCGCCGATGGCACGCCCTGGCTGTCGACCAAGGCCGATGCCGATGGGCGTCAGCTGGCCTGGCCGCTGCGCCTGACCGCGGTGGAAGGACGCCTGTATGTGCTGCGCTGACGCGCGTCGGTGGCCTGGGCCTCAGGACATCATGGCCACCGCGCAGCCGGCACCACAGGCGCCGGGCAGCGCCAGCATGGGCTGCAGGGCCACCGTGGACATCAGCATCGTCAGCGGCCCCAGTTGCCCGGGCGTGATGCCCCCCAGCGCCGCCGACAGCGCCGGCAGGTCGGGCAGATCCGGCATCGGCACCTCGGGCAAGGGGGGCAGTGGCGGAAAGCTGGGAATCTGCAGGGCCGCCAGTGCGGGCAGCGGCAGGCCCGACAAGGCCGCGTTCAGCGCCGGCAGGGACCCGGGCGCCAGCGGGTTGACACCCAGCTGGGCCTGCACCATGGCCTGGATCGACAGCAGCCCGAACAGGCTCGCCAGCGTGGGCAGCACCACCGTGGGCAGCGGCGGCAGACTGGCCAGCACCGGCACCACCGCCTGCAGCACCGGCAGCGCCGGCAGCCCCCCCGCGGCCACCGACAGCTGCAGCATCGCCGTCGACAGCGGCGAGGTGAGCGACACCGAGGGCACCGGCGGCACCGCCAGCAGGGCCTGCAGCGACGGGATCGCGCCGCCGGCGCGCAGGTCGATGCCCAGGCCCGACAGCGCCATCATCAGCGAGGCCAGTGAACCCAGCGGCGCCAGCGCCGACAGCGTGGCCTGCAGCGCCGGCAAGGACGGCAGCGACGCCGCCGCGACACTGAACGACAGCGAGAGCTGCGTCAGCGGCAGCTGCAGCGCCAATGGATCGAGCACCAGGTTGGGCATCGGCAGCACCGCCGGCAGGCTGGCCAGCAGCTGCGCGATCGCCGAGATCGACGCGGTGATCGACGGCGCCGCCGGCACACTGAAGGTGGGCAGCGAAGGCGCCGAGGCCACCGCCGACAACAGCGCCGAGGGCAGCGTGGGAATCGGCAGCGCGGGCAGCGAGACCGAGCAGGCCGCCGTCGCAAAGGCCGACAGCGCGTTGGAGCAGAAGCAGGGCATGGTCAATGGCCTTGGTTGCGGGGTGGCGCGGCGCCACCCGTGCCGACGCGGCGATGTTAGGGCAACACCACCGCGCCGCGGGCCCTTCGGCCACCCCCACCCCCGCATTCGCCCCTGCCGCTTAGCGCTCGGCAACGGTATGCTCGACGCCACCCCGGTGGCCGCCACCGGCTGCCCCGCCGCCACCGCCACCCGGCCCTTCAAGGACCTTTCGCCGTGATCACGCTGACCGTCATCTCGTTCAACGGTGCGCCCCCCGCCAGCAGCCTGAGTGCCGCCTTCGACGAGCTCGGCGGCACCATCGGCCGTGCCGACACCAACCAGTTCGTGCTGCCCGATCCCGACCGCACGATTTCCCGCGTCCACGCCCAGGTCGTCTACCGCAACGGCAGCTTCGGCGTCATCGACAAGGGCAGCAACGCGATCCTGGTCAACGGCAAGGCGCTGGGCAACGGCAAGGAGGCGCCGATCAAGGACGGCGACTGGCTGCAGATCGGCGGCTACCAGATCGAGATCCGCGCCAGCGCCGGCGCCGCCAAGTCCAATGATCCCTTTGCCGACCTGCTGGGCCCCGCCGCCGCGCCGCCGGCCAAGGGCGCGCTGCCCGCCAGCTTCGACCCGCTGGCGCTGACGCCACCGGCCGCCCCGGCGGCCCGCAGCAACGACCCGTTCGCGGCCTTCGCGCCAGCCGCTGCCCCGGCAGCCGCCCCGGCGGCGGGTGGCATCCCCGACGACTGGGACCCCTTTGCCGCGCCCGCTCCCAAGCCCGGCGCGCCCGACCTGGGCCGTGCCTTCGGCGGCAGCTTCGGCCTGGATGCCGTGGGGGGCGCCCCCGCGCCGCTGATCCCCGACCTGCCGTCCAGCCCCGCGGCCAGTGGCGGCGATTCGCTCGACAGCCTGTTCGGCCTGAAGCCCGGCGCCGTGGGCGACCCATTGGGCCAGTCGGCCCTGACGGCCGCGGCCGCCCAGCCCAACATGGCGGCCTCGGCCGATCCGCTGGCCTCGCTGAAGGCCGTGCCGCGCGCCACCTCGGCCACCTTGCCGGACGACTTTTCCGACCTGAACCGGCCCTTCCTGCCCCCCGGCGCGCTGTCGGCGCCGCCGCCCAGTCCGCTGCCGCCGGCGCCTGCGCCGGCACCGGTGGCGCCGGCCGAGCGGCCCGCCGGAGCGGTGATGTCCTGGGACGAGGCCGGGACCGAAGGCCGCACCGTGATCCGCGCCCGCCCGCCGGCGCCGCCGCGGCCTGCCAGCCCCGTCCCGTCGGCGCCTGCCGCGCTGCCACCCCTTCCCCCGTCGCTGCCGAGCAGCGACCCGCTGGCGGCCTTTGGTCTGGACGCGCCGCCACCGGCCGCGCCGGCGATGGGATTCCTGGATGAGCTGCGGCCTGCTCCGGCCCCGGCGATGGCGATGGCGCCACCGGCGGCCATGCCTGCGCCGACCCCGGCGCCCATCGCTGCGCCGCCCGCGGCGATGGCAGCGGCCGGCCCTGCCGACGCGGCGGCGGTGCAGGCGCTGCTGGCCGCGTTCCGTGAAGGCCTGGCCACGCCCACGGTGCAGGTCGAGGCGCTGACCCCGGCGCTGATGAAGCTGATCGGCGAGCTGCTGCGCGAATCGGCGGCCGGCACCGTCGACCTGCTGGTGGCGCGCGCCGCGATGAAGCGCGAGATCCGCGCCGAGTCGACGATGATCGTCGCCAAGGAGAACAACCCGCTGAAGTTCTCGCCCAGTGCCGAGGCCGCGCTGGGCCACCTGCTGGCGCCGCCCACCCGCGGCTTCATGCCCGCGGCGCCGGCGATGCGCGACGCCTACGACGACCTGCGCGCCCACCAGTACGGCTTCGTGGCCGGCATGCGGGCGGCCCTGGAAGGCGTGCTCGAGCGCTTCGACCCGGCGCGCCTGGAGGGCACGCTGACCCAGCGCAGCGCGCTGCAGGCCATCCTGCCGGCGGCCCGCAAGGCGCGCCTGTGGGAGAGCTTCAACGAGCTCTACACCCAGATCCGCAGCGAGGCGCAGGACGACTTCCACACCGTCTTCGGCAAGGCCTTCCTGAAGGCCTACGAGGAACACATCGACCAGCTGCAGTCGCGGGGGCGTGGATGAGCGCGCCGGACCGTTCCCAGCGGCAACTGCCGCAGTGCGCAGCAAGGAGGGTCGCCCCGTGAGCGATGACGCCCCCTTCGCCGATTCGGTCTTCGGCCTGGGTGACCTGCCGGCGATCGAGCTGTCCATCCTGTCGCGGCAGGGCGGCCGCGACTACAACGAGGACGCCTGCGGCCACTGGCACTCCGAGCAGTACCTGTGCTGCGTGGTGGCCGACGGCGCCGGCGGCCACGGCGGCGGCGACGTCGCCGCACGGCTGGCGGTGCGCCACATCATCGAGCAGGCCTCGGCCGCGCCGCTGCACGCGCCCGACGAAGTGCACGACCTGCTGCTGGACACCAACGCGTCGGTGCTGAGCCACCGCGACGACGACCCGGCGCAGAAGGACATGCACTCCACCGTGGTGGCGCTGTTCATCGACCTGGCCTCGGGCACCGCGCTGTGGGGCCATGCCGGCGATTCGCGCCTGTACCTGTTCCGCAGCGGCCAGATGCTGGCCCACACCCGCGACCACAGCGTGGTGCAGTCGCTGGTCGAGGCCGGCCTGCTGGGCCCCGACCAGATGCGCACCCACCCGCAGCGCAGCGAGCTGCTGTCGGCGCTGGGCACGCCCACCGAGCACCTGAAGGTCTCCACCGCCTCGCGCCCCTGGGTGCTGCGCGAGGGTGACGTCTTCCTGCTGTGCACCGACGGCCTGTGGGAGCATGTGGACGAGGCCGAGATGAGCGCCAGCCTGGCCCGCTCCAGCGACCCGGCCGACTGGCTGGCCCGGCTGGAGCAATCGGTGCTGGCGCACGCCCGGGCCACGAACAAGCCGCGGCACGACAACTTCAGCGGCATCGCCGTCTGGGTCGGCAACCCGATGGCCTGAAGGAGCCCCCCGATGCCCCAGCAAGTGACCACCAGCGCGATGATGACCTGCCCGTTCGGGCTGGCGCCGTCCACCTTCAACGCCACGCCGCGCATGGTGATGAGCAGCAACCTGGTCTGCGGCGTCATCACCGACAACGTGCCCTTCATGAACATCCCGCCGTTCGGCATGTGCACGTCGCTGTCCAACCCCACGGTCGCTTCGGCCACCTCGGCGGCCCTGGGCGTGCTCACCCCCATGCCCTGCGTGCCGGTGTTCCCGGCGCCCTGGACGCCCGGCGTGCCCACCGTGCTGCTGGGCAACATCCCGGCGATCGACAACACCTGCACCCTGAACTGCATGTGGGGCGGCGTGATCACCTTCAGCACGCCGGGCCAGTTCACCCACGACATTCCCTGAACACAACGCATCCATGACCTGGCAAAACAAAGTGATCTGGGCGGAGGGCATGTTCCTCCAGCCGCAGCATTTCCAGCAGCACGACCGCTACCTGGCCGCGCAGGACCATGCCCGCCAGAGCGCCCTGCTGGCCTACAGCTGGGGCTTCGTCTCGCTGCAGCTCGACAACGCCGCGCTGAACCTGGGCAAGATCGCCATCAACGCCGCGGTGGGCCTGATGCCCGATGGCCAGGCCTTCGACATCCCCAGCCAGGACGCCGCGCCGGCCGCCCTGGACGTGCCGCCAGACGCCCGCGACGAGCTGGTGGTGCTGGCCCTGACCCTGCCGCGCCCCGGCGTGGCCGAGACCGACGCCGAAGGCGACACGCCGGCGATGCCGCCGCGCTTCCTGGCCACCGAGGTGGACGTGGGCGACAGCAACGCCACCGGCGAGCGCGCTGCGCCGCTGCAGATCGGCCGCGTCAACCTGCGCCTGATGCTGGCCCGCGACGCCGCCGAGGGCTACGCCACGCTGGGCCTGTGCCGCATCATCGAGCGCCGCGCCGACAACAAGGTCACCCTGGACACGCAGTTCATCCCGCCCACGCTGCACGCCGGCGGCAACGACCTGCTGGCCGGCTACCTGCGCGAGCTGCACGGCCTGCTGCACCAGCGTGGCGAGGCGCTGGCCGCGCGCCTGGCCCAGCCGGGGCGCGCCGGTGTCGGCGAGATCGCCGACTTCCTGCTGCTCGAAGCCGTCAACCGCCACGAACCGCTGCTGGCGCAGATGCGCCAGTGCTCGGTGCTGCACCCGCGCGAGCTGTACTTCAGCGCCTGCTCGCTGGCCGGCGACCTGTCCACCTTCGGCGAGCGCCGCCGTCCGCCGGCGCTGCCGGCGTACCTGCACGACGACCCGCAGCGCTGCTTCAAGCCGCTGATGGATGCGCTGCGCCAGTCCCTGTCGATGGTGCTGGAGCAGAACGCCATCCCGATCGAGCTGCAGGAACGCGCCTATGGCGTGCGGGTGGCGATCATTGCCGACATCGAGCTGCAGCGCAGCGCGCAGTTCGTGCTGGCGGTGGGCGCCCAGTTGCCGGGCGACGCGCTGCGCGCCCGCTTCCCCACCCAGGTCAAGATCGGCCCGGTCGAGCGCATCCGCGACCTGGTCAACCTGCAGCTGCCCGGCGTCACGCTGCGGCCGATGCCGGTGGCGCCGCGCCAGATCCCCTACCACGCCGGCTTCAACTACTTCGAGCTGGAGACCCGCGGCAACGAGCTGTGGAAGCAGCTGGAATCCTCCGGTGGACTGGCCCTGCACATCGCGGGCGAGTTCCCCGGCCTTGAACTCGAATTCTGGGCGGTGCGCGGCTGAGCCGCTGAGCACCCCACCCGTCAACGCCGCGAGACCCCATCATGAGCGACCAGGACGATCCGTTTGCCGCCTTCGGCTCCGACCGCACCGTGATCAAGCCCGCCGCCGGGCGCGGCGCCCGACCGGGCACGCCCGCCGACCCGGGTGCGCCGGCGCCCGCGGCCGCCACCACCGCGGCCGGTGGCCGCGACGCGCCGATGGCGATGGACGCGCTGATGACCGCCAGCCTGAACCCGCTGGTGGCCGCGGCCGTGCCGCTGCTGGCGGCGGCGCCGCGGGTGCGCACCACCGCGCGCCACCCCAACCCGGCGGGCCTGAAGGAATCGCTGGCCGAGGGCATCCGCAAGTTCGAAACCCAGGCCCGCGCCCAGGGCCTGCCCAATGAGCAGGTGATCGCCGCGCGCTACATCCTGTGCACGCTGCTCGACGAGATGGCCGCCAACACGCCCTGGGGCGGCTCGGGTGTGTGGTCGGCGCAGAGCCTGCTGGTGCAGTTCCACAACGAGACCTGGGGCGGCGAGAAGGTCTTCCAGCTGATGTCCAAGCTGGCCGAGAAGGTGGACGCCAACCGCAACCTGCTGGAGCTGCTGTACGTGGTGCTGAGCTTCGGCTTCGAGGGCCGCTACCGCGTGCTCGACAACGGCCGCGCCCAGCTCGACAGCGTGCGTGACCGCCTGGCGCAGATGCTGCGCCAGGGCAAGCCCGCCCAGGAGCGCACGCTGTCGCCGCGCTGGCAGGGTGTGCCCACCGAGGGCGAGCGCCTGACCGATGGCCTGCCGATGTGGGTCATCGCCTCGGTCACCGCGCTGGTGCTGGCGATGGTCTTCCTGGGCCTGCGCCTGCGCCTGGCCGACAAGGCCGACCCGGTGTTCAGCGCTCTGGCAGCGCTGGACGTCAAGGCCGCCACGATCCAGGCACCACCGCCTCCGCCGCCGGCCCCCAAACCGCGCCTGGCCACCTTCCTGAAGGCCGAGATCGACGCCGGCCTGGTCAGCGTGCAGGACCTGGCCGACCGCTCGGTGGTGACGATCCGCGGCGACGGCTTCTTCGAGCCCGGCAGCGCGCAGATCTCCGACAGCGTGCGCCCGCTGCTGGGCCGCATCGCCAAGGCCTTGTCCGAAACCCCGGGCCAGGTGCTGATCACCGGCCACACCGACAACCAGCCGATCCGCACGTTGCGCTATCCGTCGAACTGGCACCTGTCTCAGGACCGCGCCGACGCGGTGCGCCAGGACCTGGGTCAGAGCGTGCCGCTGTCGCGGCTGAAGGCCGAGGGCCGCGCCGACGCCGAACCGGTGGCCGACAACGGCTCACCCGCCGGCCGCGCGCGCAACCGCCGCGTGGTGGTGACCCTGTTCGTGGCCCAGAACGCCCCGTGAGCGCCCGGCACGCCCGCCCCGCGAAGGCTGAACGCACGCTCGCACGCTGAACGCACGTCGAAGACAAGCGCATGAAAAAAGTCCTGCAGATCCTCTTCCACCCGCTGCTGCTGGTGCTCTACGGCTTCCTGGCCCTGGCCGCGCTGGTCTGGTGGGTGGGCCCGGTCCTGTCCTGGAATGACGACCACCCGCTCGACGGCGCTGGCGCGCGCCTGTGGACCATCGCGGGCCTGGCGGTGTTCATCGGCCTGATCGTGGCGCTGCGGGCCTGGCGCCGCAAACGCAACAGCACGGCCATGGTGCGCGGCCTGCAAGGCGGCCCCTCGGCCAGCGACCGCGAGGCCGAGCAACTCGACAAGCGCTTCACCGAAGCCCTGGCCACGCTGGAGGACAGCGCCAGGCAGAGCGGCAAGCGCTCCTTCCTGAACCGCGGCGGCTACCTCTACGAGCGGCCCTGGTACATCTTCATCGGCGCACCCGGCTCGGGCAAGACCACCGCGCTGCTCAATGCCGGGCTGACCTTCCCGCTGGCCGGCAAGATGGGCCAGGGCGCGATCAAGGGCGTTGGCGGCACCCGCAACTGCGACTGGTGGTTCACCGACGAAGCGGTGCTGATCGACACTGCCGGGCGCTACACGCTGCAGAAGTCCGACGAGAAGGTCGACGCCACCGCCTGGGAGAACTTCCTGGGCCTGCTGAAGAAGTCGCGCCCGCGCCGACCCATCAACGGCGTCATCCTCACCGTCAACGTGCAGGACCTGCTGCAGCAGAGCCCGGCCGACCGCAAGGACCACGCGGCGCGCCTGCGCACCCGGCTGCAGGAGCTGCACCAGCGCCTGGGCATCCGCCCGCCGGTCTATGTGATGGTCACCAAGACCGACCTGATCGCCGGCTTCAACGAAACCTTCGGCGAGTTCGCCAAGGAAGAGCGCGACCAGGTCTGGGGCTTCAGCTTCCCGCACGATCCGCGCGGGCTGGACAACCCGATGCAGTCCTTTCCGGCCGAGTTCGCGGCGCTGGAGAAGCGCCTGCGCGATCGCCTGCTCGATGCCCTGCAGGCCGAGCGCGACGTGATGAAGCGCGCCGCGGTCTTCACCTTCCCACAGCAGTTCGGCGGCCTCAAGGGCCTGCTGGGCGGCTTCCTGGAGCAGGTCTTCGACGGCGGCGGCAGCCTGGAGGAGCGCGCGCTGCTGCGCGGCGTCTACTTCACCAGCGGCACCCAGGAGGGCTCGCCGATCGACCGCGTGCTGGGCACGCTGGCGCGCACCTTCGGCGTGGACCAGAAGGCGGCGGGGATCGCCTCGTCGCGCGGCAAGAGCTTCTTCCTGGCGCGCCTGCTGAAGGACGTGATCTTCGTCGAGCAGGGCCTGGCTGGCGAGAACAAGCAGGTGGCCGCCAGCCGCCGTCGCCTGCGCCTGGCGGGCTTTGGCGTGCTGGGCCTCACCTCGGTGGCGCTGCTGGCCGGCTGGGTGGTCAGCCTGTGGCGCAACCAGGCCTATGTGGCCGAGGTGGAAGGCAAGCTGCCCGAGCTGAAGGCCGCCGTGGACACCGTGGTGCCCAACGCCAGCAGCGATTTCGGCACCCTGCCCGCGGTGCTGGACCTGCTGAACCAGGCCGCCACGCCGGCCGGTTTCGACCACGACAATGTGCCCCTGCTCAACGGCCTGGGCCTGTACCAGGGCCGCTACCTGCAGGCCGGCGCCGACACCGGCTACCGCCACCTGCTGGACCACGCGCTGCTGCCGCGGGTGGTGCGCCGCCTGGAAGAGCGGCTGCGCGCCGCCAACCGCGACAACCTGGAGCTGGCCTACGAGGCGCTCAAGGCCTACGTGATGCTCTACACGCCCGAGCGCTTCGACGCCGAGTCGCTGCACGCCTGGGTCACGCTGGACTGGGACGCCAACCTGGCCGGCACGCTGAACGACGCCAAGCGCGCCGCACTGGGTGTGCACCTGGCCAACGCGCTGGCCCAGGGTGCGCCGCAGGCGATCGCGCCGATGGACAAGACCCTGGTGGCCAACGTGCGCGAGATGCTGGTGGCCTACCCGCTGGAGTACCGCATCTTCAGCCGCCTGCGCCGCGCCGGTGCCGGCAGCGACTTCCCCGAGATCTCGATCGCCGCTGCAGGTGGCCCCAACTCGGCCCAGGTCTTCGAGCGTGCCAGCGGCCAGCCGATCACCAAGGGCGTGCCGGGCCTGTTCACCAAGGACGGCTACTTCAAGGGCTTCACCAAGGCCGTGGCCAGGGTCACGCCCACACTGGCCGCCGAGCAGGAGTGGGTGCTGGGTACGCCCGCGTCGCCCGGTGGCGTCAAGGACGCGGCCAAGAACATGCTGGCCGGCAACGAGCTGGACGCCAAGATCCGGCGCCTGTACCTGCAGGAATACATCAAGGTCTGGGACGCCTACCTGAAGGATGTGCGCCTGGTGCGCCTGGACGGCATCGACCGCAGCGTGGCCGTGGCCCGGGTGCTGGCCGCGCCCGATTCACCGTTGATGGCCTGGATCCGCGCCGTCACGCGTGAGACGCAGCTGGGCGCCGCGGTCAAGGCGCGCGACGAGGCCCGCGCCGACAGCGTGGCCGGCGGCCTGCTCAGCAAGGCCGGCAAGGCCAAGGAGGACATGGCCGCGCTGGTGGGCAAGGCGCCTGACCCCGCCGCCAAGGCCGACGGCGACCCGCTCGAGCAGATGGTCGACGACCACTTCGCGCACATCCACCGCCTGCTGCAGGGCCAGCCGGCGCCGATCGAGGAGGTGGGCAAGCTGTTCAACGAGGTCTATGTGCAGCTCAACGCGGTGTCCGCCGCGCAGAAGAGCAAGAGCGCGCCGCCCGCTGGCGGCGGCGGTGGTGGCAGCGACGCCGCCAAGGCCGCGGCCGGCCTGCAGCCCGAGCCGATCAAGTCCATCCTCGAGGCCCTGGGCAGCGCCGGTGCCGCGCAAAGCCGCAATGCCGAGCGCCAGGGCCTGAGCGCCGAGCTGAAACCCATCGCCGAGCAGTGCCAGCGCACGATCGCCGGGCGCTTCCCGTTCGCGCCGGGCTCCAAGTCCGACGTGCTGCCCGACGACTTCGGCCAGATGTTCGGCGTGGGCGGCCAGCTCGACGACTTCTACAACCGCCGCCTGGCCACGCTGGTCGACACCGGCGTCACGCCCTGGACCTTCAAGCCGCTGACCGACGGCACCCGCCCGCCCGGCGGCGCCGCGCTGGCCGACTTCCAGCGCGCCGCCAAGATCCGCGAGGCCTTCTTCCGCTCCGGCGGCAAGCAGCCCGGATTCAAGGTGGATGTGCGCGTGGTGGAGATGGCCGAGGGTCTGAAGGAAGTCGACATCGACATCGACGGCCAGGTGCTGAAGTTCGCCCCCGGCAACACCGCCGCGCAGACCATCACCTGGCCCAGCACCAAGGTGGCCTCGCAGATCAAGCTCAGCGGGGGCCCGGGCACCACGCCGCAGTTGTTCGAAGGTCCGTGGGCGCTGTTCCGGTTGTTCAACAGCTTCGAGATCCAGCCTTCGCCGCAGCCCGAGAAGTTCGCCGTCGTGATGACCGTGGACGGCAAGAAGCTGCGTATGGAGGTGATCTCGGGCAGTGCGCTCAACCCGCTGCGGCTGCGCGAGATGAGCGGCTTCCGCTGTCCTGACGCACTCTGAGCCCGGCCGGGCCGGCCCTGTCGGGCCCGGCCCGGTGGGCCGATCAGCCCTTCAGCAGCTTCTCCATCTGGCTGATGTAGTCCTCGCCGCTTCGGGTGAAGCTGGTCACCTGGCGCTTGGCGGCGATGGTGAGCTGCAGCAACTCGGCGCTGATCGACTTGAACTCGGGCTGACTGCTGAGGTCCTTGGGCAGCTTGGCGATCTGCGATTTGGCCAGTGACTCCAGCACATTGACCTCCTGCTGGAGCGCATTGATCTTGGCCTGCCAGGCCGTGATCTTGGGCGGCATCGACTCGCGCAGACCGGGCTGTTTGGACGGCGTCTGCCACTGCTCGATGTATTCCTTGGTCGAGTGCGTCAGCCCGGAGTTGGTCTCGGTCTCGTACTGCTCGTTGATGTTGGCGGCGAGCCCCTTGCCCTTGTTCAGGGCCTGCTGCAGGCCCTTGAGCACCATGCCGCGGATGTCCTTCAACTTGGCGGCCTCGTCGGATTCGGTCGCGGCCACGCGCGTGTCCTCGGCCAGCTGCTCGTACTCTTCGATCATCCCCAGCACCTGCTTGCCCAGGTGCTGGGCCTTGCTGAAGATCGCATTGATGCCGATCTGGCCCTTCAGGAACTCGGGCTTCTGGTCTTCCTGAAGGTCGAATTCGCCGCCGTCGCAATAGGTCAGGAAGCCGCGGTTGCGGTCCGACTGGAAGGCCTTGGTGATGCGCAGCTCGTAGGCCGAATGCAGCGCCTTGGCGGTCTTCTCGGCCTCGTCGGCGGACTTCAGGGCCAGGTCGGCCACCTTGCGGGCGTCGTTCAGGCGGCCCAGCTTGGCCAGGCCCAGCGCCTGCCCGACCGCGGCGGCCGCCGTCTCGTGCCACTTGCGCATCTGCGGACCGGCGGACTTGACCTCTTTCTCGATGTTCTCGATCGCCGCCAGGTGGATCCGGCGACGCTCCTCGAAGTGCGCCAGCGCCGCCTTGAGCTTCTTCTGGCGCACCCCCTCGACCATCTTGTCGACCACCGCCTTGCCGCCCTCGGGGCCCTCGGCCATGGTCTGCAGCCGCTTGGCCTTGAGCTCGATCTCCTGCAGCAGCTTCTGGACGTCGTCCTCCAGCCCGTCGACGATCTTGCCCAGGGCCTTCTGATCGCCCTTTTCCTTCTTCAGCTGCTCGCGGATCTTGTTGACCCAGACCTTGAAGTACTTGGCCGCATCACCGTGCGCGTCGACGAGCTTCTTCGCGTCGTCGCCGGCGTTGTCCAGCGCCTTGAACTGCGTGACCATCTTCTCCTCGCCAACGAAGGCCTCGAAGACGGAGCCCGGCTTGAGCTTCTGCAGCGCCGTCACGCGCTCCTTGCGCACAGCCTTGAATTCAGCTTCGTATCCCATGGTGGGTTGCCTCTCAGTGGGGGTGATGCGGTGAGGGGTGGGCTGCGGCCAGGTCAGAGCATGCCGAACTTGTCGAGCGCCGCGGCCACGAACGGCGCCAGCGTGTCCTTCAGCGCATGCGACTTCAGCGCCGCGTGGGCGTCCTTCAGCTGCTCCTCGTAGAGCACGCCCTTCTGGACGATGTTGAAGCGCTTGTTGCCCAGCTTCAGATGGAAGCCGCCACCGTAGACGTGCACATGCGGCTCGTCCTCGCCGCCGCCCAGGTATTCCTTGTTGGCCTTGGCGCCCTTGGTCTTGGCGAATAGCGGGCATTCCTTGGCGATGTCGAGCTTGGGCTCGGGCTCGATCGTCAGATCGATCTTGGTGGCCTTGTCGTCGCCCACATAGACATACAGCTCATGCTTGCCCGAGTATTCCTTGGACGGCAGACCGGTCAGCTCGGAGGACTTGATGCCGCTGCGCACCGCCTCGACCTTGATGGCCGACTTGACCTCGTCGATGATCGCCGCGGCCATGCCCGACTTGCTCCAGTCGATCACCATCGAGCGCAGGCGGATGGCCTCGGCCAGCTGGGTGTGGGTCACCATGGGCGTGTTCTTCACCGGCTTGGAGCCGAGCTTGGGGGTGAAGGTCAGGTGCAGCTTGGCCATGGGTGCGCGCTCCGGGTTGATGCCCTGGCACCAGCGGCGCGGTTGCTCCCCAGTCCATGGGCTTGCCGATTGCAGCACTTCGCCCGCTAATCGGGGCTAACGGCAGCGACAGCTCACACTGGGTGTGTCGTCGGCGCCGCATCGGTGGTCAGTGCATTGACGCCGGGCGGGCGGGCGGCGACAGTCCAAGCTGACCATCCCCGCCGACCCTCTCTGGAGCACGCAGCGCATGAGCGACGACGCCTGGCAACCGAACTTCGGCCACCTCACCACCCAGCCGCCGACCTGGGCCGCCAAGCGGCCACTGCGCGTGGCACTGCTGGGCGACTTCGGTGGCGGCGCGCTGGCCGGCCGCCTGGACGCCGCGGACGCGCTGGGCCGGCGCAAGCCGCTGAAGGTCGAGTTCGACACGCTGGAGGACGCGATCGGCCGCCTGGGCCTGACGCTGACCCTGCCCATCGGCGCCGAGGGCGCGGCGGTCGAGGTGCCGATCACCGACACCGAGTCCTTCCACCCCGATGAGCTTTACCAGAACGTCGAGGTCTTCTCGGCGCTGTCCGACCTGCGCCGGCGCCTGAACAATCCCTCCACCTTTGCCAAGGCCGCGGCCGAGGTGCAGTCCTGGGGCGATGAGGCGCTGCGCAAGGCCTCGGCGGTCAGCCGTCACTCCCGTGCCCAGGGCGCGGCGCTGTCGGTCAGCGGCACGCTGGACGACTTCGCCCGCCTGACCGGTCGCCCGTCGCGCGCCCAGGAGGCCGACACCGAGATCGACGGCCTGCTGCGCCGGATCATCGGCCCCTTCATCACGCCGGCCGACAGCCCGGACAAGGCCCGGCTGCTGGCCGCGGTCGATGCGGCCCTGAGCGACGCGATGACCGCGGTGCTGCACCAGCCCGACTTCCAGAACATGGAGTCGCTCTGGCGCGGGGTGGACTTCCTGCTGCGCCGGCTGGAAACCAGCCACCAGCTGCAGGTGCACCTGATCGATGTCAGTGCCGAGGAGTTCGCCGCCGACCTGAGCAGCCACGACGACCTGTGCGAGTCCGGCCTGTACAAGCTGCTGGTCGACACCCCCTCGCAGGAAGAGGACGGCGGCTACAGCTACATCGTGGGCTGCTACCACTTCGAGGCCACACCGCCGCAGCTGGAGCTGCTGGGCCGCGCCGCCATGCTGGGCGCGGCGGCCGGTGCGCCCTTCCTCAGCGCGATCGACACCACCGCCTTCAGCAACCGCAAGGAGCCGCCGCACCGGCTGGTGCGCGACACGGTGAAGGCGCTGCGCGAGTCCCCCCAGGCCTCGTTCCTGGGCCTGTTCGGCCCCCGTTTCCTGCTGCGCCACCCCTACGGCAAGAAGAGCGAGCCGATCAGCAGCTTCGCCTACGAGGAATTCACCCGCCAGAGCGGCCTGCGCAGCATGCTGTGGGGCCATCCGGCGCTGCTGGCGCTGTGCGTGCTGTGCGTGCGCGGCGCGCAGCTCACCATCAACGACCTGCCCTTCCACCACTACCTGGACGAGGACGGCGACTCCACCGCCCTGCCCTGCACCGAGCGCCTGGTCAGCACCACCGTGGCCACGCTGCTGCGCGACATGGGCATCAATGGCCTGATGGCCTTCAAGGGCCAGCCGCTGGTGCGCCTGACCGGCGTCACCGCCATCAATGGCGACGGCCTGGCCACGCAGGCCGCGCCGCGCTCGGGCCTGGTGGTGGAGCGTGGTTCGGTGCACAGCAAGACCCCGGTCAAGACCGACTGGACACCCGAGGCGCGCGGTGGCGGCACGGTGACGGTCAGCACACCGATGCGCACCGAGGAAGCCGACAGCGACGACACCGCCAATGCGCCCGAGGACAGCAGCAGCGACGCGACCGAAACCGCCGCGCCGGCCGCTGAAGAGGCCGCCTCGGCCGTCGACGACGAACTGGCCGCGCTGCTGGCCAGCCTGGACACGCCGGCCGAGCCCGCCGCGGAGGAGCCGGCGATGGACCCCGACCTCGAGGCGCTGCTCAAGTCGCTGGGCTGATCACACGGATCGACGACACACACGGAGGATGTTCATGCGTTGGTATGCCTTGCTCGCCCTGTTGGCGGGGCTGCTGTTCGGACCCACGGCCCAGGCGGCACCGTCACCGGTGACGATCGGCAGCTATGTCAAGGAAGTGCGCGACCTGGATTTCCGGGCCAACAAGTACACGATGGACTTCTTCATCTGGTTCCGCTGGCGCGAGACCGACGCGCTGAAGGACTACAAGCCGCTGGAGAGCTTCGAGCTGGTCAACGGCAAGATCGAGGACAAGTCCAGCGTCGTCGAGAAGGTCGTCAACGGTGAGCACTACGCCAGTGCCCGCATCGTGGCCACGATCAACGAGCCCTGGGACCTGGTGAGCTACCCCTTCGACCGCCACCGCATCAAGATCGCGATCGAAGACAGCAATCTGGGCGCCGATGACATGGTGTTCGTCGACGACAAGCCGAATTCGCGCCTGGGCGACGAGATGACGATTGCCGGCTGGGTGCCCAGCAACTTCGCCACCCAGGTCAGCACCATGACCTACCACAGCAACTACGGCGACCCGTCGCTGTCGTCGGAAGCGCGGTCCGACTTCTCGCGCTTCTCGTTCGCGCTGGACCTGGACCGTCAGACCTTCGGCAGCGCCTTCAAGCTGCTGAGCACGGTGCTGCTGGCCACCGCTGTGGCCTTCGTGGCCTTCATGGTCAAGCCGTCCGACCTGGATGCACGCTTCGGCATGGGCGTGGGCTCGTTGTTCGCGGTGGCGGCCAGCGCCTTCGTGGCGGCCGGCTCGGTGCCCGACTCCGGCGTGATGACGCTGGCCGACCACATGCACATGGTGGCGCTGGCCTTCATCTTCGTGAGCCTGCTGATTTCAGCGATTGCGCTGAAGTTCGAGGTGACCGGCCGCGAGGAGCTGGCCTTCAAGATCGACCGGATCGTGCTGGTCGTGATGCCGCTGCTGTTCTACGGCTGGGCCGGCTGGACGATCTACCGGTCGATGTAAGGCCCGGCGGCGGGCAGCCCCTCAGGGCTGCTCGCGCCCGATGACCACGCGGCGGTTCTCGGCCGCATTGGGATTGCGCGGGTCCTTCAGCTGCTTGGCGCCCATGCCCACGGCCATCACCAGGTCGGGGTTCACGCCCTTGTCGACCAGGTACTGCTTGGCGGCATCGGCGCGGCGCTGCGACAACTCCAGGTTGGCAGCCATGTCACCCGAGGCGTCGGCGTGGCCTTCCACCCGCACCTTGCGGTCGGTGGCGCGGCGGTTGCGCAGCACGTTGGCAAAGGCGTCCAGCTGCTGACGCAGCACGTCGGGCAGCTCGGCCGATCCCAGCTTGAAGGTGGCGGCCGGCAGCGTGAAGCGCACCGGCGGCTTGAAGCCCATGCACTTGAAGCCCGCGGCCTTCAGTTGCTCGCACTCGTCGTCCGGGAACAGGCCCTGCTCGATGTCGGTGGCGCTGGGCACCTTGTTGCCCAGCTCGACGCCGTCATCGGCGGCCCATGCCTGTACCCCCACACAGCCCAGGGCCAGGACCACGGAAGCACAGCGGAGGAGAGAAGCAGCAGCACGCATCGGAATCACCATCGAATCAAGCGGGTTCAGGGACTGGCCGGTCGGCGGTCAGGGGGACTGGGGCGGCTGTTCGCGCCCGATCTCGACGCGGCGGTTCTTGGGCGACATCGGCTGGTCCCCCACGGCCAGCGCCTTGCTGCCCATGCCCACCGGCTTGAGCAGCTCAGGCGACACGCCCTTGCTGACCAGGTAATCGCGCGCGGCCTCGGCACGGCGCAGTGACAGCGCCTCGTTGACCTCCGGCGTGCCCGAGGCGTCGGCATGGCCCTCGATGCGCACCGCGCGCGCCGAGCCGCTCTTGCCCTTCAGCACCTGGGCGAAGACATCCAGCTGCTTCTTCAGGCCATCGGGCAAGGCGGACGAGCCGACCTGGAACGAGGTGGTGGGCAGCACGAAGCGCACCGGCGGCTTGAAGCCCATGCACTTGAAGCCGCTGGCCTTGAGGTCTTCACAGACATCGTCGGGGAACAGGCCCTGCTCGACGTCCTTCACGGTCGGCACGCCGGCACCCAGCTCGACACTGCCTTCCGCGGCCTGGACAGGCAGCGACAGCACGGCGGCGGCCAGCCAGGCCAGCACGGGCAGCGAGCGCTGCACGCCGCGAGCAACTTGTTTCATCGGGGACCCCCAGTTCGGGATGCTGCCGCCCCGCAGGACAGGCATTTGTGATCAACTGTGAAATGCTAAAACAATCCAACGCTAATCCGCGTTGACGACCCCCCCGTAAAGTGGGGACGTCCACGCCCGACGCAGCGCCGGGCGTCGATTGTGCGCCTGAAGCGTGACAATCGGCACGCCGCCGCTCGCCCCCAACTGCCCGCTCGTCCATGACCCTGCCTTCCGACGACGACGACCGCACCGTCATCCGCCCCGTGGGGGCGTCCAGCGCCCCCACGCCGGCCGCGCCCCCCGCGCCGGCACCCGCCCCCCAGGACGGCGGCAGCAACCTGCCCATCGGCACCTACCTGGGCGAGTTCGAGCTCACCGGCGTGCTGGGCGAAGGCGGCTTCGGCATCGTCTACCTGGCCTGGGACCATTCGCTGGAGCGGCGCGTGGCGCTGAAGGAGTACATGCCCTCCTCGCTGGCCATGCGGGTGGGCGCCACCCAGGTGCAGGTCAAGTCGCAGCGGCACCAGGACACCTTCGCCGCCGGCATGAAAAGCTTCATCAACGAAGCCAAGCTGCTGGCCCAGTTCGACCACCCCTCGCTGGTCAAGGTCTACCGCTTCTGGGAAGCCAACGGCACCGCCTACATGGTGATGCCCTTCTACGAGGGCATCACGCTGAAGGACTGGCTGCGCAACCACGGCAGCGCCCCCGACGAAACCTGGCTGATGACCCTGCTGGCGCCGCTGACCGAGGCGCTGGCGGTGATCCACCGCGAGAACTGCTTCCACCGCGACATCGCCCCCGACAACGTGATCCTGCTGGCCGGCAGCGAGCGGCCGCTGCTGCTGGATTTCGGCGCCGCCCGCCGTGTGATCGGCGACATGACCCAGGCGCTGACCGTGATCCTGAAGCCGGGCTACGCGCCGGTCGAGCAGTACGCCGAATCGCCCGACCTGAAGCAGGGGCCCTGGACCGATGTCTATGCGCTGGCCGCGTCGATCTACTACGCGATCACCGGCAGCACGCCGCCGCCGTCGGTCAGCCGCATCGTCACCGATGGCTACAAGCCCATCGCGCAGACCCACGCCGGCCAGTACAGTGAGTCCTTCCTCACCGCGATCGACAAGGCGCTGGGCGTGTTGCCGGACCAGCGCACGCCCTCCATCGACGCCTTCCGGGCCGATCTGGGCCTGGGTGAGGCGGGCAGCTTCGGCGCCGGTGTCACGCTGATGCCCTCCGCGCCGGCCCCCAGCCGAGCCAGCCCCGCCAGCGCCCCCGCGCCGGCACCGGCCAAGCGCGGCATGGGCCTGTGGGTGGGCGCCGGCGTGGCCGGTCTGGCGGTGCTGGGCGCCGTGGGCTACCTGGCGCTGGGGCGGTCGCCGGCGCCGGCCCCCGCACCAAGCGCGGCCGCCAGCGCCGCCCCGATCGACCCCGTGGCCACCCCTGCACCACCGCCGCCGGTGGCCGTGGCCAGCGCGCCTGAGACGACCCCGGCCGCCACCCCGGTGGCCACGCCGCCCGCGCCGGCCGCCCAGGCCAGCCTCAGCATCGCCAGCGAGTTCGACCGCGTGCTGCGCGAGTCCCACGCCGACATCCAGGTGTCTGCCAGTGCGCCCAAGACCACGCTCAAGATCGACCGCGACGACCTGGTCTTCGGTCTGCGGTCCAGCCAGAACGGCTTCGCCACCGTGCTCGCCCTGGGTCCGGACAACAGCCTGATCCGCCTGCTGCCCGACAGCCTGCACCGCAGCATTCCGGTGGTGGCCGGCAAGCCGCTGCGCCTGCCGCCCGACCGCATTCCGATCGGCGACCCGCCCGGGCCGACCCGCCTGCTGGTGATCGTCACCCCCGAGCAGCGTGATTTCTCCACCTGGGGTGGCCGCGAGGAAGGTGGCTACCTGAGCCTGCCCACCGACGCCGGCACGCTGCAGCGCGTGGTGCAGGAGGCGGGCACCGTGTCGCCGCTGGTCGGCCGGGCGCGCAACTGCAGCACGCCCGATTGCGCGCGCTATGGTGCCGCGGAGATCCGCCTGGACATCGTGCGCTAACGCCCACCCACGATCGTGGTATCGATCACGCAGTGGTGCGTGACAAATCACTTGTCTGGGGTCAAACTGCCGTATGAGCCAGGCGGCCCGCCGGGCGTCAGGGCCCCGGTCCGGGCGACCCCAGCGGCTCAAGTTCCGCTGCCGATGGCCGAAGTTGGGAGCGACACTCGCTCAACGGAAGAGGTGATCGTGAACAAGACCTCCGGGCTGCTGCTGGCCCTCCTCATCGCGCTGGGTTCCACCGCCACGCTGGCCAATGAAGCCACCGCGCCGCGCGAGGACCTGCGCCAGCAGATGCATGCCGCCACCTGGCCGGCCGACATCGTGCGCATCGCCGACCGCCTGCTGGCCGTTGAAGAGCGTGACGATGCGATCGCCGACGCCTGGGACACCCGCCGCAAGGCCGCCTGGACCGCGCAGCTGCTGCGCTCCAACGTGATGCTGCTGCAACGCAGCGCCTTCGTGGCCGGCAACAACCCGGGCGAACGCCAGGACCTGCGCCAGGCCGCGCTGGGCAATGCCGACGCCGCGCTGCGCATGGCGCGCCGCTACCAGCCGGGCAGCGCCCACGCGGTGGCCGACCCGCACCGCTACGTGGGCTGGCTGCAGCTGGCCTCGCAGCTGGGCAGCGACAACGCCTCGTATGAGCTGGCGCTGTTCTTCCGCCGCGAAGGCCAGCCCTCGCAGGCCGCCGTCTACGAGACCCGCGCCGCTCAGCAGGGCTATGTGGCGCCGGTGGCGCTCGACCACGTCCGCAAGTGACACGCAGGGCCTTCGGGTCCTGCCTTGACACACAGGGCCTTCGGGTCCTGCCTTGACACACCGGGCCTGCGGGCCCTGCCGTGGCTGTCCCGGCCAACGCTGACCCGCCCTGCGCACCCGCAGGGCCGGGCACAGGCTCGTCAGTAGGGCAGCTTGTCCAGCATCTGGTGCGGCCAGTCGTCGGTCATCACGATCGACGCCAGGCTGGTCGGGTACAGCGCCGCCAGTTCCCACTGCTGACGGGCGTTGAGGCGGAACAGCGGATCCACCGCCAGGCGCACCGTCTCCGGGCGCCCGCGCGGGCCGTCCGGGTAGTTGCTCTGGAACTGGATCAGTGACTGGCCGTGGGCGTCGGTCAGGCGTGCCAGACGCCCCTGCGCCATGGTCTGCATCGTCAGCGGCCCGAAGACCGACAGATAGCGCAGCTGCACACGCGGCGGCCACTGGCCGTTGGGCAGGCGCGCTGGCAGGTCGGCGACCGTCGGTGCATCGTCGCGGCTGTCACGCCCACCCGAAGGCCGCTCCAGGCTGCGCACGAACTGCTCCGGGCTCTCGTCGCCAGGCAGTTGCAGCCGGGTGGCCACCTCCAGCAGGCGATCCAGTGCCCAGGCCGGCCGGCCGCCCAGGGCGCTGGCGCGCTGGAAGTCAGCGGTGCTGGCGCGCACCGAGGCCACCCAGTCCGTGGGCGGCGTGCCGCTGCCGGCCCGGTACAAGCCTTCCCAGACCGCCTGCACGGCCGCCTGCAGGCTCTCACGCCGCGCCGGGGTGTCGTCGATGAGCGGCGCGTCCACCCAGTCCCAGGCCGGCAGGCCCGGGCAGTCGAAGGCCAGCTCCAGCCGCTGGGCGGCCGAGCCGGCGCCCACGCTGCGGGACAGCCGCCCCAGCTCGGTCAGCGGATACACCGTGCCCCGCGGCTGGCCGGGCGTGAAGCGCATCATCGCCGGGCGCAGGTCGACTTGCGCCGGCACGTCGCCCACCGCGCCCAGGTCGAGCCGCAGCAGGTTGCCACGCGGGCGCAGCGCATACGGATGCAGCACCGCGTAGCGGGCCAGCGGCCGGCCCAGCACGCTGGCCTGGCCGCCCATGCCGGCCTCCACCGCCGCGAACCAGCGCAGCGGCAGGCCATTGACGCTCAGTTGGTTGGACACCGTCAGGCGCTCGACGACCAGCAGCAGCGGAATCTCATGCACGGCGGGGGCTCCCTTCGAGGGCAAGGCGGACATCAGTCCGGACAGACCAGCCAGGACGGCGGGCAGGTCTCGTCGGCGCCATCGGGCGCCTGCAGCGGGATCACGGTCAGGCATCGTCAGACCTCCGCCGGCATGAACAGCCGGGTGGCATCGGCAAAGGGGCTCTGGGCGATGCGGCCGCGCATCTCGACCCAGTCCGGATCGGCGTCGATCTCGGCCAGCAGCGCGCGCGGCGCGCGCCGCCAGCCGACCACGACCGAGGACTCGTTGTCCTGCCAGCCGAACACCAGCTCCTCATCGGCCAGGTTCAGCAGGCGCAACTCGGCCGACAGCAGGGGCGCCGGCCCGCCGGCGCGGATCAGCGCCAGCTTGACCATCTCGATCAGCACATCGTCAACGCCGGAGCCGGCCAGCAGCACCTTCTCGCGCAGCGCGGGCCAGCCGAAGGTGACACGCCAGGACAGCTCGCGGCCGATGGCCTGCGCGCCTGCCGGCGCCGCCGCGCCGAAGGCCTCGTCAAAGGCCTGGTGGGATTCCTCGACCGCGGCCTCCCAGTCGCCCAGGCGCTCGCGCGGCCAGGCGGCGATCCAGCGGCCGCGCTTCTGGTCCAGGTAGTGGAACTGCGGGGCCAGCCGGGTCTCGCTGCCGCAGCCGGGGCAGCGCCGCATCTGGAAGCTGTTGTCCAGGATGGCCTCGCGCAGGTCCGGCCGGCGGTCGGCATTGACGCTGAGGACGACATCCACGGGTACCGCCCCGCCGCAGGCGGAGCAGTGGGCTGTGAGGGTTCGGAAGATCGACATGCGGACCTCAGAGGGCGTTCAGCCAGTCTTTGAACGGGTGCTTGGCCTTGTCGAGCTTGCCGCCGTGCCAGCACATGTAGACCTCGGCGAACCATTCGCCGGGCGCCCGCCATTGGTAGCCAGTGACCCCCTTGGCCCGCTCGGCCAGCTTGTAGCTGACCCAGTTGTTGGCGTAGGCCTCCTGGTAGACGTCGTCGCCGATCGCCGCCGCCTTCGACTTGGCGTAGCTGTACCAGATGTTTCCCTTGGTGGCGAGCTGGTGCCAGTCCAGCACCGCCTGGCGCGCCTTGGCCCATTTCTCGGCCCCGCCGGGGTAGTCCGCGGGCATCACCACCGGCGCCGGCTCCTGGCCGTTGATCAGCTGGCGCACGAAGCCCTCGTCGAACTGCTTGGCCGCGGCCACCGCCTGGGCGATCGGCGTCAGGTCGGTGTAGACCCGCCACCCGCCAAAGGCAGCCTGGCCCATCTTGCCGTTCATGAAGCCCAGGCGATCATCCACCGCGTGGCCGATCTCGTGCAGGGCGGTCATGTTGAACAGGTTCTTGCCGGTGTCGTCGATCGGCGCGTACTCGTCCTGGTTGTCGTGGCCCAGTGCCTTCATCCGGGTGTCGTGGTCGAAGTTCTCGGTCTTGCCGTCGTCGGGGCGACCATCCATCGTGATGGCCTTGTCAGCCCAGTTGTAGGCGCCGCCATCGCTGTTGGGCTTGTCGAGCGTCACCTTCTTCAGGCTGGGCTGTTTGGCATGGCCGGTGGGCACCTGGGCCAGGGCCTCCCACATGCCCTTGGCCGACACCGTCTTGGCGCCGGCCTCGCCCGAGGTCGTGGCATCGCCCGGTGCGGTGCGCGTGCGCTCATCGAGCTGAATGCCGAAACGCTTTTCGGCCAGCTTGCAGATCAGGCCGAAATCGGCCTCGTTGCCCAGCGTCTGCACGAAGCTGTCGAGCTTCTTGTCGCCGCCAGGCAACTTGAGCAGGGCCTCGGCCTGCGCCACCACCGCCGGGTCATCGGGGTTGGCCTTGGCCAGCGACTGCACGCGCAGCGTGGTGAGCTCCGCGTCGGCGTCGTCGTGGTGCTTGCGCGCCCCCGCCAGATCCAGCTTGGCCAGCGCCTCGGCGGCCTTCTTCAGCAGGGCGTCGATGGCCTTGACGTCGGCGCCTGCGGACTTGGCGTCCTGGCTGCGCTGGCCGAGGTCGGTGGCACGCAGATCGAAGGCCTTGATGTCCTCGACCCAGCGGTCGATCTCGCCGGCCAGCGCCAGCGTGCTGGCGATGCCGGTCTGGGTGGCGGTGGCGTCGCCACCCTTGTGCGCCTTCTCGGCCTTGGCCAGTTCGGCCTTGAGCTCGCCCGCCTTGCCCGCCAGGGCCTTGAAGCTGCCGGCCTTGGTCTGGCCTTCCAGCGCCTTGACCCGCTCGCGCAGCGAGGTCAGCGCCTCGTCGGCGCTGCGCTGCTGCTCGCGACGTACCCAGCCGTCGGCCACGATGCGGGCGACCAGGGCGATCAACTCGCCCACCTTGTCCGCCGCCCCTTCGGTGAGCAGCTTCAGCGCCTGCGACAGCTGGGTGCGCGCGGTCTTGAGTTCCTTGGTCAACAGGTCCGGGAACGGCGGTGCCTCCAGCCTGGCCACATCCCCCTGCAGCTGTTCCAGGGCCTTGCCCAGGGCCGTCACGTCGGCGCCCGACTGGACCGCGTCGGCCACGCCGGCGGTGGCGTCCAGTTGCTTGGCCAGGTTCTCGGCGTTGTCCATCTCGGTGGACAACTGGGTGATGTAGACCCGCGCGCCGGCCCAGTCGGCCGTGTCCGGCGCTGCGCGCTCGCCCGCCTTCAGACGCAGTGCCTTGAGGGTCTCGAGGGCGGCAGCCGGGCAGCGCGCGCCGGCCAGCTGGTCCAGGACCTCCAGCCGCTTGTCGAGCCCGGCCAGGTCGTTGACCACGGCGGTGGCCAAAGCGGCTGCAGGAGCCAGGGCCAGGGCCTCGGTGCGCACCGCATCGCACACCGAGATGGCCTCCTCGAAGCGCATGGTCGAAATCGACGCGGCCGGATCGGCCTCGGCGCTCAGCCGGGTGTCCAGCTGCCCCACCCGGGCCGCCAGCGGCACGCAGGTCCTGAGCGGCGCCAGCGCCTGGACGGCGGCGGTGCGCGCCTGCACGAAGGCCTCACGGCGCTGCTTGATGTCCTGGCCGCGCTGCAGCTCGCGCCGGGCGGCGCGATCGACGACGTTCAAGGCCGCGTAGTCGCCCGAGGCCACCTGGCCGGGCACCGCCGCCAGCATGTCCTGCAGCTTCTTCAGGCTGTCGTCCTTGATGAAGTCCGCCTGGGGGGGCTTCTTCAATTCGGTGATGGCGTTGTTGAGGTCATCGTCCAGCCAGGTCTTGCGGGTGCTCGACATGTCCGATGCGATCTTCTTGACCGCGGCGATGGCTTCGTCGTACTTGCCGGTGGCCAGCGTGGCCTTGGCATCGGCCGCATTGAGTTTGTCCTGGAAGCCGGTGTAGGTGGCCGCAGTGGCGTACATGCCCGCCATGGTCTTGAGCGTGCCGGTGGCCGGGGCGCGTGCGATGCGGTAGTCGTTGTACTTGCCGGCCGCCACCAGGGCCTCGTCGCAGCGCTTCTTGGCGGCGTCGATCTTGACCGTGGCTTGCGGGTACTGCTTGGCGTCGTTCAGGCGGATCGCCTCGGCATGGTCGGTGCGCGCCTGGTCGGTCCAGGGCTTGACGTGGGCCGCCTGGGCGTGGGCATCCAGCTTGTCGAGCAGGAGCTTGACCGCCTCGCGCTTGGCCACGAAGCCGGGGTTGGCCTTCTCCGCGTCGACCTCCTTGCGCACCGCCTGCTTGATCGCGTCCAGGGCTTCATAGGCTTCGCGCAGCACGGCTTCGCCCGCATCGCGCAAGGCGCCCTTGATGCGGTTCTGGATCTGGCCGACCTCGTTCTCGAAGCTAGCGATCAGACCGCCCAGGCCGCCCGACTTCTCCAGCGTGGCCAGGTCCTTCAGGACCTTGCCCTCGCGGCGGGTGTAGTTCTCGGCGGCCTGGCCGATCGCCTCGTCGGTCTTCTGGTCGGTGCTCTTGAACAGGCCGGTGCGCTTGCGAGGCTGGACACCCAACTGGCCGGTGATGAACTGTTTCTGGAGCGCGGTGAGCTTCATGGCAGGGTCTCTCCAGGCATCGTCAGGCGGTCTGCAGGCGCTCGGCCAGCTGCGTCAGGGTCTGTTCGGCCTCGCGGCGGATCGCGGTGTCGAGGAAGCCGTTGGCGTCAATCTGGGCGATCAGCGGGTCGGAGCCGACGAAGCTGCGGTATTCGGTGACGATGGCCTGGGCCTCGCGGTGGCGCTGCTGGCGGTCGGCGCCGCTGGCCGACAGGGCCTCGTCGAGCTTGTCGATCAGCCGGGTGTCGAGCCGATCAAGCAGGGTGTGCAGACGGCGCAGACCCGCGGTGAGTTCGGCCTCGTCGAACTCGTCCTCGTTGTCGGCGTCGGCGTTGTGGGCGCGCACCTGTTCGATCACCGCCTGCTCCAGCGCGTCCAGCTGGTCGCTGACGCGCTGGCGCAGGCCGTCCCAGGCCAGCCGGCTCTGCTGCAGCGCCACCAGGCCGCCACCGGCCGACGCCGCGGCGGTGCCGAGCCAGGCCTCGACCTCATCCAGCAGGCCATGGGCCTGGTCGAAGGCCTGCTTGCCCGCGGCCGCCACCGCCTGCGCCATCCGGGCGCGCTGCTCGGCAGCGCCGTCGCGGCCGGCGTCCAGCGCGGTCTTCAGCGCCGCGGTCAGCTCGGTGATGCGGGACTTGAAGCCGGTCATGCCGTCGCCCGCGGCGGTTGCGGTCTCGGCGCCGACCTTGGGGGCCGCCTTCTCGATCAGCTTGGCCACCGCGTCCAGACCCTGGTGGGCAGCGCGGTGCAGCCCTTCAGCGGCCTTGCCGGTGGCGAAGTCCAGCAGGGGCTTGAGCTTGGCCACCTCGGCCACGCCTGAGGCCGCGAACCGCTCGATCGAGGCGCGCATCTCGCGCAGCCGGGCGTCGAAGCGGACCTGCTCCGGGTCGGCCACGGGGTCGGACGGCGTGTCCGGGGAGGTATCGGTGGGGGTGTCGGTGCGCTCGCCGTCGGAACTTCCGCGCGTCGCCGTGTCGCCCGTGTCGGGCTCGTCGTCGGCGTGCGCGGCCAGCGCCTCGCCGCGCGAGCGCGGCGCATCGGCGCTGTCCTCGGCCAGGTCGTCGGGCTCGACCAGGTCACCGTCGTCGTCCACCTCGTTCGGGTCGGCGCCACGGGCGCGCACCTTGTAGCGCTGCTCGGTCTGCTTGAGCAGCGCCGCCTTCAGCTTCTTGGCGATGCCGGCGGGCAGCGTCTCCAGCACGAAGGTGTGGCTGTTGGCCTCGAAGATGCACTGCGCCGGGAAGTACTTGATGCTGCCGCCATCGAACTCGCCGGCCAGCAGCTTGCGCGAGCTGGCGGTGATCGGGCGGCGTGACAGCAGCACCGCCGCCAGCGGCCCGCCCAAGGCGATCAGCGCGTGCATCGGGTTGCCCTTGCGGACCTCGCGCATCAGCGGGATCAGCTTGGTGGTCAGCTGGGCCGGGCTGGACTCGTCGTCCTCGGCCTCTTCCTGGGCCTTGGCGGCCGCCTTGGCCTCCTGCTCGGACAGCTTGCGCTGCTTGGCCACGGCCTTGCCGATGTCGGCCACCTGGCTGGCGACCTCCTTGTCGGCCTTGTGGGCCTTGGCCAGCGCGTCGGCCTGCTTCTCCAGCTCGTCCAGGGCCTTGAGCACGGCGTCCGGCCCGGCGCGCTCGGCCTTGGCCAGCTCGGCCATGGCCTTGAGCAGGGCCGCGTCCTTGACGGTGCGCCCCTTGGCAAACTTCTTCCACTCGGCTTCGGTCAGGATCTTGTCGGCCATCTCGGGTCTCCGCGCGGCACAGGGCGTCGCCAGCGTGGGCCAGAATACCCCGAGATGCCGCGCCTGCCGAGCTTTCGGGCCCCCCATGTGCGGGGGGCCCTGGCGGCCGACACATTCCTTGACATTCGGGCAGCACCCCCGATGCCCGCCCGCGCCGACAATCGGCACTGTCAACCCGAGACCCCCCTGGATCGTTGCCCCGTGATGAACCCTTCGCGCCTGTTGCCGCTGAGCCTGCTGACCCTTGCCCTGGGCGGCTGCGTCGTCACCTCCCCGGACCGGGTGCCGGTCTACCAGACCCAGCGCCTGCAATCGGTGCAGGAAGCCACCGTGGTGGCCGTGCGCCCGGTGACCATTGACGGCCACCAGAGCGGCGGCGGCTCGGCCATCGGCGCGGTGGTGGGTGGTGTCGCGGGTTCACAGATCGGCGGCTACCGTGACGGCTTCGTCGGCAGCATCGTCGGCTTCGTGGCCGGCGCGATGCTGGGCAACGCGATCGAGCGCGACGCCACGCGCAGCAACGGCATCGAGCTGACGCTGCAGATGCGCAACGGCGACAAGCGCATGATCGTGCAGGGCCAGGGCGCCGAGGTCTTCCAGCCCGGTGATGCGGTCACCGTGGTCAGCGACGGTTACCGCGCCCGGGTCAGCAAGGCGGCTGGCGGCAACGCCCAGGCCGCGCCCGCGGCGCCCACGCTGCCGCCGCCTGTGCTCTCGGCCCGGCCGGCCGTGCCGCCGCCGGCCACTGGCGCCAGCGCGCCGGTCTATACCCCGCGCTGAGCCAGCGCCGTGCAGGCCGCGTGGTGCTCGCGCAGCACCGGCACGCTCAGCGCCTGCTGCGGCCCGCAGAACCAGCCACGCCA
The DNA here is from genome assembly GCF_018069845.1 of Ideonella alba. NCBI lineage: Bacteria > Pseudomonadati > Pseudomonadota > Betaproteobacteria > Burkholderiales > Sphaerotilaceae > Ideonella > Ideonella alba. The sequence goes on from NZ_JAGQDD010000004.1 coordinate 52,284, forward strand.
GCCCTCGGGCAGTTCGCGCGCCGGGAAGTAGACGCTGGGGCGCAGCATCACCGGCACCGCCGCGGCCTGCGCCGCCTGACCGCCGGGGGTGGAATCCTCGATCGCCAGCGCCTGCCCTGGCGCCAGCCGCAGCCGCGCCAGCGCGCGGTCATAGACCTCGGGGTCGGGTTTCTTGCGGGCCACGTCCTCGCCGCACAGCACCACCTCGAACAGGGTCCGCCAGTCCTCGCCCAGCAGGCGCGGCATCAGCGCGTCGACATTGCTGCGGCTGGTGGTGGTGACGATGGCCTGGCGCAGACCGGCGGCCGCGGCCTCGCGCATCAGGCCCAGCACGCCGGGGCGCGCGTCGATGCGGCCCTGCGTCACCAGCGCAGCGTAGTGGCGGTTCTTGGCCGCATGCAGGCGCAGCGCCAGGGTCTCGCGCTCGGCGGTGCTGGCCGGCGCATCGGCGCGGGTGCGCATGTCGGCCAGCAGGCGCTCGCGCCCGCCGGTGACCTGCAGCAGCTCGCCATAGCGCCGCTCGTCCCAGCCCCAGTCCAGGCCCAGTTCAGCAAAGGCCAGGTTGAAGGCCACGCGGTGGCCGTCACGCTCGGTCTCGGCGATCGTGCCGTCAACATCCCACAGCAGGGCCTTCAGCATGCCCGTCTCACTGGTAGCGGCGGACCATGGCGTCCAGCGCCACCGGCTTGATCCGGCTGGCCTGGCCGGAGCAGCCGAAGGCCTCGAAGCGCGCCTGGCAGATGCCCTGCGCCGCCTTGGTGGCCGCGGCCAGCGCCTTGCGCGGGTCGAACTCGGCCGGCTGGGTGGCGAAGAGCTGGCGCATCGCACCGAACATCGCCAGCCGGATGTCGGTGTCGATGTTGACCTTGCGCACGCCGCTGGCGATGCCGCGCACGATCTCCTCCACCGGCACGCCGTAGGTCTCCTTGATGTCACCACCGTACTGGCGGATGATCGCCAGCCATTCCTGCGGCACGCTGGAGCTGCCGTGCATCACCAGGTGGGTGTGGGGAATGGCGGCGTGGATCTGCGCGATGCGGTCGATCGCCAGCACCTCGCCGGTGGGCGGGCGGGTGAACTTGTAGGCGCCGTGGCTGGTGCCGATGGCAATCGCCAGCGCATCCACCCCGGTGCGCGCGACAAAGTCCTTCGCCTCGGTCGGGTCGGTCAGCATCTGGTCGTGGCTGAGCTTGCCGACCGCGCCGACACCGTCCTCCTCGCCGGCATCACCGGTTTCCAGCGAGCCCAGGCAGCCCAGCTCACCCTCGACGCTCACGCCCACCGCATGGGCCATCTCGCAGACCTTGGCGGTGACGTTCACGTTGTAGTCGTAGCTGGCCGGCGTCTTGGCGTCCTCCATCAGCGAGCCGTCCATCATCACGCTCGAGAAACCCGAGCGGATCGCCTGGATGCACACCGCAGGCGATGCGCCGTGGTCCTGGTGCAGGCACACCGGGATGTCCGGGTGCGTCTCGATCGCCGCCAGCACCATGTGGCGCAGGTAGGCCTCGCCGGCGTACTTGCGCGCACCGGCGCTGGCCTGCAGGATCACCGGGCTGTCGGTGGCCTGCGCCGCCTGCATGATCGCGTGGATCTGCTCGAGGTTGTTGACGTTGAAGGCCGGCACGCCGTAGCCGTGCTCGGCGGCGTGGTCCAGCATCTGGCGCAGTGAAATGAGTGCCATGGCAGTCTCCTGGTTGCGAATGGGGTGTCAGGCCGCCCTGCGGCTGAGGATCTCGAAAGCCGGCAGGGTCTTGCCCTCCAGCACCTCCAGGAAGGCGCCGCCGCCGGTGGAGATGTAGCCCACGTCCTGCTCGATGCCGTACTTGGCGATCGCCGCCAGCGTGTCGCCGCCGCCGGCGATGCTGAAGGCGTCCGACTCGGCGATCGCGCGGGCGATGGCCTCGGTGCCCTTGGCGAAGGCGTCGAACTCGAACACGCCCACCGGGCCGTTCCAGACGATGGTGCCCGCGGCCTTGAGCTGCGCCGCCAGCCTGGCCGCGGTCTTCGGGCCGATGTCCAGGATCAGGTCGTCATCCGCCACCTCGGTGGCTGCCTTGACGGTGGCCGGCGCGTCGGCCGCGAAGGCCTTGGCGGTGACCACGTCCTCAGGAATGGGCACCTCGGCACCTCGGGCCTTCATCGCGGCGATCACCGCGGTGGCCTCGCCCAGCAGGTCGGGCTCGGCCAGGCTCTTGCCGATCTTCAGGCCGGCGGCCAGCATGAAGGTGTTGGCGATGCCGCCACCCACGATCAGGCCATCCACGTTCTTGGCCAGGCTTTGCAGGATGGTCAGCTTGGTGCTGACCTTGCTGCCCGCGACGATGGCCACCAGCGGGCGCTTCGGGTTGGCCAGGGCCTTGCTGATCGCATCGATCTCGGCGGCCAGCAGCGGGCCCGCGCAGGCGATCTTGGCGAACTGGGCGATGCCGTAGGTGCTGGCCTCGGCGCGGTGGGCGGTGCCGAAGGCGTCGTGCACGAAGATGTCGCACAGCGCGGCCATCTTCTGCGCCAGCTCGGGGTTGTTCTTCTTCTCGCCCTTGTTGACGCGGCAGTTCTCCAGCAGCACCACCTCGCCGGGCTCTACCGCCACGCCGTCCACCCAGTTGGCCACCAGCTTCACCTCGCGGCCCAGCAGCTCGCCCAGGCGCTGGGCGACCGGGGCCAGAGAATCTTCGGGCTTGAACTCTCCCTCGGTGGGGCGGCCCAGGTGCGAGGTCACCATCACCGCGGCACCGCCTTGCAGCGCCATCGCAATGCAGGGCACCGAGGCGCGGATGCGGGTGTCTTCGGTGATGTTTCCGGCGTCGTCCTGCGGGACGTTCAGGTCGGCGCGGATGAAGACGCGCCGCCCACGCGCCTGGCCGTCGTTCGCCAGGTCCTCGAAGCGCAGCACCTTCATCGCAGGTCCTTCCCGATGACGCGCGCCATCTCCAGGCACTTGTTCGAGTAGCCCCACTCGTTGTCGTACCAGGCCACGACCTTGACGAAGGTCTTGTCCAGCGCAATGCCGGCCTCGGCGTCGAACACCGAGGTGCAGGACTCGCCGCGGAAGTCGGTGGCCACCACCTTGTCCTCGGTGTAGCCCAGCACGCCCTTCATGGCGCCCTCAGAGGCGGCCTTCATCGCGGCGCAGATGTCGGCGTACGAGGCTTCCTGGTTCAGCTCCACCGTCAGGTCCACCACCGACACGTCGCTGGTGGGCACACGGAAGGCCATGCCGGTGAGCTTCTTGTTCAGCTCGGGGATCACCACGCCCACCGCCTTGGCGGCACCGGTGCTGCTGGGGATGATGTTCTCCAGGATGCCGCGGCCGCCGCGCCAGTCCTTGTTGCTCGGGCCGTCCACGGTCTTCTGCGTGGCGGTGGCGGCGTGCACCGTGGTCATCAGGCCGCGCTTGATGCCGAAGCTGTCGTTGAGCACCTTGGCCACCGGGGCCAGGCAGTTGGTGGTGCAGCTGGCGTTGGAGATGATGGCCTGACCGGCGTAGGTCTTGTCGTTGACGCCGTAGACGAACATCGGCGTGTCGTCCTTCGACGGGGCCGACATGATCACCTTCCTGGCACCGGCCTTCAGGTGGGCCTCGGCGGTTTCCTTGGTCAGGAACAGGCCGGTGGACTCGATGACGATGTCGGCACCCACGTCGCCCCAGGCCAGCTCGGCCGGGTTCTTCACCGCGGTCAGGCGGATCTTCTGGCCGTTGACCACGAGGTGGTTGCCGTCGACCGAGACCTCGCCCTTGAAGCGGCCATGCACGCTGTCGTACTTCAGCATGTAGGCCAGGTAGTCGGGCTCGAGCAGGTCGTTGATGCCGACGATCTGCACGTCCTTGGCGAAGTTCTGGATGGCGGCGCGGAACACCATGCGGCCGATGCGGCCGAAGCCGTTGATTCCGATCTTGAGGGTCATGGGTGGGGTCTCGTCAGTTCAGGCGGATTCATGACAGCGCGGGCGCATAGCCCCAGGCGCGGTTGGCCTCGATCACCAGTTCGGCGATCTCGGGCAGGCTGTTGAAGACGCGGTCGGGGTGGGCCAGCTGGATCGGCTCGCCGCTGTTGTAGCCCCAGGGCACGGCCCAGGCCTCGGCACCGGCAGCCCGCGCGGTCTCGACGTCGGTGCGCGAATCCCCCACATGGGCGGCGCGGTGGGTCTGGCCGCCCAGCACGCCCAGCACATGGTGCAGGCCGGCGGGGTCGGGCTTCTTCTGTGGCAGCAGGTCGCCGCCGACCACGTAGTCCAGCATGTCGGCCAGGCCGCAGCTGCGCAGCACCTTGGTGGCGTAGCGGTGTTCCTTGTTGGTCAGGCAGGCCACGCGCACGCCGTGCTCGCGCAGCGTGCGCAGCGCGTCACGGCAGCCCGGGTAGGGCTTGGCGGTGAGGCCCGCGGTGGCGCCGTAGTGGGCGTCCAGCCGGGCCAGCACCGCATCGGGGCGCAAGGTGTCGGCGCGCTCGGGCTGCTCCAGCAGCACATGGGCCATCAGCCGCATCATCATGTGACGCGCGCCGTGGCCGATGAAGCCGGTGATCATCGCCGGGTCCTGGCGCGGCACGCCGAACTCGGCCAGCGTGCGGTTGGCCGCTTCGGCAATCTCGTCGGCGGTGTCGACCATCGTGCCGTCAAGGTCGAAAGTGATGACGCTGTAACGCATGGCGGGGCCCCGGTCAGTTGGAAGATCGCTCGATCTGCGGCTCGCGCTCGATCTCCTCGGCCACCAGGGCCGCGAGGTGATCGGCGGTGAAGCCGAAGGCTTTCATCAGGGTGGGGCCTGGGGCCGATTCGCCGAAGCGGTCGATGCCCAGCACCGCCTGGCAGCCGTACGCCGCCCACAGCTTGCTGCTGCCCGCCTCCACCGCCACGCGCGGCAGGTGGCGGCCCAGCACCGCCTGGCGCCAGGCACTGTCCTGCTGGTCGAAGACCGAGGTCGAGGGCATCGAGACCACCCGCACCGCCACGCCGCGCTCGTCCAGCAGCGCCTGCGCCTGCATCGCCAGCGCCACCTCGGAGCCGGTGGCCACGATCACCGCGCGCGGCTGCGGGCGGTCGGACAGCACGTAGCCGCCGCGTCGGATGGCCGCGGTCTGCTCGGGCGTGCGCGGCTGTGCCGGCAGGTTCTGGCGCGACAGCAGCAGCGCGCTGGGCCGGCTGCGGCTCATCAGCGCGTGGCCCCAGGCGACGAAGGTCTCGGCGGCGTCGCAGGGGCGCCAGACGTCGAGGTTGGGGATCAGGCGCAGGCTGGACGCATGCTCCACCGGCTGGTGGGTCGGTCCGTCCTCGCCCAGGCCGATCGAGTCGTGCGTCAGCACATGCACCACGCGACGGTTCATCAGCGCCGCCATGCGGATGGCGTTGCGGCTGTAGTCGCTGAAGGTCATGAAGGTGCCGCCGAAGGGGATGAACCCGCCATGCAGCGCGATGCCGTTCATGATGGCCGACATGCCGAACTCGCGCACGCCGTAGTTGATGTGGCGCCCGCCCGGCTCACCGCCACGCACGGCGCCACAGCCCGGCCAGTCGGTCAGGTTGGACGCGGTGAGATCGGCCGAGCCGCCGAGCAGTTCGGGCAGGCGCGGGCCCAGCTCGGCAATCGCCTGCTGCGAGGCCTTGCGTGAGGCCACCGTCTCGCCACGCTGCTGCACCGCAGCCACGGTGCTGATCCAGTCGGCCTCGAAGCCCAGCGGCAGCTCGCCGGCCATGCGCCGCTCCAGCTCGCGCGCCTCGGTCGGGAAGAGCTTGCGGTAGGCCGCCCAGCGCGCACGCCATTCGCCTTCCGCATCGGCGCCGCGGCCGCGCGCGTCCCATTGGGCGGCCACATCGGCCGGCAGCTCGAACGGCGCGGCGCTCCAGCCCAGGGCCTCGCGGGTGGCGGCGATCTCGGCGGTGCCCAGCGGCTCGCCGTGCGCCTTGGCCGTGCCTTCGCGGGCCGGCGAGCCCTTGCCGATGGTGGTGCGGCAGATGATCAGCGTGGGCTGGGCACTTTGACCCTTGGCCGCGGTGATGGCCGCGTCCAGCGCGTTCACGTCATGGCCATCGACCGGGCCGATGACGTGCCAGCCACAGGCGCGGAAGCGCGCTGCCGTGTCGTCGGCAAACCAGGGCGTGACACCGCCGTCGATGCTGATGCCGTTGTCGTCGTACATCGCCACCAGCTTGCCCAGCTTCCAGGCGCCCGCCAGAGAAATCGCTTCCTGGCTGATGCCTTCCATCAGGCAGCCATCGCCCAGGAAGACCCAGGTGCGGTGGTCGATGAGGGTGTGGCCGGGGCGGTTGAACTCGTCGGCCAGCAGCTTCTCGGCCAGCGCCATGCCCACCGCGTTGGTGATGCCCTGTCCCAGCGGGCCGGTGGTGGTTTCCACGCCCGGCGTGTGGTCCACCTCGGGGTGGCCGGGGGTGAGGCTGCCGCGCTGGCGGAACTTCTTCAGCTCGTCCATCGGCAGCGGGTAGCCGGTGAGGTGCAGCAGCGCGTACAGCAGCATGCTGGCGTGGCCGTTGGACAGCACGAAGCGGTCGCGGTCCCACCACTGCGGGTTGGAGGGGTTGTGCTTCAGATGGCGGTGCCACAACGCCTCGGCCATCTCGGCCATGCCCATCGGCGCGCCCGGGTGCCCCGAGTTGGCCTGCTGCACCGCGTCCATCGCCAGCGCGCGCAGCGCATTGGCCAGCACATGGCGTTGCCCATTGTCCGCACGGACCACACGGTCCGAAGAATTCGATGCCATCACCGGCTCCAAGAGAGAAGGAAGTTGTCCACCAGCACAGCGACAGGCTGCACCCGCGGTCCGCAGTCATCGTGTCCAGCGACCACCGCGGATCCGGCTCTGCCGGTCCGCCAGCGGTGCCCCGGGGGGGAAGCGGCCGCCAGGACGCTTCGGGGGGGCTTAGATCGCCCCGAGCGCGCGCTTGCGCCGCTCCATCATTCGCCAGATGTAGGGCGTGAAGATCAGCTGCATCGCCAGCTCCATCTTGCCCCCCGGCACCACCAGCGTGTTGGCCCGGCTCATCCAGGAGTTGTTGACCATGTTGAGCAGGTAGGGGAAGTCGATGCCCTTGGGGTTGGAGAAGCGGATCACGCAGATCGATTCGTCCGGCGTGGGAATGTCACGGGCGATGAAGGGGTTGGAGGTGTCGACCACCGGCACGCGCTGGAAGTTGACATGCGTGTGGGCGAACTGCGGGCAGATGTAGTGCACGTAGTCGGGCATGCGGCGCAGGATGGTGTCGGTCACCGCCTCGGCGCTGTAGCCGCGCACGTTCTTGTCGCGGTAGAGCTTCTGGATCCACTCGAGGTTGATCACCGGCACCACACCGATCAGCAGATCGGGGTGGCGGGCGATGTTGATCTCGGGCGTGACCACGGCGCCGTGCAGGCCCTCGTAGAACAGCAGGTCGGTGCCTTCGGGCAGGTCTTCCCAGGGCGTGAAGGTGCCCGGGTCCTGCTTGTAGGGCGCAGCCTCGCCGGGGTCGTGCAGGTACTTGCGGCGCTTGCCGGTGCCGGTTTCGCCGTAGCTGCGGAACAGTTGCTCCAGTTCGGGGAACAGGTTGTTCTCGGGGCCAAAGTGGCTGAAGTGCTTGTCGCCCGCCTTCTCGGCCTCGGCCTGGCGCTTGCGCATCTCCAGGCGGTCGTAGCGGTGGAAGCTGTCGCCCTCGATCACCGCGGCGATGACGGCCTCGCGGCGGAAGATGTTCTCGAAGGTGCGGGTCACCGACGAGGTGCCGGCACCGGAGGAGCCGGTGATGGCGATGATGGGATGTCGTTCTGACATGTCAGCCCCTCGTCCAACGGTTACGTTGGCCGATCCCCCGAGGGGATGCGGGCCGGCTTGGGGCGGCCCGGCGCTCGGCCCGGCTCGGTGAACAACGGCGGTGGTGCATGGTGGGTCTCCTGTGAATCGAATGCGGTGCGGGCCGGCGCGTCAGTCGCGGAACAGCGAACGCTCGCTGAACAGCGGGTTGGCGCTTTCCTTGGCGGCCGGCTCGTGGTGGTAGCGCTCGATGCGCTCGACCTCGTTCTTCGAGCCGAACACCAGGCCGATGCGCTGGTGCAGGCCGCTGGGCTTGACGCCCAGCACCGGCTGGCGGCCGGTGGAGGCGCGCCCACCCGCCTGCTCCATCAGGAAGCCCACCGGATTGGCCTCGTAGAGCAGGCGCAGGCGGCCGGGCTTGCTCGGGTCCTTCATGTCGCGCGGGTACATGAAGACGCCGCCGCGCATCAGGATGCGGTGCGCCTCGGCCACCATGCTGGCGATCCAGCGCATGTTGAAGTCCTTGCCGCGCGGGCCGGTGGCGCCGGCCAGGCATTCGTCCACATAGCGCTTGACCGGCGGCTCCCAGAAGCGGCTGTTGCTGGCGTTGATCGCGAACTCGCGGGTGTCCTCGGGCACGCGCACATCGCTGTGCGTCAGCATGAACTCGCCCAGGTTGGGGTTCAGCGTGAAGCCGGCCACGCCGTTGCCCACGCTGAGCATCAGCATCGTGGTGGGGCCGTACAGCGCATAGCCGGCGGCAACCTGGGTGGCGCCGGGCTGCAGGAAGTCGGCCTCGGTCACGTCGCGGCCGCTCTTGATCACGTCGTCGGGCGCGCGCAGGATCGAGAAGATGCTGCCCACCGACACGTTGACGTCGATGTTGCTGGAGCCGTCCAGCGGGTCGAACACCAGCAGGTACTTGCCGCGCGGGTAGCTGGCGGGGATCTGGTAGGGCAGCTCCATCTCTTCCGAGGCCATGCCGGCCAGCAGGCCGCTCCACTCGTTGCGGCGGATGAAGACCTCGTTGCTGATCACGTCCAGGCGCTTCTGCACCTCGCCCTGCACATTGACCTGGCCAGCCTGCACGCTGGGCATGGCGTCGCCCATCGTGCCGCCCAGTTCGCCAAAGGCCACGGCCCGGGCAATGGCCTTGCAGGCCAGCGCCACGTCCAGGATCAGCGCATTGAGCGCGCCGCTGGCCCCGGGAAAGCGGCGCCGCTCCTCGATCAGGTACTGGGTCAGCGTGCTGCGGTTGGACAGTGGCATGGCGGGTCTCCTGGGATCACTTCTTGGCGGGGGCCTGGTGTGGACAGGCCGATGAGGACCGAATGTAGAAACGCGGTCGTTTAAGGTAAATTCATTGATATTTGGCTCCTGATTCAGGAGAACTTAATGAAGACCGTGACCTTCCGCCAGCTCCGGGTTTTCACGGAGGTGGCGCGCCACCTGAGCTTTGTCCGCGCCGCCGAAGCCCTGCACCTGACCCCGCCCGCGGTGACCATGCAGGTCAAGGAACTGGAGGCGGCGATCGAGCTGCCGCTGTTCGACCGCCAGGGCCGCAAGGTCAGCCTGACCACCGCCGGCGAGTACTTCCTGGTCTACGCCAAGCGCCTGCTGGCCACGCTGAAGGACGCCGATGTGGCGATGGCCCGTTTTCGCAAGCTGGAGACCGGCATCCTGACCGTGGGCATGGTCAGCACCGCCAAGTACTTCGTGCCGCGCCTGCTGACCCGGTTCAGGGAGGAGCACCCCGGCGTGGAGGTGAAGCTGCAGGTCAGCTCCAACCGCGAGCAACTGGTGGCGCTGATGGCGACCGCCGAGGTGGACCTGGCCATCATGGGCCGCCCGCCGAAGGAGCTGGCCACGCGCGCCGAGCCCTTTGCCGCCCACCCGCATGTCTTCGTGGCGCCGCCCCGGCACCCGATCTTCCGCAGCGGCCACCCGCCGGTGTCGGCGCTGGCCAACTACCCGCTGATCGTGCGCGAGCCCGCCAGCGGCACCCGCGCGCTGATGGACCGCTTCTTCCAGGCCCACCGCGTGGAGCCGCGCATCGCCATGGAGATGCCCAGCAACGAGACCATCAAGCAGGCGGTGATGGCCGGCATGGGCCTGAGCTTCCTGAGCCTGCACACGCTGGGGCTGGAGCTGCGGGCCGGCGAGATCGAGCTGGTGCATGTGGAAGACACGCCGGTCATCCGCACCTGGAACGTGGTGCACCTGCCCTCGCGGGTGCTGTCACCTGCGGCCGAGGCCTTTCGCTACTTCATCATCGAAGAGGGCGAGAACTACCTGGCCGAGCACGACCGGCCGTGGCTGCAGCCAACCGCCGAGGGCTGAGCCCGCCGGCGCTCAGCGCCGCCGGCCCATCGACAGCAGATCGCCGTCGTTGACCTCGCAGGCCGGATCGGGCCCGTAGGCCGTGTCCATCACCCGGCCATCGTCGCCCACGCCCACCATGAACCACTGGCAGAAGGGCGCGTCGTAGCGGTAGGCCCAGACCGTTTGCGGCGGCCGCGCCACGCGGAAGCGCTTGGCCGGCGGCCCGATGCGCCGGCGCAGGTCCTCGGTGCTCATGCCCGCGACGATGGTGGCGAAGTTCGCCTCGGTCAGCACCTGCTCGGCCGACAGCAGGCGCTCGTCCGCGGCGAAGCGCAGCTGGTAGGTGAACTTGCCGAAGGGGCCGGTCGCGTACTCCAGCACGCGCTGGCCGTTCTCGCCGGGGAACTCGTAGGTCGGGTAGCCCAGGCGGGCGACCACGCCGTTCAGCGGCTCGCCGGTGGTCCAGCGGGACGGCGTGGCGCAGGCGCAGAGCAACAGGGCCAGCGTGGCAGAAGCAAGGGCGCGCATGGCCCCATCCTACGCCCGGTGAGTGCCCCTCAGGGCGTCAGCAGATACGCCCGGGATTGCCCGCTGAGGGTGTTCTGCGCCTGACCGACGATCCAGCCCAGGTTGTTGATCGCCGTCGCACTGGTCAGCACCCAGCCGGCGGCGCGGGTGGGCGCGTCCAGCAGGTCGTTCAGGTCGATGACGCGCTTGCCCTTCCACAGCGTGGCGCGGTAGAAGAACCCCCCGGTGGCCTGGCTGGCGCCGACGATGTGGCCGCGGCGGTTGATGCCCTGGGCCTGGCTGTTGTCGCCGCCCAGCGTGCCCAGGTCGGTGGCCACGCCCAAGGTCCAGCTCACGGCGCGCAGGGCGGTGTCGCCGGGCACGCTGGCGTAGCCCACCACAGTGCCACTGCGGTTGATGCCCAGGGCAAAGCCCAGGTTGCCGCCCAGCGTGGGCAGCGCGGTGGCCGTGCCCTGGTCCCAGACCACACCGCGCGTGCCGCTGTCGCCCGCGGTGCTGCTGTAGCCCACCACCACGCCCCGGGTGTTGACCGCATAGGCGGCGCTGGTCTGGCCACCGATGGTGCCCAGGTCGGTGGCCTGGCCCTGGCTCCAGCGGCCTGCCACCGACTGCTGGTCGCCGGTGCGCGTGGATTCGCCCACCACGTCGCCCTTGGCGTTGATCCCGTTGCCATAGCCGGCGGTGCCGCCCAGCGTGCCCAGGTCGGTGGGTGTCAGGCCGTCCCAGCGCACCACGTGCAGGTCGCGGTCGCCCGCCAGCAGCGAATAGCCGGCGATCTGGCCGGCATCATTGATCGACTGCGCCCCGCTGCTGCTGCCGCCCAGCGTGCCCAGGTTGGTCATCGTGCCCGCCTGCCAGAGAAAGCCCCGCTGGGAGCCATCGGGCATCTGGCTCCAGCCCACCACCTGGCCGGCGGCGTTGATGCTGGTCGCGCTGCTGGAGGTACCGCCCAGGGTGCCCAGGTCGGTGAAGGTGTAGGGGGCGGCCTGGCAGGCCGCCGCGGCCAGCAGCCCACCCGCCAGCGTCCATGTCCGAAGCCATTGGCGCGCGCGACGTGCCGGCTCCTGGTGGAGCATGGGCGAAGCATCCAAACGGGTGGGGGTGTTCATCATGGCCGGCATCCTCTCGCTGTGGTCGTGGCCGGCGGCCGGGATGGCACGACGGATGCGGACGATTCTGCGGGCCACCCAGGCGCGCCGCCAGACTGGCAAACGCGGGATGCGCGGGGCGTCAGCGGGTCAGCGCGGCGAAGACTTCCGGCAGCCGCCGCGGCAACTGCTCCACCCGGTCGACCACGCTGAAGCGCTTGCCGAAGATGCGCCGCAGGTAGTCGTCCGCCGCGCGGTCCACGCTGACCGCGTGCACCGGCAGGCCCTGGCCGGCCAGCGTGCGCACGGCATGCGCGGCATCGGCCACCAGGTGCTGCGGGTCCGGCGCGTCGACATCGCTGGGCACACCGTCGGTCAGCACCAGCATCAGGCGCTGGTCGGCGGGGCGGGCCAGCAGCGCATCGCCGGCGTGGCGCAGTGCGGCGCCCAGGCGGGTGCTGAAGGCGCCTTGCACGCCCGCCAGACGGGCGGCGGGGTGGCCGTCGGACCAGCGCTCGCCAAAGCCCTTGAGGTGCCACATACGCACCTCATGGCGGGTGTTGGAGTGGAAGCCGACGATGGCCAGCTGGTCGCCCAGCGCGTCCACCGCCTGCGCCAGCAGCGCGACGGCGGCGCGGCTGAGCGACAGCACGGTCTCGCCCGGTGCGCCGGGCACCGGGTCGTTGACCGACGCCGACAGGTCCAGCAGCAGCGTGACCGCGAAGCGCCGGCCCTCGGGGCGGGTGCTCATCTGCACCCGGGTGTCCACCGCCTGGCCGCTGGCGCGGGCGTCCACCAGGGCGCGCACCGCGGCGTCCAGGTCCAGTTCGCTGCCCTCCACCTGGCGGCGCAGGCGCGCGCGGTCCTGCGGGCGCAGGTGCTGCAGCAGCCGCTGCAGGTGACGCGCGGTGCCGGCGTGGCGCTGCAGCAGCCGATCGATCTCGGACGCATCGCCGGCGGGCTGCAGATGGTCGTAGACGCTGACCCAGTCGGGGCGCAGCTGCTGCGCGCCCTCGTCCCACTCGGGATGTCGGCGCGGGGGCAGGCCGTGCTCGTCGTGGTGTGGCAGGCGGCGGGCGGCGTCGTCGAAGGACTGTTCCTCGTCGCCGTCCTCGATGAAGCGCCAGAGGTGGCGGTTGTCGTCGCGCCAGTCGACCTGGGTGCCGTCGAACACCACGTCGGCGAACTGGTCGCTGGCGCGGCGGCTGCGTGCGGCCCAGCCCAGCGCCAGGCGGGACATCGCCGTGCTGTCGGCGCCGTCAGCCAGCGCAGCGTCGAAGGCGGCCAGCGTCTCGTCCTCGAGCACGTCCTTGGGCGCGCCGAACAGCAGCGCGTGCGACAGCCGCGTGAGGCGCACGCGCAGGCCGCTCTGGCGCGATTCATCCACGCTGTCCAGCGTCGGGCAGGGGTGCAGCGCCTGCATGGCGCTGCGCAGGCCGGGGCAGCGCTGCAGCAGGGCCCGGTCCACGCGGGCATCTTCCAGGCATTCCACGGCCAGGCGCTGCAGCGGGCTCCAGTTGTCTGCCACCAGCGCCTGGCTGTGGCGGCGGTGCAGTGCCAGGTGGCCGATCATCAGGCGGTAGCGGGTGCTGGCGCTGATGCCGTTCACCTCGTCCAGCACCTCGGGCAGGCGCAGGCCCCACAGCGGGGTGTCAGCGTCGCCGTCGTTGGCCAGCCAGGGCTGGGGCAGCGGGGCCTCGGCGTCCACCGGTTGCGGGACCAGCGTGGCGTCCCACTGCCACAGCGACTGCAGCGTGCACTGCAGGCGGCGCTGGGCATCCATCAGCAGCGTGCCGTGGCGCTCGCGCTGCAGCAGGGCACGGCTGTCGTCGGATTCGGCGGCGAAGAAGGCGATCTGGCGCTGCGGGTGGCCGCCGTGGGCGCGGATGCCGGCCTCGATCCAGCGCGCCAGGCCGTCCAGCGGCACCTGGGCCACCAGGCGCGGCGCGGCCTGCAGCAGCGCCGGCAGGCCGGGGCTGGGCTCGGTGGCGTGGCGGCCGTGGATGGACACGCTGGTGCGCTGCATCAGCCCCACCACCAGTTGCAGGTAGCGGCGCAGCGCGGGCTCGGACGGCAGGCGCCGCGCCACCGCGGGCAGGCTCTGCAGCAGCGGCGCGATGGCGCGGCCGTTGGGTGATTTCTGGAACGTGCCGATGGCCTCGCGCAGCGGATGCATGACCGCTTCGCCGGCGGCGTGGGCGACCTCGGGCCAGGCCTCGAGTGCGGCCAGCACGGGCTCGGGACCTCGGCCCAGGCGGGCCAGCCAGGCGCACAGGTCCATCCACTCGCCAGCGCCGGTGTCGCTGAGCAGCGGCAGGCCGCGGTCCAGCGCGTCATCGAAGACGGCGTCCACCTCGAGGAAGACGCGGCCCAGGCGTTCGCGCCACAGCGGGTGGCGGGTGCTGGACTGGGGGGCGAGCATGGCCTTCAGGCGAGCAAGGCGTCGATCGCGTGCTCCAGCGACTCGCGGATGTCGGCGTCGTCGGTGATGGGCTGCACCATCGCCATGCGGGCCGCCGCCGCGGGCGCCACGCCGCGCTGGATCAGCGTGCCGGCGTTGACCAGCAGCCGGGTGGAGATGCCCTCGGCCAGGCCGTGGCCCTTCAGACGGCGTGCCGCATGGGCCACCTCGATGAGTTGCGCGGCCAGGGGTGCGGCCACGCCGGTTTCGGCCACCAGCACCGCGGCTTCCTGGGCCGCGGCGGGATAGTCGAAATCAAACGCGCAGAAACGTTGCCGGGTGCTGGGCTTCAGGTCCTTGACCAGGCTCTGGTAGCCGGGGTTGTAGGAGATGACCAGCTGGAAATCCGGGTGGGCGCGCAGCAGTTCGCCCTTCTTGTCCAGCGGCAGCTGGCGGCGGTGGTCGGTCAGTGCGTGGATGACGACCACGGTGTCCTGCCGCGCCTCGACCACCTCGTCCAGGTAGCAGATGCCGCCATGGCGCGCGGCCAGCGTCAGCGGGCCGTCCTGCCAGCGGGTGCCGTCAGGCTCCAGCAGGAAGCGGCCCACCAGGTCGGCGGCGGTCATGTCCTCGTTGCAGGCCACGGTGACCAGCGGCCGGCCCAGCTTCCAGGCCATGTGCTCGACGAAGCGGCTCTTGCCGCAGCCGGTGGGGCCCTTGAGCATCACCGGCAGCCGGGCGGCCCAGGCGGCCTCGAACAGCGCCACCTCGTCGCCCTGCGGCTGGTAGCGCGGCTCGGCGGTGATGCGCCAATCGTGCAGCGGGTCCATGGCGGGGCTCAGCGGTGGATGCCGACCAGCTTCTCGCGCCAGCCCGGGTACAAGGCGTCGGCGTCCTTCGGGAAGCTCTCGAAGGCGCGCGCGAACTCGCGGTGCTCCTTGGCCCATTCGATCGGGTCGGCCTTGGCCTTCCAGCAGTCGTAGGCCTGGCGCAGGCTGCGCGCACCGGCGGCCGGCGAATCAATGTGGCCGTAGCTGCCGCCACCCGCGGTGTTGATGACGTTGCCGTGGCCCAGGTTCTCGAAGAAGCCGGGCAGGCGCAGCGCGTTCATGCCGCCCGAGATGATCGGCGTGGTGGGCTTCATGCCGAACCACTCCTGGTGGTAGACCGGGCCGGTGTAGCTGTCGCGCTCGATGATGTAGGCGATCGCGCGGTCGTCCTTCTCGCCCTCCATCTTGCCGTAGCCCATGGTGCCCACGTGGATGCCGCTGGCCCCCTGCAGGCGCGACATCTTGGCCAGCACATAGGCGGTGTAGCCGCGCTTGGCGCTGGGGCTGGTGACGGCGCCATGGCCGGCGCGGTGGTAGTGCAGGTACTGGTTGGGGAAGTTGCGGCGGGCGGTGGTGATCATGCCGGGGCCGCCCACATAGCCGTCCACCAGGAAGGCCACCTTGTCGGCGTCGGGGCCGAACTGCTCGAGGATGTACTCGCCGCGGGCAATCATCTCGTGGTGGTCGTCGGCGGTGATGTTGGCCGAGAACAGCTTGGCCTCACCGGTCTCATCCATCGCGCGGCGCATGGCGTCCACCACCAGCGGGATGGTCTTCTTCATCGGAGCGAAGACCTGGTTGCCCTGCGGTTCGTCGTTCTTGATGAAGTCGCCGCCCAGCCAAAATTCGTAGGCCGCCTTGGCGAAGGGCTCCGGCCGCAAGCCCAGCTTGGGCTTGATGATGGTGCCCGCGATGTAGCCGCCGTTGTGGACCGGCCGGCCCAGCACCCGCCACAGGTCGGAGATGTCCTTGCTCGGGCCGTCGAACAGCTGGATAGCGCGCGGCGGCATCCAGAAGTCGATGATCTTGGCGTGCTGGATGTCGCCCATGCCCTGGTTGTTGCCGATCACCAGGGTCAGGAAGCTGACCATCATCATCCGGCCGTCGGTGATGTTGCGGTCGAACAGGTCCAGCGGGTAGGCGATCCGCATGTCCTCGTTGGCCTCGTCGATCCAGTAGACCAGCGCGTCCACGCCCTTGGTGAACTCGTCGGTGGTGCTGACCTCGACGTTCGTTCCAGTGGAGGACTCAGCCGCAAAGTGAGCAGCCGCTTCCAGATAGCCATGCCCCGCCTTCGGCTTCATCTTGTAGGCCACCAGGATGTGGCGCCCACCCTTGATCAGGTCCTCCTCGCGCAGGCTAAGGTCGGCGTAGCGGTTCGATTGGTCCATGCTGGGTCTCCGTCTGAGATGCGATGGAGTGCATGCTAGAAAGACCCTACGATAAGTGGAAGTCAGTTGTTTTGACTTCTCAGTTAAGTATCTTATTAACCTATAGCAGACCGCTCACCGCCCGGAGCAGTCACTGCGCGCGGAGGTGCCGGAGGCGAGGTGGGGGAAAGGGGTCTCTCTCATGTCCCCCGGCCTGCGGCCTCCTCCTTGACTTCGTTCGACCCCTTTCCCCCACCTCGCTGGTCACCGTCCTGAGACTGCCCAGGCGAGCAGTCCCGCAACGTCTGCCCCAGACAAGGACCGAGCGGCCAGGGGCTGGCGGCGCTGTCGGGGGCGCCGAGGAGCGCAGCCGCCCCGGGGCGCGCGCCGCAGGCGCGCCTCGCGCACTGACTTGGTCGACACTGTCTGAGCGCAGCGAACCGCAGGTGAGCGTAGCGAGTTTGGCGACCACCCCGGGGTGGCGAGCACCGCAGGGGAGTCGGCGAAGCCGACCGCCACCGTCTGCGCCGCCAGCCCCTGGCCGCTTGGGCCTTGTCTGCGCCACCCCCTTTGCAGTCAGCCACTTCGACTGACTGCAACGGGCAGTTTGCAGCCGCACCCGGTCCAGCTGTCGATAATCGCCCACATGAACCTCAAGCAGCTGGAGTACTTCGTCAGCGTGGCTGAGCTGGGCAGCTTCAGCAAGGCGGCGGTGGTGCTGGACATTGCCCAGCCGGCCTTGAGCCGCCAGGTGCGGGCGCTGGAGATCGACCTGCGAGAGACGCTGCTGCTGCGCAACGGCCGTGGCGTGGTGCTGACTGATGCCGGTCGGCGGCTGTTCGGCCATGCCACCGAGATCCTGCAGCAGGTGGCCCAGGCGCGGGCCGACATGGGGGCCAGCCGCGACGAACCGGTGGGGCATGTCACGATTGGTGTGCCGCCCAGCATTGGCCGCCAGCTCACCCTGCCCTTGATCGAATCCTTCGAGCGCCAGTTGCCCCGCGCGCGGCTGGCCCTGGTGGAAGGCCTGTCCAGCCATGTGGCCGAGTGGATCAGCACCGGCCGGGTCGACCTGGGTCTGGTGCACAACCCCGAGACCCAGCCCGGCCTGGAGTTCCGTCCGCTGCTGGAAGAACGGCTGTGCCTGGTGCAGCGCGCACGCGACGCCACGCGTGGTCCGCTGCCCTTCCGCGATCTGGCACCGCTGCCGCTGGTGCTGCCCGAACGTCAGCACGTGATCCGCCGCCAGCTCGACAGCCAGGCCACGCTGGCCGGGCTGACGCTGCAGGTGCGATGGGAGGTCTCCAGCATCGCCGCCATCGTCGACCTGGTGGCCGCCGGACACGGCCACGCGGTGCTCACCGCCAGCGCCGTGGCCGCCTCGGGACGGGGCGATGAACTCGCCGTGCGTCCGATCACCGACCCGCCGCTGATCAGCGTGCTGTGCCTGGCCAGCTCGGCCCACAAGCGCCCCACGCCGCTGATGCGCCAGGCCAGCCGCCTGATCGGCGAGCTGGTCAAGGCCCTGCCCCAGGGCACCGCTGCCCGCTCTTTGCCGGGCTGAACCACCCACCCAGGAGACACCGATGCGCGCCATCTGGAAGAACACCGTCATCGCCGAGAGCGACGACACCGTGCTGGTCGAAGGCAACCACTACTTTCCCGCCTCGGCGGTCAAGCCGCAGTACCTGCTGCCCAGCAACACCCGCACCATGTGCAGCTGGAAGGGCGAGGCCTCGTACATGACCGTCTTCGTCGATGGCGACGCCCTGCCCGACGCCGCCTGGACCTACGCCGCGCCCAAGGACGCAGCCGCCGAGATCCAGGGGCGCATCGCCTTCTGGAAGGACGTGAAGGTGGTGGAGTGACTCAGGCGCGGGTGCCGCCGGCCGGCAGCGAATAGTCGGCCGCCTCGCCCAGCGCCTCGAACAGGGGCCCCAGCCAGGGCTCGAAGTGGCGCCAGTGGTCGACGGCCTGCGGGTCCAGCGGTCGGCGCACCTGCTCGGAGCTGGGGGTGAGGACCTGGCGGGTGTTCTCGTGGAAACGCAGGCAGGCGGCGTCCCAGGGCAGGCCCAGATGGTCCAGCAACTGGCGCAGCACCGGCTCGGGCTGCTGCACCAGTGATTCGTAGTGCAGCGTGAGCACGCGGCCCGGCTGCAGGCGCTGCACGTGGCTGACCAGGCGCAGGTAGTGGCGGTAGTACTGGCCCAGTTCCTCCAGCGCCAGCGCACCACGGCCGTAGGCGCTGTACATCGACCAGGCAGTGGCCACCGGGTGGCGCCGCACATCGACGATGGCGGCGTTGGGCAGCATCGCGCGGATCAGGCCCAGGTGCAGCACGTTGGCGGGCTTCTTGTCGATGAAGCGCGGGCGGTCGCTGTGGCGGTGGGCGCCGGCTCGGCGCAGGTAGTCCTGCCCCAGCGCCGCCCAGCGCTCGGGCGGCTGCTGCAGCAGCGCGCGCACATGCGCGGGTCCGAGCTCGCCGCTGCGGCGCTCGGCCAGCACGCGCGCCAGGTGGCCCACATAGGGCAGCTCGGAGGTGCCCTCCACCGCCGGGTGGCTGGCCAGCATCTGCTCGACCAGCGTGGAGCCCGAGCGCGGGCGGCCGACGATGAAGATCGCCGCTGCTGACGGATCGCCCTGCCCCGCACAGCGCGCGAAGAAGGCCTCGTCCAGGCCCTGGATCTGGGCGTCGACCATGGCCTGCAGGGCGCCCGCATCGTAGTGGATGCGCGCGCGCAGGCTGCGATTGGCCTGGTGGTACAGCGCAAAGCTCTCGGCGTACTCGGCGCGCAGTTCCAGCGCGCGCGCCAGCGCGAACTGCAGCGCCGGGCGTTCGGATTCAGGCAGGCTGCGGCGGCCCAGTCGCTGGCGCAGCGTAGCCAGGTCCGCGTCGTCGAAACGCCAGGTCTTCAGGTTGGCCAGCGCTGCCCAGGCGGCGCCGCAGTCGGGCTGCAGGCGCAGCGCGGCACGGTAAGCGGCCACGCAGTCGGTGCTGCGGCCGGCCACGCGCAGCGCATGGCCCAGGCGCACCTGGAAGGCCGGCTGTTTCGGCGCGGTGGCCAGCAGGCGCTCGACCAGCGGCAGGACCTGATCACCCTGCCCCAGGCGCTCCAGCACATTGGCCTGGTGGTGCAGGAACAGGGCTTGCGCCGGCTGGTGGCTCAGCAGCTGATCCAGGTGCTGGCGCGCCGCAGCCAGTTCCTCGTCGCGCAGCAGCAGCTCAACCAGCCGCCAGCGTGCCGGGTCATGGCCCGGTGCCAGCGCCAGGCAACGCTGCAGCTGCTCGATCGCCTGCGGCGCGCGGTCCAGGCGCTCGCTGGCCTGCGCGGCCAGCCACCAGGCGTCGGCGTCGTCCGGGTGAGCGGCCAGGTGCTGGCGCAGTTCCAGGTCGGCCAGCAGCGACTGGCCCTCGCGCAGCGCAGTGGCCTGCGCGCGCAAGGCGGCCGGCGGCGGGCACTGGCGCGCCAGCGCAGCGCGCGCCGCGGCCAGCGGATCGTGGGCCGCCGGGGTGGGCTGGGCGGCGGGCCGGGCCACTCAGCGGTGGGTGAAGCTGGCCGGGCGCTTTTCCAGGAAGGCGCCCATGCCTTCGCGCTGGTCCTCGGTGCCGAACAGCGCGTGGAACAGCCGGCGCTCGTAGCGCACACCGGTGGACAGGCCGCTCTCGAAGGCCTCGTTGACCAGTTCCTTGATCATCATCACGCTGGGCTGGCCCATGGCGTTGATCTGGCCGGCGGTGACCAGGGCCTCATCCAGCAGGCTGGCGGCCGGCACCACGCGCGAGACCAGGCCGCTGCGCTCGGCCTCGTCGGCACCCATCATGCGGCCGGTCAGCAGCATCTCCATGGCCTTGGCCTTGCCGATGGCGCGCGGCAGGCGCTGCGTGCCGCCGGCACCGGGCACGATGCCCAGCTTGATCTCGGGCTGGCCGAACTTCGCGCTGTCGGCAGCGATGAGCACGTCGCACATCATCGCCAGCTCGCAGCCGCCACCCAGCGCGAAGCCGCCCACCGCGGCGATCACCGGCTTGCGGACCTGGCGGATGGTCTCCCAGTTGCGCGAGATGTGGCCCTTCTTGAAGGCGTCCATGTGGCTGTAGCCCGCCATCAGCGAGATGTCGGCGCCGGCGGCGAAGGCCTTCTCGTTGCCGGTCAGCACGATGCAGCCGATGGTGTCGTCGGCGTCAAAGGCCAGCAGCGCGGCGCCCAGCTCGTCCATCAGCTGGTCGTTCAGCGCATTGAGCTGCTTGGGGCGGTTGAGGGTGATGACGCCGGTCTTGAGCGCGCCGTCGCCGCGCACCTCGGTGAGGATGCATTCGTAGGCCATGAAAGTCTCCTGCGGGCCGCCCCAGCACCTGGGGCAGCGGGTTCATCGGGGGGATGGGCCGATGATAGAGGCGTTCGGCCCGGCCTCAGGAGGACGGCGCGTTCAGCACCGCGATGCGCGGCGCGGTCTTCAGACGCAGGTCCAGGTAGTTGTCGGCATCCTGGCGGATGACGATGCGCACCGGCAGGTACAGCAGGCCCGGCGCCACCCACAGCTCCACCGCCAGTTCGCCCGGCTTGGCGTTATCGCGCTGCGGCACCACGTGCACCGCATCGATCGTGCCGAAGGGCAGCTCCAGCGGGCCGCGCTCCTGCACGCGATAGATCCAGCGGCCCACCCGGCGTGGCAGGGCCAGTGGCAGCTCCACGGTGGCCCCGGTCTGGGCCAGCTCGGGCCGGGTCAGGAACAGCCAGGTCATCTGCACGAACTGGCTGGCCACGTCCTGCAGCCCGGGCGGTCGGGGTTCGGACTTGCCGTTGGCCAGTTGCACCCGGTCGCCATCGATCTGCACGGTCTCGCGCCGCGGCGCCGACAGCGCCACCTCGGTTTCCTGGTCGTAGCGGCTGGGGCTCAGGCCCTCGTCACCCAGCAGGCCGTCGCTGAGCATGCGGCGCTTGAACAGCGGCGGCACGCGCACCTCCAGGCGCACCTGGTAGCGCTCGCCCTCGCGCAGCCAGTCGACCTGGGCCTCGCCGACGATCGGGCCGCGGTAGGAGCCCTCCAGCGCGTAGAGCAGCTGGGTGGACGGCGGCCAGGCGAAGGGAGGCGGGGCCGACGCCGCGGGCGACGGCGCCTCGGCGACGGCGCTGGCCGCGTCATCGGCCGGCTCGGGCGGCGCCGTGGCCACCGGCGGTGGCGGCACCGGGGCCGACGCCGCCTCGGCCACGGCACTGGCGGCCGGCTCGGCCGCCACCACCGGCTGGGGCCGTGGACGGCGGGCCGGCGGTGGCAATGCGGGCGGCGGCGGCTCGGTCAGCGCCATCTCCTGGATGAAGCGCACGTCGATCGCTGCGGGCGGCGCGTCGCGGCTCAGCGCCAGGCTGGCCGAGACCCACTGGCCGGCGCCCAAGTGCACGCAGGACACCAGCACGGTGAGGCCGGCCAGCGCCAGCCGACGGCCGCCGCTGCCCCAGCGCCGCATGGCCGCGATCACGCGCCCAGCCAGCCCTGGCGAAGCGCCGCCGCGGCGGCGGCCGGCTCGCTGCGCAGCGTCAGCGCCCAGGCGCGGGTGAAGCCGGCCTCGCCCCCCGGTTGCACCCGCAGCGTGCGCAGGCGCTGCTGTCGCACCAGGGTCAGCTCGAAGGCCTGGCCCTCGCGCACCCAGGCCTGGGCGTCATCCAGGCGGCGGATGCGCCAGCCGTCCACCGCCAGCAGCTCGTCGCCTGCGGACAGGCCGGCGCGCGCGGCGGCGCTGCCGTCCAGCACCTGCTTGACGTGGCAGCCGCTGACCGGGCCCTCGCTGAGCTTCAGGCCCAGCGCAGCCGTCCAGCCGCTGCCCTCCTGGCTCAGCTGCACGCCGCTGGCGGCCAGCGCGGCTTCCAGCGGCAGCTCGTCACGCCCATGCACCCACTGGGCCAGCTCGCGCGCCAGATCGGCGCCGCCCAGTTCGGTGACGGCGGCCAGCACGTCGTCCTCGGTCAGACCGCTGCTGGCGTGGCGTGCCCACAGCAGACGCATCAGGGCGTCCAGCGACTGCTCGCGGCCACGCAGCCGCAGGTCCAGCAACAGCGCGATCAGCGAGCCCTTGGTGTAGTAGCTGACGGTGGCGTTGGGCGTGTTCTCGTCGGGCCGGTAGTACTTGTTCCAGGCATCGAAACTGGCCTCGGCGACGCTCTGCACGCGCCGGCCCGGGGTGGCCCGCACGCCGTTGATCACGCGTGACAGCAGCTTCAGGTAGCGCGGCGCATCGATCAGGCCGGTGCGCTGCAGGAACAGGTCGTCGTAGTAGGACGTGAAGCCCTCGAAGAACCACAGCAGCTGGGTGTAGTTCTCGCGCTGGTAGTCGTAGCGAAGGAACTCGCGCGGCTTCAGGCGCTTGACGTTCCAGGTGTGGAAGTACTCGTGGCTGATCAGGCCCAGCAGCGTGACATAGCCATCGGTGCTGGCGCTCTGGCCCAGGCGCGGCAGGTCGCGGCGGTTGGCGATCAGGGCGGTGCTGGCACGGTGCTCCAGGCCGCCGTAGCCCTCGTCCACCGCCCACAGCAGGAACACGTAGCGCTGGAACGGCGGCTTGCGCCGACCGTGCCAGAAGGCGATCTGCGCGGCGCACAGGCGGCGGGTGTCGGCCAGCAGGCGCTCGCCATCGAAGCCGGGCCAGGCGCCGGCGACGACGAACTCGTGCACCGCGCCAGCCACCTCGAACTGGCCGCGCCAGAAGGCGCCCAGCTCCACCGGGTGGTCGGCCAGCTCGTCGTAATCGGCGCACAGCCAGGCCTGGCGGCGGCCGGGCAGCGGCGTCATCGCGGTGGCGACCTCCCAGCCGCGTGGCAGGGTGCCGATCTGCAGCTCGTGGGGTTCGGCCTCGCGGCCCACCACCTGCAGACACAGGCTGGTGGGGTTGAAGAAGCCGCGGGTGTCGTCGAGCCAGGCGGTGCGCACCGAAGGGTCGAAGGCATAGACCTCGTAGCTCAGCACTAGCGCCGCGCGGCCGTGGCACTCGGCCACCCAGCGGGTCTTGTCGAGCTGGCGCAGTGCGCAGGCGCGGCCGCCCTGGCGGGCCTCGAGGCGGCTGAGGTGGCGCGCGAACTCGCGCAGCATGTAGCTGCCCGGTATCCACACCGGCAGCGCCAGCTCCTGCAGCGCCTGCGGCTGCGGCACGGTCAGCGTGACGCGGTAGCGGTGGGTGCCCGGCTCGGGCAGCTCGATACGGTAGGCGATGCGGGCCATCGGGTGGGGGTCCTCGGGCTCAGCGGCGGAGCAGTGGATGGGGCCAGGCGGCGGGGGTTGAACGACGCTCGGTCGCTCAGGTGGCGGCGGCCGCCAGGAAGCAGCACAGCGCTGCCACCACGGTCAGACGGAAGCGCAGGGTCAGCCAGTGGGCCAGCTGGGCCTGGGGGTAGAGGCGGCGGTCCACCAGGTAGCACACCACCAGCATCATGCCCACCAGCGGCAGGCCGGAGTAGGCCGGCATCACCACCGCCAGCGTGCCCACCAGCGGCGGCACGACGGCCCAGCGCCGGGCCGTGGGGGGTTCGCCATGGGCGTTCATCGTCAGGCCCCAGTGCACGCCACCCAGGAAGGCCAGCACGGTGGCACCATAGGCGGCCAAGGCCAGCGCCACGAAAGCGTGGGGCTCAGGGCTGTCGATCAGCCACAGCAGCGCAGCGCCGAACACGAAGGGCAGCAGGCCCAGGTAGGACAGGCGCGCCGCATCGGCGGGCGGCTCATGCAGCGCCAGGGCACGGGTGGGAGCATTCATGGCGGGCGATTGTCGCTGCGCCGCGCCACCTTTGCCGGCGCAGGCGTTCCCGCCCCCCCTGTGTCGGGCCTTCAGCCCTTCTTCTGCAGATCGGCCAGGCGCTTCTCGATCAGGTTCGCGGGCATGGCGCCTGGCGAGCGGGAGCCGTCCTCGAAGACGATGGCCGGCGTGCCCTGGACACGGAACTTGCGGCCCATGGCGGAGTTGCGGTCGATCGCCGTGGTGTCGCATTCACCGACCGACTTGGGCGGCGTGACGCCGTCGATCATCCAGGCGCGCCAGGTCTTCTGGGCATCCTTGGCGCACCAGATGTCCTTGGTCTTGACCGTGCTGTCGGGGCCCAGCACCGGGTAGAGGAAGGTGTAGATCGTGACGTCCTTCACCTTCAGCAGGTCGCGCTCCAGGCGCTTGCAGTAGCCGCAGTTCGGGTCGGCGAAGACCACCAGCTTGCGCGCGCCGCTGCCCTGCTTCTGGACCATCGCGTCCTTCAGCGGCAGGCTGCCGAAGTCGATGGCGGTGAGCTTGTCGACCCGGGCCTTGGTGAGGTCGGTGCGGGTCTTGGTGTCGAACAGGCTGCCTTCGATCAGGAAGTTGCCGCCATCGTCGGTGTAGAGCACGTCGGTGCCCAGGCGCACCTCCCACAGGCCGCCCATCGGCGTGCGGCTGACCTCGTCGATCGGCGGCAGGTTGGGCATGCGATCGGCCAGGACCTTGCGGATCGTGGCTTCGTCAGCCTGCGCCAGCGTGGCCACGGCCATCAGGGCCGACAGGCCGATCGAGCGGAACAGCGGGGTGGTACGGGT
This sequence comes from Ideonella alba, assembly GCF_018069845.1. Lineage (NCBI taxonomy): Bacteria > Pseudomonadati > Pseudomonadota > Betaproteobacteria > Burkholderiales > Sphaerotilaceae > Ideonella > Ideonella alba. Next base: position 77,109 of record NZ_JAGQDD010000004.1, read on the forward strand.
CATCGGGGGTCCTTGTGGCGGCCGGTCAGGCGCCGAGTGCGCGGTCGATCAGCCAGCGCTTGAGCGGCGGCATCCTGTCAACCAGAGTCAATCCGTGGTGGCGAAGTTCCCGCAGCAGCGGGTGCGGATGGCCAAAGAGTTGCCACAGGCCGTCGGTGGTGCCGGCCATCAGGTGGTTGGGGCCGCTGCGGCGGCGGGCATGGCGGCGCAGCAGCGCCGGGTCGCCCAGCGCCCGCCAGGGTTCGCGCGCGGCCAGCACCTCGGACAGCGAGAGCACGTCGGCCAGGCCCAGGTTCAGGCCCTGCCCGGCCAGCGGGTGCACCACATGCGCGGCGTCGCCCAGCAGCGCCCAGCCGGGGCCGGTGGTGGCGCTGGCATGGCCCAGCGACAGCGGCCAGGTGGCGCGCTCGCTGGCCAGGTGCAGCGCGCCGGCCGCACCGCCGGTGGCCTCGGCCAGCGCGGCTTCCAGCTCCGCCGCCGGTGCGTCGCGCCAATGCCGCGCCTGGGCCTCGGGCTGCGACCAGACCAGCGCGTACGACGCGCCGGGCTGCGGCCGGTCCAGTGGCAGCAGCGCCAGAACATCGGGCGAGCGGAACCACTGGCGGGCCAGGCCCTGGTGCGGCTGGTCGCTGACCAGGCGGGCGGCCAGCGCATGGTGGCCGTAGCCGTGGCGCTCGAAGCGCACCCCCAGCGCCTCACGGGCGGCCGAGGCCTTGCCCTCGGCGATCACGGTGAGCGCCGCTGCAGCGGGCTCGTCCTGCACGCTGATGCGCGGGGCGAAGCGCAGCGCGGCCTCCAGCGTGTCTTCCAGCGCGGCTGCGTCGACGATCCAGGCCAGCGCGTCCACGCCCTGCTGCCAGGCCGAGAAGCCGATCACCGCGCCCTGGTCGCCCTGCACACGCATGTCCTGCACGGCGGTGCGGGCATCGGCGGGCAGGCTGTCCCAGACGCGCAGGCGCTCAAGCAAGGCCACCGACGCGGCATTCAGCGCATAGGCACGCAGGTCGGCCGACGTTGGCGCGGCGCGGCGCTGCACCGCCACCGACAAGCCGTCGTGCGACAGCGCCAGCGCAGCGGCGCGGCTGACGATGCCGGTGCCGAGGATGCGAACGTCGGGCGAAACCATCCCGGCATTGTAGGCACCGCCCTAAAATGGCGGGTTATGCCTGGAAACCTCCAGCGCCCCCCAGAACCCCAGGAATCCCCATGAGCCTCAAGTGCGGCATCGTTGGCCTGCCCAACGTCGGCAAGTCCACCCTGTTCAATGCCCTGACGAAGGCCGGCATCGCCGCCGAGAACTACCCCTTCTGCACGATCGAGCCCAATGTGGGCGTGGTCGAGGTGCCCGATCCGCGCCTGGCCGCGCTGGCCCAGATCGTCCAGCCCGAGCGGGTGCTGCCGGCCATCGTCGAGTTCGTCGACATCGCCGGTCTGGTGGCGGGCGCCAGCAAGGGCGAAGGCCTGGGCAACCAGTTCCTCAGCCACATCCGCGAGACCGACGCGATCGTCAACGTGGTGCGCTGCTTCGAGGACGAGAACGTGATCCACGTGGCCGGCAAGGTCGACCCGATCGCCGACATCGAGGTCATCCAGACCGAGCTGTGCCTGGCCGACCTGAGCACGGTCGAGAAGAGCCTGCAGCGCTACACCAAGGCGGCCAAGAGCGGCAACGACAAGGAGGCGGCGGCCCTGGTCAAGGTGCTCGAGAAGTGCCGCGCCGCGCTGGACGAAGCCAGGCCGGTGCGCTCGGTCGAGTTCAGCAAGGAAGAGTGGGTGCTGCTCAAGCCGCTGTGCCTGATCACCGCCAAGCCGGCGATGTTCGTCGGCAACGTGGCCGAGACCGGTTTCGAGAACAACCCCTTCCTCGACCGCCTGCGCGAGTATGCCGCCGCCCAGAAGGGCGAGGTGGTGGCCATCTGTGCCAAGACCGAGAGCGAGCTGGCCGAGATGGATGACGAGGACCGCGCCCTCTTCCTGGCCGAGATGGGCCAGGACGAGCCGGGCCTGAACCGCCTGATCCGCGCCGCCTTCAAGCTGCTGGGCCTGCAGACCTACTTCACCGCCGGCGTGAAGGAGGTGCGCGCCTGGACCATCCACATCGGTGACACCGCGCCGCAGGCTGCCGGGGTCATCCATGGCGATTTCGAACGTGGTTTCATCCGCGCCCAGACCATCGCCTACGAGGACTTCATCCAGTTCAAGGGCGAGCAGGGCGCCAAGGATGCCGGCAAGATGCGCGCCGAAGGCAAGGAGTACGTCGTCAAGGATGGCGACGTGATGAACTTCCTGTTCAACGTCTGAGCCTGCTTCCGGCCTGCGCGCCTGCCAGCGCCCCACGATGAGCTCCGGCCACGCCGAGAACGCCCCCAGCGCCCTGGCCCGCCAGGCCGGGGTGGCGCTGCTGACCGCGCTGGCTTACGCCGCCACGGCGGCCCTGGCGCTGTGGCTGGCGGCGCCGCCGTCGTTCGCGGCCCCCTTGTACCCGTCGACCGGCATCGCCCTGGTCGCCACGCTGACCTGGGGGCGCGCCGGCTGGGTGGGCAGCCTGCTGGGGGCCTTCGCCGTCAACACCCTGCTGGGCAGTGCCCGCGGCCAGACCGACTGGATCAGCCTGCTCAGCGGTGGCCTGATCGCGCTGGGTGCGGCGGCCCAGGCCGAGCTGGGCGCGCGCCTGGTGCGCCGCCGACTGCGGCCGCCGCGCGACCTGTCCGAGCCGCGCGACGTGCTGCAGCTGTTCCTGCTGGCCGGCGTGCTGGCCTGCACCGTCAGCGCCAGCGTGGCCGTGTCGGTGCTGGGCGGCACCGGCGCACTGGGCCGCGACGCCCTGGTCAGCACCTGGCTGTCCTGGTGGACTGGCGACGCACTGGGCGTGCTGCTGGGTGCGCCGATCGCGCTCACGCTGGTCGGCCAGCCGGCGCACCTGTGGCGCTCGCGCCGGCTGACGGTGGCGCTGCCGATGCTGGCGCTGGTGGCCGCGGTGGCCACCACCACGCTGCTGGTCGGCCGGGGTGACGCCCAGCGCCTGCGCAGCGCCTTCGAGCGCGACGCCACCCGCACCGCCGACGTCTTCGACTGGGGCCTGCGCACGCCGCTGCATGCACTGGAGGCCATCCACGGCCTGTACCTGGCCTCGGACGACGTCACCGTGGACGAGTTCGACCGCGCCGCCCAGGCCTGGCTCAAGGAGTCGCCGCACCTGGTGGCGCTGGGCTTCGGTCAGCGGCTGATGCGCGCGGACCTGGCCGCTGCCCAGGCCCGGATCGCCGCCCGGGATGGTCGGGCCTGGCGGGTGTTCAACCGCGCCGACGCGCCGCCCAGCCTGACCGCCGACGACGAGGACGTGGTGGCCATGCGCCGCATCACGCCGCTCGGCCCGAACCAGGTGGCGCTGGGCGTCAACCAGTTGTCGATCCCGGCGGTTCGCCAGGCCATCGGACGCGCACTGGCGGACGAACAGGCCCGTGCCAGCGAAGGCTTCCGCCTGACCCAGGCGCTGGGCGACGAGACCGGCGTGGTGGTCTACCGCGCGGTGATGCGGCCGGACGGCCAGGTGCTGGGCCAGGGTCCAAGGGCCCGGCTGGAGGGCGTGGCCTTCGTGACCCTGCGCACCGGTGAAACGCTGTCGCGCATCATGGCCACCGCGCCGCCCTACCTGACAGCCTGCCTGGTCGATCGCGACGGCCAGGGACCGCGGGCCCTGCTGGCCGGCCCACCGGCCTGCGCCGCGGCCCTGCCGGCCGGCCATCTCAGCTACCGCCGCCTGACCAGCTTCGGCGGCCGCAGCTGGGAGCTGCGGCTCAGCGCCGCGCCCAGCCAGGTGCCGGACGATGCACCCTGGCTGACCGGCCTGTTCGGCGTGGGCGGCCTGCTGTTCGCCGGCCTGCTGGGCATGCTGCTGCTGTCGATCACCGGCCGCCAGCGGCGGGTCGAGGACGCGGTGGCCGAGCGCACCAGCGACCTGCGCCACGAGGTGCAGGAACGCCGCCGCGCCGAGGAGCGGCTGCGCGACAGCGAGGCCCGCTGGCGCGCCATCGTCGACAACATCCCCACCGGCGTGGTCTATGCCGACTTGGAAGGCCAGCTGCGCGAGGCCAACCCACGCCTGCGCACGATGCTGGGTCTGCCGCCGGACGGCGCCGCCGAGGCGCTGGCCCGCCTGAGCCTGGCGCGCCTGCTGCCCGGCCCCGAAGGCCATGACCGCGCGCTGGTGGCGCAACTGGCCGACACCCGCGGCCTGTGGCAGGCGCGGCGCCAGCTGCAGCGCGAGGGCGCCGAGCCGCTGGAAGTGCAGGTCACCCTGGGCCTGCTGCGCGACGCCGAGGGCCGGCCGCACCATGTGGTGGGCGTGATCGAGGACGTCACCGAGCACCTGCGTCTGGCCCAGGCCGAGCGTGCGCGCGAAAGCGCCGAGGCCGCCAGCCGCGCCAAGAGCGAATTCCTGTCGCGCATCAGCCACGAGCTGCGCACGCCGCTGAACGCCATCCTGGGCTTTGGCCAGCTGCTGGGCCTGGAGCGCTCACCGGCGCTGACGCCGCGCCAGCGCGAGTGGAACGACCAGGTGCAGCAGGCCGGCTGGCACCTGCTGGGTCTGATCAACGAAATGATGGACCTGGCGCGCATCGAATCGGGCGAGTTGCGGCTGAGTCCGCAGTCGGTGGACCCGGCCGTGCTGCTGCAGGAATGCATCACCATGCTGGCGCCCACGGCGGCCCCCCGCCGCCTGGTCTTCGAGCCGGTGCGCAGCCAGAGCACCCGGCGGGTCTGGGCCGATCCGCTGCGCCTGCGCCAGATCCTGACCAACCTGCTGAGCAATGCCGCCAAGTACAACCGCGAGGGTGGCGCGGTGCGCTGCAGCGTGGTCGATCACGGGGACGGCGTGTGCATCGAGGTGGCCGACGAAGGCGAGGGCCTGACGCCGGAGCAGCTGGCCCATCTGTTCGAGCCCTTCAACCGGCTGGGCCGCGAGCATTCGGGTGTCGAAGGCACCGGCCTGGGTCTGGTGATCAGCCTGCGCCTGGCCGAGGCCATGGGCGGCCAGCTGCAGGCGCGCAGCGCGCCGGGCCAGGGCTCGGTTTTCCGCCTGTGCCTGCCGGCCGCCGGCGCCGACCCGGCCTCGGAGGCCGCGCCCGCCACGGCGGGTGCGCCGGTGCCGGTGCGTGCGCCCGCCCATGTGCTCTACATCGAGGACAACGAGACCAATGCCGAGGTGATGCGCGGCGTGCTCGCGCAGCGGCCCTGGCTGAGCCTGACGGTGGCCGCCACCGGCGCCGAAGGCCTGGCCGCCGCCCGCGCCCAGTTGCCTGACCTGCTGCTGCTGGACATGCACCTGCCCGACATGGACGGTCTGGAGGTGCTGGCCCGCTGGCGCGCCGATCCGCACCTGGCCGAGGTGCCGGTGCTGGCCGTGTCGGCCGACGCCACCCAGGAGCGCCTGGCCAGCGCCCAGGCGGCCGGCGTGCGCGGCTACGTCACGAAGCCGGTGGACATCGCCCGCCTGCTGGCGCTGGTGGACGAGCTGGTCTGAGGGCCGAAGAACACGGCTCAGCTGCCGGCATAGCCCTGGCTGCGCCAGGCATCGAACACCGCCACCGCCACGGCATTGCTCAGGTTCAGGCTGCGCTGACCCGGCCGCATCGGCAGCCGCACCCGCTGCGCGGGCGGGAAGCGCTCGCGCAGCGCGGCCGGCAGACCGGCGCTCTCGGCCCCGAAGACCAGCACGTCGCCCGGCTGCCATGCCAGCTCGCCCAGCGGCCGGCTGCCGCGGGTGGTGAAGGCGAAGCAGCGCGCCGGGTCGGGCTGCTCGGCCGCCACGAAGGCGTCCCAGTCGGCATGCCGGCGCACGGGCGCGTACTCGTGGTAGTCCAGGCCGGCACGGCGCAGCAGCTTGTCGTCCATCGAGAAGCCCAGCGGCTCAATCAGGTGCAGCGCGCAGCCGGTGTTGGCCGCCAGGCGGATAACGTTGCCGGTGTTGGGCGGGATCTCGGGGTGGACCAGGACGATGCGGAACATGCCCCGATTGTCGGCCCGCTCACTCAGGGGTGCGCGCCAGCAGCCACAGGCTGACCGAGGCGGCGCCGGCCTCACGCAGCACCCGGCTGGCCTCGGTGACGCTGGCGCCGGTGGTCATCACATCATCGACCAGCGCCAGGTGGCGCCCCTGCACCTCGGCACGCCGGCCCGGCGCCAGCATGAAGGCGCCGCGCAGATTGGCCTGGCGCGCGGCCCGGTCCAGGCCGGTCTGGTGCGGCGTGTCGCGCCAGCGGCGCAGCAGGCCGCCATCGGCGCGCGCATCCACCGCGCGGGCCAGCAGCAGCGCCTGGTCGTAGCCGCGCTCGCGCAGGCGCGCAGGTGAGGCGGGCATGGGCAGCACCGCGTCCACTGGCGGCTCGGCCGACAGCACCGGACGCATCAGCAGCGCGAACAGACCCGTCAGCGCCAGGTCGCCCGACTGCTTCCAGCGTGACACCAGGCGGTCCCATGGAAATCCATAGTCCAGCGCCACCACCGCGCGGCTGAAGGGCGGCGGCGACAGCTGGCAGCGCCCGCACAGCGGCTGCCCGGCCGGCAGGGGCAGCGCGCAGCGCCCGCAGCGCGGCCGCGGCGCCGCGAAGCGGGCCAGGCATTCCGGGCAGGCCGGGCCGCGCGCCCAGCCGCCGCAGACCGCGCAGACCTGCGGCGGCGGCGCGGGCCGCCAGGTTGGCAACCATGTCCCCAGGGCGGCGGGCGTCGGCATGGCCTCAATATACTGCCGCGCCATGAGCACCTCCCCCGCCCCTCGCGCGCTGGACGCCCGGACCGCGCAGCGCGTGCAGGAGCGTCAGCAGCGGGCCGGCGCCGCGCCCTGGCTGCATGCCGAATCCGCGCGCCGACTGGCCGAGCGCCTGGTCGTGTTCCGTCAGGCGCCTCGGCGGGTGCTGGACCTGTCCGGCAGCGCAGGCGGCCCGGCCTCGGTCCTGGCCGAGGCCTGTCCCGACGCACAGATCGACCGCGCCGGTGCGCCGGCGCCGGGCGGCCGCTGGTGGCAGCGCCTGCTGAGCCCCGCGCCGACCGCGCTGGCCGATGGTGAAGCCGACCTGCTGTGGTCGGTGATGCAACTGCACTGGGCCGCCGATCCGCCGGCGCTGCTGGCCGCTTGGCGCCGGCGTCTGGCGCCCGAGGGCGCGCTGATGTTCAGCACCCTGGGCCCGGGCACGCTGGACGCGTTGCGCCAGCTCTACGACCAGGCGGGCTGGGGCTCGCCGATGGCACCGCTGGTCGACATGCACGACCTGGGCGACATGCTGGTGGCCGCCGGCTACGAGGGCCCGGTGATGGACCAGGAGACGCTGACCCTGACCTGGTCGTCGCCCGAGGCGCTGCTGGCCGAGTTGCGCGAGCTTGGCGCCAACGCCGACCCGGCGCGCTTCAGCGGCCTGCGCACGCCGTCGTGGCGACAACGGCTGCTGGACGCGCTGTCAGCGCGCGCCGACGCGCAGGGCCGCATCGCGCTGCGCCTGGAACTGGTCTACGGGCACGCCATCCGTGGCCTGGACCGCGGGCCGGCCGTCAGCGCCGAGGTTCGCATCGGCCTCGACGACATGAGCGCCATGCTCAGGAACCGGCCGAAGCGCTGAAGCGCCGCCGCGCGATCACCGACACCAGCACGCCCGCCAGGCTGGCGGCCCCGACGGTGTGCATCAGCGCGCCCAGCAACGGCCAGCGCAGCACCACGTTGCTCAGCCCGGTCAGCACCTGCAGCAGCAGCAGACCGGCCAGCCACGCTGCCGGCCGGCGCCAGCCTGGCACGCGCCACAGGCACACGGCCACGGTCCCCACCGCCAGGGCAGCCACCAGCGCAAACAGCCGATGGGTCCAGTGGATCGCCACCAGCGCCTCGAAGGACAGGATGCGGCCGTCGGCGGTGTGGCCCAGTTCGCGCAGCAGCGCGAAGCCCTCGGTCCAGGCCATGGTCGGCCAGCCGTCGCCGTTGCAGCCCGGAAAGTCCTGGCACGCCAGCACGGCATAGTTGGTGCTGACCCAGCCGCCCAGCGCGATCTGCATGACCAGGGCCACCAGGGCCCAGGGCAGCCAGCGCGCCGTGGCCGCCGGGATGGGCGCCTCAGCGCGGCGTGTGAACGACGCATGCTGGATCACCAGCAAGGCCAGCAGGGTCACCGCGCCCAGCAAGTGCAGGGTGACGATGGCCGGATACAGCTTGAGCGTCACCGTGTACTTGCCGAACAGGCCTTGCACGATCACCCAGGCCAGCGTGCCCAGGCTCCAGAGCCACGAGTGCGGCAGCACCTGCCTGTGCCGCCAGCTGGCCACGGCGCTGATCAGGATCAGCAGACCCACCGCCATGGCCAGGTAGCGATGGGTCATCTCGATCCAGGCCTTGGTCTGCGTCACCGGGCCATCGGGCAGCACGGCCTCGGCCGCCGCAATGTGCGCACTCGCGCCCACCGGGCTGGCCCGGCCATAGCAGCCCGGCCAATCGGGGCAGCCCAGGCCCGAGTCGCTCAGGCGCGTGAAGGCACCAAAGGCGATCAGGTCCAGGGTCAGGAACAGGGTCAGCGCGGTGAGCGCCGCCAGCCGCCGTGCCATGGGCTGCCGACGCTGCCGAAACCACCACCATGCCAGTGGCACGGCGGCCAGTGCCATGGCCAGCAGCGCCAGGCGCAGCCAGGCATCAGCGGTGTGAACGGGGGGCATGGCGTCGCGCAGGTCGTCAGAACTTGATCAGGCGCCCCAGTTCCTTGATGAAGGCCATGGGCTCCGGGTGGTCGCTGTAGCGCATCACGATCTGGCCGCGCCGGTCCACCAGGAACAGGTGACGGGGCGCCTGCTTCACGCCGCCCAGTTCGGGCAGGTCACCGGGCTGGACCAGCTTGGCCCATTGCAGATCCGGGTGCGCTGCCAGCAAGGCCGGGTCGGGCTGGGTATCGTCGGTCAGCACCCACAAGCGGCCCAGCCGCAGGCTGGCCTTGCCCTGGGCGGTGCGCGACTGGCGGGTCAGGTAGAGCGTTTCCTGGCAGGCCGCATCGCACTGGCCGGGTGAGGCGTAGACGATCAGCCAGCGATCCGCCACCTGCTCGTGCGGCCAGGGGCGACCATCCGCGCCCACCAGCCGGTCATAGGCCAGCGCTTGCGGCGGCAGCAGCTCACCCAGGCTGTCTGGCTTGGGCGGCGTCCACACCAGGCGAAGCACCACGGCCGCCAGCAGCGGCAGCAGACAGATGGCGGCGATCAGCAGCAGCGTGCGCCGGCCGCTGCGTTGGGAAGGGCTTGTGGTGTGGGATGGGTTCAAGGTCGACTCCTGCTCAACCAACCATAGCCGATGGCGAGCAAGGCAAACACCAACCACATGGCGGCATAGCCCAGGTGGTGCAGTGCGGGGTGTTGCGGCTCCTCCCACTCGCGTGCCAGTCCGTCCTCGGACGGGCTGAGTTGCAGCAACAGGAAGGGGGCGATGCGGTCGGTCGCCGCCAGGCCGGATCTGGCCCGGTAGCGCTCTTCAGTGACATGCTGCCAGACACGGCCCGGCGACACGTCGGGCGCCAGCTCAAAGACGCGCTGCGGGAAGGGCCGCGCCTGACCGGTCAGTTGCACGAGCCCCGGCGCCGTGACCACCTGGGGCAGGTCACTGCGCAGGCGCGGCGCCTGCACCCAGCCACGATTGACCAGCACGACGAGCGCGCTGCCCTCCAGCCGGAAGGGCGTGAGCACGTGATAGCCCACCCATCGACGCCGAATCTGGTTGTCGAGAAAGAGGGTGTGCTCGGGCAGCCAGGTGCCACGCAGGGTCAGCGTGTGCAGTGGCAGGGCGCCCAGGTCCCCGCCCCGGGCCAGCACGTCGTTCAGGGACACGGGGCCCGACGCGATGGCGGCCTGGATCTGGTCGTAGCGCTGGGCCTTGACGTGGGCACGCCAGAGCTGGAACGCCGACATGCCCAGACACACGGCACAGGCCAGCACAACCAACCACAGACCCCATCGGCGCGGTCGGGGCGCGGTGCGTAAGGAACTCATGTGGGGGTGGTCAGCAGATCTGGCCGCTGGCGGGCAGCGTCGGGGCGGTCATGGCAAGTGACCTCGGAGGGTCTTGTGGCCGTGGTGTGGCCAAGGGTTCACGCCGCGCTGCGGGCCCGCGCCGGGATGGCACACTCGCGAGCACACCGACTGCCGTTCAATTCAGGCCATGCGACTGTTTGTCATCTTGATGTTCCTGGCCATCGTCTACAACCTGGGCCGCGCGCTGCTGTTCATTTTCCACGACCAGGGCCCGAACCGGGAAAAGGCCGTGCGCGCCCTGACCTGGCGTGTGGCCTTGTCGGTCGCGCTGCTGGTGGCCTTGATGACGGCCAGGTACCTGGGTTGGACCCACGGCCTGGCGTCCTGACGCGGCCAAAGAAACGGCTGAAGAAGCGCCGGACGCGGCGGGGGGCTGAACCCGCGCCCCGCCCCAGCCGCTGCCCGTCCCCGGGCTCAGAGCATGTAGATGACGATGAACAGGCCCAGCCACACCACGTCAACGAAGTGCCAGTACCAGGCCACCGCCTCGAAGGCAAAGTGGCGCTCAGGCGTGAAGTGGCCCTTCAGGCTGCGCAGCCAGATGACGACCAGCATGGTGGCGCCCAGGGTGACGTGGAAGCCGTGGAAGCCGGTGAGCATGAAGAACGTGGAGCCATACACGCCGGTGCTCAGCTTCAGACCGTGCGAATAGGCCTCGACGTACTCGTATGCCTGGCACCCCAGGAAGGTCAGACCCAGCGCGATGGTGAGGAACAGGCCCAGGTTCAGCTGACGGCGGTTGTTCTTGAGCATGCCCCAGTGCGCCCAGGTCAGCGTGGCACCTGAACTCAGCAGCAGGATCGTGTTGAGCAAGGGGATGCCCATGGCGGGCACGGCGTGGATCTCGGTCTTCGCCGCCTCGGCCACCGGACCGGCGCTGGGCCAATGGCCGCTGAAGCCGCCCCACAACAGTTCCTGCGAGGCGCTGGCCAGCTCCGGCACCGACAGCACGCGCACATAGAACAGGGCGCCGAAGAAGGCGACGAAGAACATCACCTCCGAGAAGATGAACCAGCCCATGGACCAGCGGAAGGAACGGTCCACCTGCAGGTTGTACTGCCCGCCCTCGGACTCGTCGATGACGCGGCCGAACCAGCCGAACAGCATGACCAGCAGCACCACGAAGCCCGCCAGCAGCACCAGGCCGCCGTAGGAGATCTTGTTCATCGACAGCACCGCACCGATGGCCAGCAGCAACAGGGCGGCTGAGCCGACCATCGGCCAGTAGGAGGGCTGCGGGACGTAATAGCGCGAGGCGGCGGTGTGGCTGCTCATGGGGATGGGCTCCTTTAGTTCTCAGGACTTCTCATGGGCGCTGAATGGATCGCGCACCGCTGATTCATTGGCCAACCACATAGCTGGCAATCGACACGACGGACACCACAAAGATCAGCATGAACACCAGGGCGGTCACGATGAGCTGAAGTGGCGACAAGGACGGCATATCTTGTTCGTGGCTCTGTCGCCCGCGGATACCGAACATGGCGGCACCGACGGTGCGAATCAGCCGCAGGAAACCCGGTGTGGCAGGTGGTGCGGCTTTGGGCATGGCTGGCGCTTTGCTCATGTTCCTTTGGCCGGGCCGCTCAAGGGTTTCGCAGCGGCTGCAGCGTCCGCCGACGTGCCCGGAACCTCGAAGAAGGTGTAGGACAGGGTCACGGTGACCACGTCGTCGGGCAATTGACGGTCCAGCGCGAACACCACCGGCATGTCACGCACCTCGCCAGGCGCAAAGGTCTGCTGCCTGAAGCAGAAGCACTCCAGCTTCTTGACGAAATTGGCGGCATGCCTGGGCCCGTAGCTGGGCACGGCCTGGCCGGTGATGGGACGGTCGGACGTGTTCTGGACCCGGAACGACACCTGCACCAGCTCGCCGGTGCGGGCCTGCACCGCGTTGTGCAGGCTGATGAAGCGCAGACCCTGGCCATGGGTGTTGGCGTCAAACTCGATCGTGACCGGGCGACCTGCCACCGACGACGCCTGGAAGTCGTCGGCCTTCTGCACATCGTTGATCCCGGTCCATTCGCAGAAGGCCCGGTACAGGGGCGGCTGCAGGTAGGCAAAGCCGAACGCCGCGCAGGCCAGCACGCCCAGGCCGGCGGCCAGGCGGGCATTGGTGCTCGACAGCTTGGGGCTGGCCACGATCAGACCTCAGAGACCGCCCGACATCCACTGCCGGACGATGGTGGTGACGAACACCGCCAAGGCCAGCGCGGTGAGCGCCAGGCCGACGCGGCGGTTGCCGCGGCGCTGCTGCTCCAGATCAGGTTTCATGACGTTCATCAGTGGCTGGCCGTGCCTTGCGGCAGCTTGGGCGGGTCTTCAAACGTGTGGTACGGCGCAGGCGACGGCACCGTCCATTCCAGGCCCTCGGCGCCATCCCAGACCTTGGCCGGAGCGGCCGGACCGCCACGGATGGCCTTCAGCACCACCCACAGGAAGATCAGCTGGCTCACGCCGAAGCCGAAGGCGCCAATGCTGGACACCGCATTGAAGTCGGTGAACTGCTGGGCGTAGTCGGGGATGCGCCGGGGCATGCCCGCCAGGCCCAGGAAATGCTGCGGGAAGAAGGCGACGTTGAAGAAGACGATGGAGAGCCAGAAGTGCAGCTTGCCGAGGCTCTCGTCGTACATGTGGCCACACCACTTGGGCAGCCAGTAGTAAGTGCCCGCGTAGGCCGAGAACAAGGCGCCGGCCACCATCACGTAGTGGAAGTGGGCCACCACGTAGTAGGTGTCCTGCATCTGCACATCCACCGCCGTGATCGCCAGCACCAGGCCGGTCAGGCCACCCACGGTGAACAGGAACAGGAAGCCCAGCGCGAAGAGCATCGGGGTCTCGAAGGTGAGCTCGCCCCGCCACATCGTGGAGACCCAGTTGAACACCTTGACCCCGGTGGGCACGGCGATCAGCAGAGTGGCGTACATGAAGTACAGCTGGCCCGTCAGCGGCAGCCCGGTCACATACATGTGGTGGGCCCAGACGCCGAACGAGATCAGGCCGATGGCGGCAATCGCGTACACCATCGAGGTGTAGCCGAACAGCGGCTTGCGCGAGAAGGCCGGGATCACATGCGACACCACGCCGAAGGCCGGCAGGGCGATGATGTAGACCTCGGGGTGGCCGAAGAACCAGAAGATGTGCTGGAACAGCACCGGGTCACCACCGCCGGCGGCGTTGAAGAAGCTGGTGCCGAAGTGACGGTCGGTCAGCAGCATCGTGACCGCGCCGGCCAGGATGGGCATGGAGGCGATCAGCAGGAAGGCCGTCACCAGCCAGGTCCAGCAGAACATGGGCATGTTCATCAGCTTCATGCCGGGCGCGCGCATGTTCAGGATCGTGGTGATGATGTTGATCGACCCCATGATCGAGGACATGCCCAGGATGTGGATGGCGAAGATGGCCATGTCCATGCCAATGCCCATCTGCACCGACAGCGGCGGGTACAAGGTCCAGCCCGTGCCCGCGGCGCCGCCTGGCACCAGCAACGACGAGACCAGCAGGATGCCCGCAGGCGGCAGCAGCCAGAAGCTCCAGTTGTTCATGCGCGCGAAGGCCATGTCGGACGCGCCCACCATCATCGGGATCATCCAGTTCGCGAACCCGACGAAGGCCGGCATGATCGCGCCGAACACCATGATCAGCGCGTGCAGCGTCAGCATCTGGTTGTAGAACTCGGGCGAGACGTACTGCAAGCCAGGCGAGAGCAGTTCGGCCCGGATGACCAGCGACATCGCGCCGCCGACCAGGAACATCGCGAAGCTGAACCACAGGTACATCGTGCCGATGTCCTTGTGGTTGGTGGTGGTGAACCAACCGACCAGGCCAGGCGCCCGGCCATGGTGGCCGTGGTCGTCGTGGTGGTGGTGAGCCGAGTGTCCGCCCGCCAGGGCTTCTTGGTTTGCTTGCATGTTCAAAACGTCCTCAATGCGCCAAACGGGATGCTGGTGTCAGTGGCCATGCTGGCCCGTCACTTGGCACGCAGGGCCTTGACCTCGGCCGGTTGGATGGCATCGTTCAACTGGTTGCTCCAGGCGTGGCGCTCATAGGCCACGACCGAGGCGATGTCCAGATCGCTCAGTTGCGCACCGAAGGCTGCCATGGCCGTGTTGGGCTTCCCGTTGAGCACGATCTTCAGGTGGTTCTCCTTGGGACCCTTGACGATCGCCGAGCCGTCGAGCGCCGGGAACACCGGCGGCAGGCCCTTGCCGGTGGGCTGGTGGCAGGCCGCGCAGTTCGCCGCGTAGACCTTCTCACCCCTGGCCACCAGTTCGTCCAGGGCATAGGTCTTGTTGGGATCTTCGGCGCCCGCCGCCATGGCCTTCTTCTGCTCGGCGATCCACTCGGCGTACTTTGCCTCGGAGACCACTTCCACCACCACGGGCATGAAGCCGTGGTCCTTGCCGCACAGTTCTGAACACTGGCCGCGGTAGATGCCTTCCTTCTCCGCCTTGAACCAGGTGTCGCGCACAAAGCCCGGCACGGCGTCGGTCTTGACGCCAAAGGCCGGCACCGACCAGGCGTGGATGACGTCGGCCGAGGTGGTCAGCACGCGGACCTTCTTGTTGACAGGCACGACCAGGTGGCGATCCACCTCCAGCAGGTAGTGCTCGCCCTTGGGTGCGTTCTCGCGGATCTGGTTCTGTGGCGTGGCCAGCGCGCTGATGAACTTCACGCCGGCGGCATCGCCGGTCATGTACTCGTAGCCCCACTTCCACTGGTAGCCGGTGGCCTTGACGGTGATGTCAGGCTGGCTGGTGTCGCGCGCAGCGACCAGGGCCTTGGTGGCCGGGAAGGCAATCATCACCAGGATGATCGCGGGGATGACCGTCCAGACGATCTCGATCGTGGTGTTGTCGTGGAAGGTCGCCGCCTTGTGCCCGCGCTTGCGGGTGTGCATGATCAGCGAGTAGGTGACCACGCCGAACACACCCACGAAGATGGCGAAGATCAGCCATGTCAGGAAGGTGTGCAGCTCGTAGATCCGGCGCGCGGTGCTGGTCACCGGCTCCTGCAGATTGATGTCCCACGCGGCGTTCGCTGCGCCGGCAAAGAGGGCCAGCGCCAACACCAGCCATGCCTCAATGCCAACGAATTTCTTGAACGTGCCTCTCGTCATTCTTTCCTCCGGACCTAGACCTCACGCCGACGCACTCCTTGAGCCGCCGCATGAAAAATGGCACTGGCCATTGATAATGCTCAAAGCAATGGCTCAGTCTGCTCGGTTCCCCCGGACGAGGTTAGCACGCCCTACCAGGGGGGACTTGTCAGGGATTCCAGCTATCGCCAAGCCCGTCGCCAGATGTTTGGACAGGCCGCAGGCCCTGCTTGATAAGGATCAGGCAGGCCCGCTGCCCACCGCTGGCGGCTGTCATCCACCCGGTCCCGGCCGCGTCACTCGCAGACCCCAGACCTTGGCCCATCACGACCTCCGGCCATGAGCCGCAACAAGGCGATCGCCCCCCTGCTTCTCGTTGCCGTGGTGGTGGCACTGCTG
Organism: Ideonella alba; assembly: GCF_018069845.1. NCBI lineage: Bacteria > Pseudomonadati > Pseudomonadota > Betaproteobacteria > Burkholderiales > Sphaerotilaceae > Ideonella > Ideonella alba. The sequence continues at coordinate 92,656 of NZ_JAGQDD010000004.1, forward strand.
GCCGCGATGGCCGGTGCCAGCCTGTGGGCGACACGCCCGTCGGCCCGCCAGCAGCCAGCGTCGGCCCCGCCCATGGCGACAACACAGCCCGGGGCCGTCTGGTCGCTCACCCTTCCTGACGCGCGGGGCCGCCAACAGGCGCTGCGGGCCTGGCGCGGCAAGGTGCTGGTGCTGAATTTCTGGGCGACCTGGTGCCCACCCTGCCGGGAAGAGATGCCGGTGTTCTCGCGGGCGCAGACGACCTTCGGCTCCCAAGGCGTGCAGATGGTCGGGCTGTCGATCGACACACCGGACAACGTCGCCCGGTTCGAGGCGGAGCATCCGCTCAGCTACCCCTTGCTGATGGGCGGGGTGGACCTGCTGGAGCTCAGCGTGGCCTGGGGAAATTCGGCCCAGGCGATGCCCTTCACGGCCTTCTTCGGTCGCGACGGACGCTTGGCAGCGGTGCACCTGGGCCCTCTGTCCGAGCCGGCCCTGGAGCAGCAGCTCAGGACCCTGCTCGCGGCCCAGCCCTAGCGTTCGGCCATCAGCTGGCGCAGGTCCTGCGCGATGGCCGCGCTGCTCTCACCGTGCGTGAAGTACAGCCTCAGGCGGCCGTGCGCATCCAGCACATAGCTGCCCGTGGAGTGATCCATGGCGTATTGACCGGGTGAAGTGCCCGGGCGCTTCTCATAGTGCACCTTGAAGGTCCTGGCCACGCGGGCCGTGGCGGCGGCATCGCCGCGCAGACCGAGAAAGCCCGCATGAAAGGCCCCCAGGTACTGGGCCAGCAGGACCTGCGTATCGCGCTCGGGATCGATCGTCACGAACACGACCTGCACCTTGTGCGCGTCCTCGCCCAGCTGTTGCATGGCCTGACTCATGGTGCCGAGCACCGTCGGACACACGTCGGGACACTGGGTGTAGCCGAAGAACAGCACCACCAGCTGCCCCCGGAAACCGTCCAGCCGCCGGGCTTGTCCGGTGTGGTCGGACAGGGCCTGGGCCAGGCCGTCACGGTCCAGGTCGGTGCCGCTCAGGTCGGTGCCACGCCATGGGGTGGCGCGGGGGGCCGCCGGCTGGTCGCACCCCAGCAGCCAGAGCAGGGGAACGCACGTGGCCGCACGCAGCCAAACGGCTCGAGACACCCGGGCTTGGCCCATGTTCAGCCCTCGGCCACCGCCCGTGGTCTCATGCTTTGGATGCAGGCCCACGCGAACATCACGCCGCCAATGATGGCGATCAAGCCGCCCAGGCCCATCATGCCCATGCCGATCTTCTCCGGCAGGGTCGTCAGCACCTGCTGCGCTCCGGCCACCTTGCGCTGCACGCCATAGCCGCCGGACCAGGCCAGCCCCAGGATGTGCATCAACTGACCGCCACCGTAGACCACGGGCTGCCAGCGGGCCCAGGCGGCCTGGACCGGTCGATAGCCCAGCAGCGGCAACAGCGCATAGGTGAGGCCCATGAACGCCAGCGTGACGCCGACGATGGAGCCGTGGTAATGCGCCGGCACCACCACGTTGACCCCGCGAATCATGTAGGCCAGCACGCCGCCGGTGGCAAACAGCAGCAGCGAGAACAACAGCGCGGAGCGCTGCGGGCTGGGCGCCGCGCGCCACACGCCCGGCAGCGCGGTCAACACCAGCGCGCCCAGGGGCAGCATCCACAGATGACCCCACTGCATCAGCTCGGTGAACGCCGCCAGATGGCCGGGGCTGCCCACCGGCCACACGACGTACAACACCGGCACGGCGGCCAGCGGCACGGCCGCCAGCATCACCGCCCAGCGCAGCCAGCGCCCCTGCGAAACGGGCGGCTGCGCGCCCAGCCCATGCACCAGCCACAGCCAGGCCACGCCCAGCAGCAGGGCGTGTTGAAACTGCAACACGTGGCCGGGCCCCCAGAAGAGCAGCTCGAAATAGGCGGTGCCCTGCGTCGCCGGCAGCTGCAGCCAGGTCCAGCCAAACGCCAGCCACGCCATCGCGCCCGCCAGTGCCGCCAGGCGCACACCCTGCCGAAGCGCCCGCTCGCCCGCCGGCCACTCCGGCCCGGAGCCGTTGAGCAGCAGGCAGCGCAGCAGGGTCATCCCGAAGCCGGCGCCGCAGGCCAGCAGGCCGGCCAGGAACACCCCTTGGTCCAGCACCGGGATGTAGTTGTTCAGCAGCGGTTGCGCGCCATCCAGGAACGGTGACACCAGCATCAGACAGGTGCCCAGGGCCGCCAGGGCCCAGGCCAGCCAGCCCATCGGCACCCAGCGGTCCGGCGTGACGATGCTGGTCAGCACGCCGGCGAAGGCCATGAACCAGACCAGCACCGACAGGTCCACGTGCACGACCAGCGCGGCCCGGAAGAGGTTGGTCGAGGAGAACAGCGCCGAGGCACCGGGGGTGCGCGACAACACCAGCACCACGGCCAGCAAGCCAGCACCGACCAGGGCCGCCACGCCCAGCCACAACTGCCCCCTGGCCAGGGCCGAAGCCCCTCCCGAAGGGGCCCTGATGTTCCAAGCATCCACACTCATTGCAGTAACCGAGGATTTCAGCGACCGCGCAGTAGACCACAAGCCTGCCCCTGTGCCGGGCGGCGCGGGATCGGTGGCGGCCGGGCTGGGCCCGACCCCGGGCCGGGGCGCTGGCGGACACCGGCTAGGCCGCTTATGGCCGCACAATCCATCGGTGTCAGCCCCAGCCTTGAGTGCCCTTTCGTTGTGGCAGAGTGCGTGCCTGGGTTATTGCTCTGCCCGCCGCAGAGCCCCTTGAAGATCTCACTCATGAACACCTCCGTCGTCGGCAAGAGTGCCGTCAGCCAGTTTCTTTCGCTGGCCAAGCCGCGCGTGGTGTCGCTGATCGTGTTCTGCGCGGTCATCGGCATGTTCCTGGCGACGCCGGGTGTGCCGTCGCTGCAGGTGCTGGTTTTCGGCACGCTGGGCATCGCGCTGACCGCCGGATCGGCGGCCGCCGTGAACTGCCTGCTCGAGCGGCACATTGACGCGCAGATGGCGCGCACCCGGGGTCGGCCCCTGCCCTCTGGCGTGATCAGCTCGCGCCAGACGGTGACCTTCGCCTTCCTGGTGGGGGGCAGCGGCCTGGTGCTGCTGCACTATTTCGTCAACCCGCTGACGATGTGGCTGACCTTCGGCACCTTCGTCGGTTACGCCTTCATCTACACGCTGTGGCTCAAGCCGGCCACGCCGCAGAACATCGTGATCGGCGGCGCCTCGGGCGCGATGCCGCCGGTGCTGGGCTGGTCGGCGGTGACCGGCACCGTGCCGGCCGAGGCCTGGCTGCTGTTCCTGATCATCTTCATGTGGACGCCGCCGCATTTCTGGTCGCTGGCGCTGTACCGCACCAAGGACTACGAGCGCGCCGGCCTGCCGATGCTGCCGGTCACCCACGGCTCGCTTTACACCCGGCGCTCGATCGTGGCGTACACGCTGGCCCTGATCGTCGTCACGGTCATGCCCTATGTGATCGGCATGAATGGGTTACCCTACCTGGTCTGCGCACTGGGCCTGGGCGGCGTCTTCCTCTACCGTGCGGTGAAGCTGCTGACCCACTACTCCGATGCCTGGGCGCGCAGCACCTTCAAGTTCTCGATCCTCTACCTGGCCGCCCTGTTCGCGGCGCTGCTGGTCGACCACTACCTGGTCTGATGCGGCGGCGCGCGGGGCCCCTTCCCCGATGCGCCGACGCCTGCTCCTCAGCCTCAGCCTGCTCACCGCCCTGGCCGCCTGCCGGCCGGGCGGGCCGAGCCCCAGCCCGTTCAAGGGCATCGACATCACCGGGGCTGAATACGCCCGCCACCTCGACCTGAAAGACCCCAGCGGCCAGGAGCGCCACCTGGGCGACTTCAAGGGCAAGGTGGTGGTGGTGTTCTTCGGCTACACCCAGTGTCCGGACGTCTGCCCCACCTCGATGGCCGAGCTGGCCGCCGCCCGGCAGCTGCTGGGCGCCGATGGCGAGCGTGTCCAGGGCATCTTCGTCAGCGTTGATCCCGAGCGCGACACGCCCGAGGTGCTGGGCGCCTATGCCGAGAGCTTCAAGGCCGGCTTCATCGCGCTGCGCGGCACGCCAGAGCAGACGCAGGCCGCGGCAAAGGAGTTCAAGGTCTTCTACGCCAAGGTGCCGGGCAAGACCGAGGGCAGCTACACCGTGGACCACACGGCGGGCTCCTATGTGTTCGATCCCCAGGGCCGCATCCGCGTGTTCAGCCGTTATGGCGCCGGCGCCGAGACGCTGGCCCATGACCTGCGCGTGCTGCTGAAGGAAGCTGCCTGAAACGCCGACGGCCCCGTCGGGGCCGTCGTCACAGCGCGGGGCGGACCCGGGTCAGGCCGCTTCCAGGGCCTTGCGCATCTTCTTCAGCGCCGCCACCTCGATCTGGCGGATGCGCTCGGCGCTGACGCCGTACTCGGCGGCCAGCTCGTGCAGCGTCATGCCGCCGCTGCTGTCGTCGTTGACCTTGAGCCAGCGCTCCTCGACGATGCGGCGGCTGCGCGCATCGAGCTGCTCCAGCGCATGCGCCACGCCGTGGGTCGACAGCGCTTCGCGGCGGCGCGATTCCAGCACGCGGGTGGGCTCCTGGCGCTCGTCGGCCAGGTAGGCGATCGGGGCGACGCTGTCCTCGCGGTCGTCGTCCTGCGGCTCCAGGGCCACGTCGGCGCCGGCCAGCCGGGTCTCCATCTCGACCACGTCCTCGGGGCGCACGTCCAATTCGGCGGCCACGCGCGCGACCTCGTCGGCCGACAGGGCCTGGCGGTAGGTGTCGCCCTCGGCGGCGTCGCTCTTGAGGTGGCGCTTCATCGAGCGCAGGTTGAAGAACAGCTTGCGCTGGGCCTTGGTGGTGGCCACCTTGACCATGCGCCAGTTCTTCAGGATGTACTCGTGGATCTCGGCCTTGATCCAGTGCAGCGCGTAGCTGACCAGGCGCACGCCCTGTTCAGGGTCGAAGCGCTTGACCGCCTTCATCAGGCCGACGTTGCCTTCCTGGATCAGGTCGCCCTGCGGCAGGCCGTAGCCCAGGTACTGGCGCGACACCGCCACCACCAGGCGCAGGTGCGACAGCACCAGGCGGCTGGCGGCCTGCAGGTCGCCCTCGTCGCGCAGCGCGCGGGCGAAGCGGGTTTCCTCTTCCTGCGTCAGCAGCGGCAGCTGGTTGACGGCCGAGATGTAGGCGTCCAGATTGCCGAGCGAGGGCACCAGGGCCCAAGGGTCACGCAGGGCGACGGCGGTGGCAGTGGAGTGCTGGGTCATGGCGAAGTTGGAGAGGCACGAGGCCCGTTGGTTCCAACAATATTAGCACTCTTGGGAAATGAGTGCTAAGTGCGGGTTCGCCTGCGCCGGCGAGCGGCGAGCGGCGGCGCCAGCGTGCTGGAAAGCCCTGAGCAAATTTCTCCTGGAGAACTCTTGAAGATTCTTTGAGAACGGCCTAGAGTGGCTGCCATGCAAGGGCGCACCCGGCGTCCTGGAGGATCTCGCGATGCACACGTCCCCCCTGTCAGCGCTTGGCCGCTGTTTCGGCCTGCGCCAGGCCGCCACCGCGCTGGCGCTGGCCGCCGGCCTGCTGCAGCCCGCCGCACCGGCGCTGGCCAAGCCCTACACCGTGATCGGCGACGGCTGGGTCACCGACCTGTCGGCCGACGGCCGCACCGCCACCGGCCAGCTGTCGGCCGACTTCCAGACCTTCCGCTGGCGCGCCGAGGACGGCCAGGTGCCGCTGGGCCGGGCCACCACCGCGATCGGCCTGTACAGCGGCACGCCGGCGATCTCGGCCGACGGCGAGGTGATCGCCGGCAGCATCCTCGACGACAGCGGCCAGTTCGGCATCCAGGGACGCTGGACGGCGGCCACCGGCTGGCAGGTGCTGGGGCCGCTGCCCCGCGACGCCGGCCAGATGGACCTGGACCAGGCGGGTGTCTACGGCATGTCGGGCAACGGAAAGGTGGTCACCGGCCTGTACTGGCGCGCCGGCAAGAAGGACGGCCTGGCGCACGGCAGCGCCTGGACCGCGCGCAAGGGGGTCAAGGACCAGGGCAGCGGCGGTCGGTCCAGCCGCATCGACGATGCCAACCACGACGGCCGCGTGATGGTGGGCTGGGACGAGCACCTGGAATGGGGCATGCGCCAGGCCGCGGTCTGGATCCACGGCCAGCGCCAGCTGCTGGAACTCAGCGACTGGCCCAGCGAAGCCGCCGCGGTGGACGCGGCCGGCACCCGCATCGTCGGCCAGGCCTGGGACGCCAGCACCGGCGTCGAGTCGGCGATGATGTGGACGGCCGACGGCAGCGGCGCCTGGCAGCGCCAGCTGCTGGGCGTGCTGCCCGGCACCGAATGGGACGGCTCGGCCTATGCGCTGGGCCTGTCCGATGACGGCCAGGTGGTGGTGGGCTTCGGCCGCACCACGTTCAGCCCGCAGTCCTCGGGCTGGGTCTGGACGCCGGCCACCGGGCTGATGGAGGCACGCGCCTTCCTCAGCGCCCAGGGCATTGACCTGCCCAGGCGCTACCAGGTCTTCGAGGTGAGCGCCGTCAGTGGCGATGGCCGCACCCTGGCCCTGGCCACGCTGGACCGGCAGATCCCGGGCAGCTACCGCGCGCTGCTGGTGCGCCTGCCCCGTCCCGCCGCCCGCTGAGCCCCCCTGGAAGCGCTGGATGTATCCGTTTGTACGCCTCGATTGCTGGGGACAATAGGCGGCAGGCGCCAGGCAGAGCGCACCCCACCCATGAATGACCGACTCCCGGACGCCACCACCGTCGTGCAACAGCTGCGAGCCACCCTCGGCCCGCTGATGGATGCGCACGCCGGACGGCCGGCGCGCGGCGTGCGGCTGACCCGTGAGCTGGGCCTGGACAAGAGCCTCGCCAGCCGCCTGGTGCGCGCCTGTGCCAGCGGCAGCGATGGCGAGTTCGTCCACCACCTGCCCTCGCCCACCGGGCTGCGCAAGCTGCTCGACGCCGCCCTGGGTCGTGGCAGCGACACCGCCAGCGCCGCTGCTGCGGTCGACGGCTACCAGCAGCTGCTCGACAGCCTGCCCGGCAGCCGCCAGACCCTGGAAGCGCAGCTGGGCTGCGGCTCGCGCCTGGTGCGAGAACGCCTGGGCCATGCCTCGCGCCAGGCGGTGTTCAAGGCCCAGTCCTACCTGTTCGGCCACGGCTGCGACACCATCGCCTCGGCGCTGTTCCTGTGGCCCTCGGCCGAGGGCCCCTGGGTCGACGCGCTGGAGGTGCACCGCCGCCGCGGCCTGTGGCGGGTGCAGCCGGACGTGGCCGTGCCGCTGCTGAGCGTGATGCCGCGCACCGCCGCCACCGACGGCACCACGATGGCCCCGCTGCACGGCCAGGGCGATCCGGCCGACTACCTGCTCGGTCCGGCGGTGGCGCTGCAGGTCATCCAGGACGGCCCGGTGACCACGCTGGTGCTGCCGCCCGAGCTGGACCCGCTGCCCGACGCGCTGGACACCGCCTACCAGGTGCGCCACGCGCTGCCGCTGGCGCGGGCCGAAGGCTGGCAACGGCTGCGCAACTACATGCTGCACACGCCCTGCAAGCGCGTCTGGCGCGAGCTCTACCTGGCCCGCGACCTGTGGCCCGGCGCCCGCGCCGACACGCTGTTCCAGCTGCCCTCGCCCTCGGGGGTGCAACTGCCCGACGCCACCCCGGACCAGCCGCACCACCGGCGCCTGGCCCTGCAGGCGCCCTTGACGGAGCTGGGCACCGACCCCCTGGCCACACAGCCGGACGAGCTGCCGGACCACGCGGCCGTGCTGCGCCACGCGCTGGCGCTGGCCGGCCTGTCCGGCCAGGCCTGGCGCGGTTGGCGCAGCGAGCTGGCCTACCCGCTGCCGCTGGTCGAAATGCAATGGCTGCTGCAGCCCGGCTGAGCCGGCGGCGCTATTCGGCCCGCGCCTCGCGGCGCATCAGCAGCTCCACCAGCTGGCGGGCATCCACCTGCCCCTGCAGCAGCGCATGCACGCCCTGCGCAATCGGCATGTCCACGCCCAGCGCCGCAGCGCGCTGCACCACGGTGGCCGCGCTGTAGACGCCCTCGGCCACATGCCCCAGGCGCTGCAGGATGCCGCTCAGGTCCAGGCCCTCGGCCAGCAGCAGGCCGACGCGCCGGTTGCGCGACAGGTCGCCGGTGGCGGTGAGCACCAGATCGCCCAGGCCGGCCAGGCCGGCGAAGGTGTCGGTGCGGGCGCCCAGGGCCACGCCCAGGCGGGTCATCTCGGCCAGGCCGCGGGTGATCAGCGCAGCGCGGGCGTTCAGGCCCAGCTGCAGGCCATCGCACACGCCGGTGGCAATGGCCAGCACGTTCTTCACCGCGCCGCCCACCTCCACACCGATCGGGTCGGTGGAGCTGTAGATGCGCAGTGCACCGCGGTGGAAGGCCTCGACCGCCCGCTCGCGCACCCGCGCCTCGGGACTGGCCACCACCAGCGCCGCCGGCAGGCCGGCGGCCACTTCCTGTGCGAAGCTGGGGCCGGAGAGGATGCCGCAGGCCAGGCCCGGTGCGCAGGCCGCCGCGATCTCGTGGCCCAGCAGGCCGCTGCCCGCCTCGAAACCCTTGCACAGCCACAGCACCGGGGTCGGGCCCTGCAGCGAGCCCAGCATGCCGCGCAGCGCCGCCATCGGCGTGGCCAGCACGCACAGGTCGGGGCCGGCCGCCAGCGCCTGCGACAGATCGGCGGTGACGCGCACGCGCGCCGGCAGCGGCACGCCAGGCAGGTAGCGCGCGTTCTCGCGCGCGGTCTGCATCGCGGCGGCCTGCGCCGGGTCACGGGCCCAGAGGCTAACCTCATGCCACGAGGCCGCCGCCACCGCCAGCGCAGAGCCCCACGCGCCAGCGCCCAGGATGGCCAGACGCATCCGGGGTCAGGCGATCAGTTGACCGCGGGCGCGGCGCCGTCGCCGGCCGCCTGTTGCAGCTGGGCTTCGTACATGGCCTGGAAGTTCACCTCGGCCAGCAGGATCGGCGGGAAGCCGGCGCGCGTGCAGACATCCGACACGATGGCGCGCAGGTACGGGTAGACCATCTGCGGGCAGACCACGCCCAGGATGCCCTGGATCTGGTCTTCGGGCAGGTTGCGCAGCTCGAAGATGCCGGCCTGCTTGGCCTCGACCAGGAACAGCGTGCGCTCACCGATCTTGGTGGTCACGGTGGCGGTGACCGCCACCTCGTAGACGCCGTCGGCGATCCCCTCGGCGCCCATCGCCAGCTGGATGTCGACCTGCGGCTGTTGCTGCTCGAGCAGGATCTGGGGCGAATTGGGCTGCTCCAGCGACAGGTCCTTCAGGTACATGCGCTGCAGCTGGAACACGGGGGCGAGTTCTTGGTCGGCCATGGGGAAAGCTTTCTGCAAAGACGACAACGGCCGGCCGCCGGACATGGCGGCCAGCCTGGGTCAACCGCAGAGTGTAGCGCGCGGACCAGGCGGCCCGGCGGCAGCGCGGGAGGTGGCCGGGACCGGCCGCTCAGGCGCCCTGCAGCAGCGGCATCAGGCCACCGCGCTGGTCGAGTGCCACCAGGTCGTCGCAGCCGCCGACGTGAGTCTCGCCGATGAAGATCTGCGGGACGGTGCGGCGGCCGGTCAGGCTCATCATCTGGTCGCGCTGCACGGGGTCGAGGTCGACGCGGATTTCCTCGATCTCGGCCACGCCGCGCTGCGACAGCAAGGCCTTGGCCCGCACGCAGTACGGGCAGACCTGGGTCGTGTACATCTTGACCTTGTTCATGGAAGACACGCTGGTGGGTTCGGTCACCGGTATTGTCGGCGCGCCGCCGCAAGACTGCAGCGCAGCGCGCACAAAACCCTGGTCCGCCGACCCGGATTCGCCCGCGCCGTTCAGCCCTTGGCGCCGGTGACCACCGGCAGGCTGGCCTCGCGCCAGGCCCGCATGCCGCCGGCCAGCACGCGCACGTCCTGGTAGCCCTGCTTGCGCAGCACCGCCGCGGCGCGCTGGGCGCGCGCGCCCGAGGCACAGGTCACCAGCAGCGGCAGCGCCTTGTTGCTGGGCAGGCCCTTGGCCTCGTCCAGGCTGCCCAGCGGCACGCTGCGTGCGCCACCGATGTGGCCCTGCTCGAACTCGGCCGGCTCGCAGACATCGATCACCGTGGCCTTCTCGTGGTTCATCAGGCGCACCGCCTCGGCCGGCGACACGCCCGAGCCCCCTTGCAGGCTGCCACGCAGCAGCAGCGCGCCGGAGACGACGGCGACGAGGATCAGCATCCAGTTCTCGATCACGAATTGCACGGGGCAGGCCTTTGGAAAGTCAGGAAGAGCAAAGCGCCCGGATTATAGAATTCGGGGTTTGCACCAAGTCTGACGCGGGCCTTCACACCCGCCCTTCACCGCCATGTACAAGCTCGTGCTGATCCGCCACGGCGAATCGACCTGGAACCTCGAGAACCGCTTCACCGGCTGGACCGACGTGGAGCTCACGCCCACCGGCGTGTCGCAGGCCCTGTCGGCCGGACAGTTGCTGAAGGCCGAGGGCTATGAGTTCGACGTCGCCTACACCTCGGTGCTCAAGCGCGCGATCCACACCCTCAACCATGTGCTCGACGGCATGGACCGCGCCTGGCTGCCGGTGGTCAAGGACTGGCGTCTGAACGAGCGCCACTACGGCGGCCTGCAAGGCCTGAACAAGGCCGACATGGCCAAGCAGTACGGCGACGAGCAGGTGCTGATCTGGCGCCGCAGCTACGACACCCCGCCGCCCCCGCTGGACGCCGCCGACCCGCGCGGCCAGCGCCAGGACCCGCGCTATGCGCGTCTGGCCCCCGAGCAGGTGCCGCTGACCGAGTGCCTCAAGGACACCGTGGCCCGCGTGCTGCCCTGCTGGAACGACACCCTGGCCCCGGCGATCAGTGCCGGCCAGCGCATCGTGCTGGCCGCCCATGGCAACTCGATCCGCGCGCTGGTCAAGTACCTGGACGACATCAGCGACGCCGACATCGTGGGCCTGAACATCCCCAACGGCATTCCGCTGGTCTACGAGCTGGGCGCTGATCTCAAGCCGATCCGCAGCTACTACCTGGGCGATGCCGCCGCTGCTGCGGCCGCCGCCGCCGCGGTCGCGGCCCAGGGCAAGAAGGCCTGAGCCAGCGCACGGACGCGGGCCGCCACGGCGGCCCGCGTCCGTGCGATCATCGCGGCACGCCACCCCCGGAGGAGCCCGCGATGCAGACCCTCGACGAGATGCTGGAGCGCCACCTGCTGAGCCCGGCGCAGCACGCCGAGATCCGCGACTGGGTCATGCGCGAGCGCACCCCCGAAGGCATCCTGGCGATGCCAGAACACCTGTGGCGCCGGCTGGAGCTGGCCTGCGTGCTGATGGGCGGCGTGCCGGGCGACCCGGCCTGAGGCCCGCTCAGCGCGGGCGCCGCAGCGCCCCGGACAGCAGCACCTGCCGCCCCTGCACCGTGGGCACGCCCGCCCGCAGGGCGGCCGCCACCGCCGCGGCCGGGATCGGCCGGTAGTTCGCCGGCACCAGCGGACCCAGCCAGCGGCCCAGTGCCGAGGCCCAGCGCTCACCCGGCCGCTCGGGCTGGCCCAGGGCCGCGCGGTCACCCTCCAGCATCGATGGCCGGACGATCAGCAGCCCGTCGAAGGGCAGCGCGGCCAGCGTGTCCTCCAGTTCGCCCTTGACCCGGCTGTAGAAGACCGCCGAGCGCGCATCGGCACCCATCGCGCTGACCAGCCCGGCGCGGCGCGCTCCCGCCGCCAGCGCGGCACGCGCCACGGCCAGGTTGGCGTCGAAGTCCACCGCGCGGAAGGCGGCCTGGCTGCCTGCCACCTTGATCGTCGTGCCCAGCGCCAGGTAGACCTCGTCGCAGGGCGGCAGCGCGGGCAGCGCAGCAAAATCCACCACCAGGGCCTGCAGCCGCGGGTGTGACAGCGTGGCGGGCCGGCGGCCCAGGCTGATCACCTGCGCCACGCCGGGATCGGCCAGCAGCCCCTGCAGCAGGTGCTGGCCCACCAGGCCGGTGGCGCCGGCCATCACGACAGTGCGTCCGCTCATCAGGGTCTCCTTCGCATGCAACAGGGTGCGGCCGCGTAGACTGCGGCGCATCACCAGTATCCCCCGCTTGACGATGGCCCAGAGCATCCACGACTTCCACGACGACCCGCGCAATGCGGACATCCGCATCTGGATCAACGGTCGGCTGTTTCCACGCGCCGAGGCGGTGGTGTCGGTCTTCGACAGCGGCTTCGTGCTGGGCGATGGCGTCTGGGAGGGCCTGCGCGTGGTGGACGGCGAGCCGGTCTTCCTGGCCGCCCATCTGGACCGGCTGTTCGAAGGCGCCCGCGCGCTGGCGCTGGACATCGGCCTGAGCCGCGCGCAACTGGCTGCCGCGCTGCGCGAGACCCTGGCCGCCAACGGCATGCACGACGGCGTGCATGTGCGGCTGATGGTCACGCGCGGCATCAAGCGCACGCCCTACCAGGACCCGCGCGCCTGCATCGGCAACGCCACCGTGGTGATCCTGCCCGAGTTCAAGCGCCCCAAGCCCGAGTTGCTGGCCCAGGGCCTGAAGCTGTTCACCGTGCATGTGCGCCGCGGCGCGCCCGACGTGCAGGACCCCAAGCTCAACAGCCACAGCAAGATCAACTGCATCACCGCCTGCATCCAGGCCACCGAGGCAGGGGCCGACGAGGCGCTGATGCTGGACCCGCACGGCTTTGTCGCCACCTGCAACTCCACCCACTTCTTCATCGTCAGGAAGGGCGAGGTCTGGACCAGCAGCGGCGACTACTGCCTGGGCGGCATCACCCGCGCCAACGTGCTGCAGGTCTGCCGCGAGGCCGGCATTCCGGCCTTTGAGAAGAACTTCAGCCTGACCCAGGTCTACAGCGCCGACGAGGCCTTCTGCACCGGCACCTACGCCGGTGTGGCGCCGGTGCGCTCGGTCGACGGCCGGGCCTTCGATACGGTGCCCGGCCCGATGGTGCAGCGCCTGCAGGCACTCTATGCCGACCTGGTGCGCCGCGACGTGGCCGCCGCCCGGGCCGGGAGCACGGCGTGACGCAGACACCGCTGCGCGTGGCCATGTGGAGCGGGCCGCGCAACATCAGCACCGCGATGATGCGCTCCTGGGAGAACCGCGGCGACTGCGCGGTCAGCGACGAGCCGCTCTACGCCGCCTACCTGGCCGCCACCGGTCTGGACCATCCCGGCCGCGACGAGATCATCGCCCAGGGCGAATGCGACCCCGCACGCGTGGTGGCACAGCTGCTGGGCCCGGTGCCGGGCGGCCTGCCGGTCTGGTACCAGAAGCACATGGCCCACCACCTGCCGGCCAGCCTGGCCCTGGACTGGGTGGACGGCCTGCACAACGTGCTGCTGATCCGCGACCCGGTGCGGGTGGTGGCCTCCTACGTGAAGTCGCGCGCCGAGGTGGCGCCCGAGGACCTGGGCGTGCTGCAGCAAATGCGCTTGCTGGAGCACCTGCAGGCGCGCCACGGCCAGGTGCCGCCGATCATCGACAGCGCCGACTTCCTGCAGCGCCCCGAGGCCCATCTGCGCGCGCTGTGCGCCCACCTGGACCTGGACTTCCGCCCCGGCATGCTGCAGTGGCCGGCCGGGCCGCGCGCCTCGGATGGCGTCTGGGCCCCGCACTGGTACGCCGCGGTGTGGCGCTCCACCGGCTTCGAGCGGGCGGCCGACGAGGCTCCCGTGCTGACGGGACACGCCGCCGAGGTGGCCGAAGCCTGCCGCCCTGCCTACGAGCAGCTGCGCGCACTGCGCTGGCGCATCGACTGAGTCGCGTGCTCAGGCCCTCGCCAGGGCCAGCCGTTCGCTCAGCGGCGGCAGACGCAGCGCGCCGCCCTGCAGCCGCTGGTCGTGGCGGTAGCCGTCCACCGCCTGCACCCGCCAGTGGTCGCGGCCCGCGGCGCGCGCCAGGGCGCGCGCGATGCGGTCGAAGCGCCAGCCGTCGCCGGCATTGCTGTCCAGGTGCAGCACGCCCGGCAGCGGATCCTGCAGCAACTGGGCCAGCGCCTCGACCGTGTCGTCGATGAAGGAACAGGCCGGTCGCCAGTGGCGGCTGGCCTCGATCACGCCCTGCTCCTGCTGCCAGCGCTCCAGCGTGGCCAGCATGGTGTTGCCGCCACGGCTCAGGTCGATCTGCCAGCCCAGGCGGGCGATGCAGGCAAAGGGGTGGGCGCGGCGGATGGCGTCCTCGCAGACGATCTTGCCGCGGCCGTAGGCGTCGCGCGCCGTGCGCGTGTCGCTGGGCTGGTGGGGCCCGTCGGGCTGGGCGTCGAAGACCATGGCGGTGCTGGTGAACACGAAGGGCCGGTCGCCCTGCGCCGCCCACCAGGCCATCCAGCCGGCCCAGTGCGCATCGCCGGTGGCCAGGTGGGCGATGGCATCGGGGCGCACCTGGTCGAGCCAGGCGCGGCCGGCGGTCTCGTCGTCCACCGACTGGCGCGCCCGGTCCCAGCCGATGACCTCGTGGCCATCGGCGCGCAACCGCGCCGCCAGCACCGGCGCCAGCGTGCCGTTCAGGCCGGTCACCAGGACCTTCATGCGTTCACCCCCTGGGGGCGCAGCACCGCCACGCCATAGGGTGCCAGCGGCACCCGGTCCAGCCGCTGCGGCGCGGCGATCGGCGGGCTGGCCAGCAGCACCTCGGCGGTGGGGCCGGTGCCTGCGGGCAGGCCCCGCACCGCCACCTCGCAGGCCTGCTCGCCCCAGTTCAGCAGCACCAGCGCCAGCGTGCCGTCCGCCGAGCGGCGGCCGAACACCAGCACCGAGCTCTGGTCGGCGTGCAGCGGCCAATGGGCGCCGGCGTGCAGCGCCGGGTCGTCCCGCTTGAGGGCGATCAGCGCGCGGTACCAGTGCCACAGCGAGTGGGGGTCGGCGCGCTGCGCCGCCACATGGCGATCACCCCAGGTGCGCGGCAGCGGCAGCCACGGCGTGCCCAGGCTGAAGCCGGCGTGAGGGCCGGCGTCCCACTGCATCGGCGTGCGGGCACGGTCGCGTGGGTCGGCCCGGGGGCGGCTCAGGCCCAGCGGCGCGGCGGCCAGCTCGGCCTCAGGCAGGTCGGCCATGCCGATCTCCTCGCCGTAGTAGACCAGGGCGGTGCCGCGCTGCAGCAGCGTCATGGCCGCCGTCAGCCGGGCGATGGCGTCGTTGTGCACGCCGTCGCCAAAGGCGCTCCACTGGCGCCAGTGGTCGTGGTTGCTGAAGAAGCTCACCGGCGTGCGGTCGTGCAGCAGCGCCTGGGTGTCGTCGATCAGCCGCTGGAAGAACGGGGCGTCGCGCTGCCAGTGGCGCGCGTAGACGAAGTTCATCGGCAGCTGGATCTCGTCGCCCTGCTCGCCGTAGGCGGCGCGCAGCTCGGCCAGGGTGTCGGTGCAGGACTCGCCCAGCAGCACGCGTTCATCGTCGAAACCGGCGTTGAACTCGGCCAGCACCGCGCGCAGTTCGCGCAGCACGCCGTGGTTCTCGGGCCGGTTGCTGTTGAAGGGCTGCAGCGGCCAGGGGGGCTGCCGGTCGGGGTCCGGGTCGTCCGGCCAGGCGGGGTCTTCGAAGAGGAAGGCGGTGGCGTCCAGGCGAAAACCGCTGGCGCCGCGGCGCAGCCAGAAGCGCGCGACATCGGCCATCGCCGCGCGCACGCCCGGGTGGTGCCAGTTCAGGTCGGGCTGCTGCGGCAGGAAGGCGTGGTAGTACCACTGGCCGCTGCGCGGCTCGTGCGTCCAGGCCGGGCCGCCGAACACCGAGCGCCAGTTGGTGGGCGGGCCGCCATCGGGGGGGCCATCGCGCCAGACATACCAGTCGCGCCGCGGGTGCTGCGGCGAGCTGCAGGCCTCGCGGAACCAGGGGTGCTGGTCCGAGGTGTGGTTGAGCACGAAATCCACCAGCAGGCGCATGCCGCGCTGCCTTGCCTGGCGCACCAGCGCGTCCCAGTCGGCCAGCGTGCCGTACTCGGGCGCCACATCGCAGTAGTCGCTGACGTCGTAGCCGAAGTCGGCATTGGGCGAGGGGAAGAAGGGCGTGATCCAGATCGCCTGCACGCCCAGGTCCCGCAGGTCGTCCAAGCGGCTCGCCAGGCCCGGCAGGTCGCCGATGCCGTCGCCATTGCTGTCCTGGAAGCTGCGCAGGTAGACCTGGTAGATGACCGTGTCCTGCCACCAGGGCGCGGCGCTGGTCATGGCGCGTCGATCTGCCAGGCCCAGGGCGCCAGGCGCTGCACCCCGGGCAGCGCCGCCAGCGCCACGTCCTGCGGCTGGTCGCTGACGTTGACCACCACCGTGACCTGGTCGCTGCCCTGGCGGCGGCGGAAGGCGAACACCTGGGGGCTGCCGCCATCCAGCAGCTCGACGTCGGCGCCGTACTGGCCGTTCCACAGCGCCGGGTGCGCATGCTTGAGCGCCAGCAGCCGGGTGTAGAGCGCCTCGTGCGGGAAGCTCGACAGATCCATCGTGTCCTTTTCGAAGAAGGCCAGGCGCTTGCGCAGCCCCGCCTCCTGGCCGCCCAGGATCAGCGGCATGCCGGGCAGCGTGGCGGCCAGCACGGCCATCGCCGGGAAGGCGTCACCGTAGAGCTCACCGTCGTGGCCATGCCAGGAGTTGTGGTCGTGGTTGCTGGTGAAGCGCATCCGGTAGGCGCTCTTCGGGAAGGCCTGGCCGGCCTTGCTGAGCGGCGGCTGGCGCACCCAGGCGGCCAGGTCGCGCGCATCGGCCTGGCCCTTGGCGACCTTGGTGAGCACGTCCGTCAGGTCCCAGCCGTAGGTCATGTCGAAGGCTCGCTCGTGCAGGTCCACCTCGGACCACTCGGCCAGCATGAACATCGGCTTGATCGCGTCCAGCTCGGCGCGTGCCTGGTCCCAGAAGTCGGTGGGCACCAGGCCGGCCACGTCGCAGCGGAAGCCGTCGAAGTCGGCCTCGCGAACCCAGAAGGCCATCGCGTCGATCATCGCCCGGCGCAGCGCGGCGCTGGCGTAGTTCAGCGCCACCACATCGGTCCAGTACTCGACCTGCGGCGTGCCGGCATTGAAGGTGACCGGGAAGATCCGGCCCTTCGCATCGAGCTTGTACCAGTCGGTGTGCGCCTGGGTCCAGGGGTGGTCCCAGGCGGTGTGGTTGGCCACCCAGTCGAGGATCACCTTGAAGCCCATCGCGTGTGCCTCGCGCACCAGCGCCCGCGCATCATCCAGCGTGCCGAACTCGGGGTTCACCGCGGTGTAGTCGCGGATCGAGTAGTAGCTGCCCAGCGTGCCCTTGCGCTCCTGCAGGCCGATCGGCTGGATCGGCATCAGCCACAGGATGTCCACGCCCATGCGGCGCAGCCGCGGCAGGTGGGCCATGAAGGCGCGCAGCGTGCCCTCGGGCGTGTACTGGCGGATGTTGACTTCGTAGATGTTGGCGCTGCGGGTCCAGTCCAGGTGGGTCTGGGCGGCAGGCAGGGCGGCGTGGCTCATCGTGGGCAGGCAGGCAAGGACCGGCGTCAGCGACGCGGCCAGGTTGAAGTGGCGGCGCCTCATCCCTTGACGCCGCCGGCGGCCAGGCCGGCGATCAGCCAGCGCTGCGCCAGCAGGAACACCGCGGTGATCGGCAGGCCCGAGAGGATGGCGGCGGCGGCGAAGTCGCCCCAGCGGAAGTTGTGCTCGTGCACGAAGAGCTTGGCGCCCACGGCCAGCGTCAGCTGGTCCTGCTGCGTCAGCAGCACCGAGGCCACCGGGTACTCGATCACCGCGCCGATGAAGGCCAGCAGGAAGACCACCGCCAGAATGGGCAGCGCCATCGGCAGCAGCACGCGCCAGAAGGTGGTCCAGGTGCCGGCGCCGTCGACGCGGGCGGCCTCCTCGATCTCGGTGGGCAGGGTGTCGTAGTAGCCCTTGATCGTCCACACGTGCATGGCGATGCCGCCCGAGTAGGCCAGCACCAGCGAGGCATGGGTGTTCAGGCCGATCGCTGGCACGGCGGCGCCCAGGCGGTCGAAGATGGCGTAGATCGCCACCAGCGCCAGCACGGCCGGGAACATCTGCATCAGCATCAGACCCGTCAACACCTGGCGCCGGCCCCGGAAGCGCATGCGCGCCAGCGCATAGGCGGCGGTGGTGGAGAGCAGCAGCGTGACCAGGCCCGACACCGTGGCCACCTTGACCGAGTTCCACAGCCAGCGCAGCACCGGCAGGTCGGGCTCGACGAGGCGGCCATCGGGCGCGGCGTAGGGCAGGCCCAGCACGTAGCGCCAGTGCTCCCAGCTGATGGTCTCCGGGATCAATGAACCGGCGGCGAAGTTGCCCGGCCGCAGCGACACCGACACCACCACCAGGAAGGGAAACAGCACCACGGCACACAGCGCCAGCAGGAAGGCGTGGGCGGCCAGCTTGCGCCAGCGCTGGGATCGGCTTTGGACGATGGGCATGTCGGTCAGCGCGCGGGTTCGTCGTTGATCCTGGTGAAGCGCATCTGCACCAGCGTGATGGCCGCCACGATCAGGAAGATCACGGTGGAGATGGCCGCCGCCAGGCCGAACTGCTGGCCCGAGTCCTGGAAGGCGATGCGCCAGGTGTAGCTGACCAGGATGTCGGTGCCACCCACCGGCAGCGCGGTGTCCACCCGGTCGGGGCCGCCGGCGGTGAGCAGGCTGACCAGCACGAAGTTGTTGAAGTTGAAGGCGAAGGCGCTGATGAGCAGCGGCGTCAGCGGCTTCAGGATCAAGGGCAGCGTGACGCGGCGGAAGTGCGTCAGCGGCCCGGCGCCCAGCACCGCCGAGGCCTCGACCAGATCACCCGGGATCGCCTTGATCAGACCCGAGCACAGCACCATCATGTAGGGGAAGCCCAGCCAGATGTTGACGATCAGCAGCATCGTGCGGGCCAGCGCCGGATCGGTGAACCAGGCCGGCTTGATGCCGAACAGCCCGTTCAGGATCAGGTTGATCTCGCCCAGGTTCTGGTTGAACAGGCCCTTGAACACCAGGATCGAGATGAAGCCTGGCACCGCATAGGGCAGGAACAGCACCAGGCGGTAGGCAGCGCGGCCCTCCAGCGCCTCCCAGTTCAGCAGCACGGCCAGCAGCAGGCCCAGCGCGGTGACGCCCAGCACCGTCAGCGCCGAGAAGGCCACGGTCCACAGGAAGACGCTGGCGAAGGGCTCCTGGAAGCGGCCGTCGCTGAAGATGCGCTGGTAGTGGCGCCAGCCCACGGCCACGCGAAAGCCCGGCTGCAGCTGGTCGCCGGCCTCGCTGGTGAAGAAGCCCTCGGCCATGTCGGGCCGGTAGGCGGTGGCGGTCAGGGTGTCGACCAGCGCGCCATCGTCGCGCAGGGTGTAGAGCGGCCGCGAAGGCGCCACATGGCGCAGCGACTGCAGGCTCAGTGTCTGGCCGTCGGGCGTGGTCAGCTGCAGCGCACGCAGCGCCGGCACGCGCTCGACCACCTGGGCCGGCGGGGCGGCCGGGGTCAGCGCGGTGTCGGCCAGCGGCTGCAGCGGCACGGCGCGGGTCTCGGGGCTGTCCAGCGTCAGCGGCGCCGTGACCAGCGCCGCCTGGCCGTCCTCGGCCGGCAAGGCCACGCGCCAGCGCGCGCCGTCAGCATGCAGCGTGAAGGCGCGCTCGCTGCCGGGCTGCACCAGGCGCTCCTCCAGCAACTGGGCGCGCGCACGCTCGAATGACAGCAGGTTGCGGGCGCTGTAGTTGGTGAAACCCAGGCTCAGCGTGTAGAGCATCGGGAAGACGACGAACACCGCCGCCGCGGCCAATGCCGGCAGCAGGTAGCGCCAGGCGGGGGAGGATCGGCCACTCATGCGCTGTCCCGGATGCGGCGCTCGGCCGCCTGAAGCGCTTCGCGCGGGGTCTGGCGACCCTCGGTGAGGTTGGTCAGCGCGGCCTTCATCGCACTCCAGAAACGGCCCATCTCGGGCAAGGGCGGGATCGGCAGGCCGTCGCGCGCCGAGTCCATGATGCCGGCCACCTTGTCGCCCAGACCGGGCCGCGCGCGCAGCTCGGCGAACAGGGCCCGGCTGGCCGGTGCGCCCAGCGGCTCGGCGCTGTCCAGCAGGCGCAGGCCCTCAGGGCGCAGCAGCCAGTGCTCGATGAACTCGGCCGCCACCTCGCGCTGCGCACTGGCGCGGTTGATCAGGAAGCCGCGCACGCCGATGAACGGTGCGGCGCGGTGACCGGCCACCGCCGGGATGCGGCTGACGCCGAAATCGATGCCGGCGCGCTGCAGGTTCACCCAGGACCAGGCGCCGTTGATCATCATCGCCGCGCGGCCCTGGGCCATCGCGGCCTCCATCTCGGCGTAGCCCGAGCCGGGCGGCATCACGCCCTCGGCCACCAGGCGCGCCAGCAGCTCGGCGCCGCGCAGCGCGCCGGGGTTGGCCACGCCCACGTCGTTCGGGTCGTAGCTGCCGTCCTCGCGCTGCCGGAAGGCATAGCCGCCGCCGGCTGCCAGCAGCGGCCAGGTGAAGTAGTTGTTGGTGTAGTCCCAGACGATGGCGTGCCGACCCTGGCGCGACAGCCGCGCCTCGATCTCGAACACCTCGTCGAAGCTGACCGGCGGCCGCGGCACCAGCGCCTTGTTGTAGATCAGCGTGACCGCGTCGATCGCGTACGGGTAGCCCCAGTCCCGGCCGCGCCAGCGCATCGCGCGCCAGGCCAGCGGGTCAATGTCGGCCAGCAGCGCGCGCGACGGGCTCACCGCATGCACCAGGCCGCCGGCCACGTACTCGCCAATGCGGTCGTGCGGGAAGGTGCAGATGTCCGGCCCCTTGCCGCCCGAGGCCGCCTGCTGGAAGCGCGCCGGAATGCCGTCGGGGGTCTCCACCACCACCGGCACACCGGTGGCGGCGGTGAAGGCCTCGCCGATGCGGCGCACGGCCTTGGCGCCTTCGACGCTGTACCAGATCACCAGCGGGCGGCGGTCGGCGGCGCGGACAGGCGCGACCACCCCCGCGGCCAACAAGAGGCTGGACCAAGCCACATGGCGACGTCGAATCATCAGATGTGGAGTGTAGTTTTGCTACATTTTACTCAGATAGGCCCAGCAATCGAGATCGCACTTCATAGGTAGAAACCCGCCGATCGCGACGCGTTTCAGCCAGCCATTCGCAAGTATCTTTACTACATTCGAAGGCAACAAGTGCCGTCAGTCACAGCTTGCGTAGCAGGCAGGAGACAAGATGCCAAACCAACCGCAGCAACTATCGCTTACGGGTACCAGTACCCAACCCGAAAGCAATTGGTTTCAGTTAAATTCGCGTTCGCCAATCAAAACATGCTTGGCGCAAATCAACTAGGGAAAAAATGAGATTTTTAAAAGTTATAGCGATTCTGGGGTCTGTATTTTTTCTTGGCAACACGGCAGTTGCCCAAAACTATACGTTCACAGAAAAATGGCCAGCCAACATCAAGATTGTACCGACCAATGCTGTCTCAGAGTATCTAAAGGCAAATTTTGGACGCATCGGCGAAGTCGCCGCAGGATCGCTTGACAACTGCCTTGCCGACCCAAAATGCAGAGCAAAGATGTCGCGATTCGGGGCAGATCAGATGTACAGGATTTTCACCAGTACAAATAAATCCAATGATCAAAAGGCGAGTGAACTCTTGTCGCTGATTGAGAATGACCTTGGGGGATACTCCAGCACGAAGACTGCCACTCTCGGCTTGGTGGCCAGCTATGCCCCGAGTTACTCGGTCGCTCGCCTCACCTGGGAACGGCGGACTCAACGGCTAGCCTGCCAGAAAACCACCTGCACCTGTCCGCCGTACGGAACCAAGGTTCTTCCAGGGACTATGTGTTCGTGGACCGAGATCATCGGAGGAGTTCGATATGATCGGAACGCACCAGCATCGTGCACCATCAGCACCGATACGGTTGATAACGAAGCCGGCTACCGGATTTACCGAGGCGACAAGCTTCTAAAGGTTTTCGAGTCCACCAGTCAAGTGGTCTCAGGAACCGGAGGAATTCCGTTCAGCTTTGACTTCCTGAAACTGCAACTGAAGTTGGGGATTCCCGCTTTGTCGGACCTTCCGACGGGTGTTGGCGGCCCATTTTACGACTATGATCCGCAGTTCGTTCCCCTTGGGAAACCGCTGACCTACCGCGTCGAAGCTTTCAGCGATGGATGCGGAATGGCGTATAATAATTCATGGACTGGATTGCTTGCTGCCACCGACACAATCACAGTCGACGGTGATGGCGACGGGCGAGCTGATTTCTTTCCTAAGACGGCCTGGGACAAGAAGCTTTCAACCCTTCCGGGAGGTTTCGTCCCCGGAGAGGGAATGCTCAGCGTGTCAGGTTATGGCGGACCAGGCTATATCAATTTCCAAGTAAAGAATACCGGATCTGGAACAATCAGCGGCCTTGCGGTGGCCTGCACGGCAGGCCCAGCAAACATAGTGGCTTTCCCCGCGAGTACGCTTGCTCCAGGCGCAACTACCTCCGTAGGCGTTTGGCGTTCTGATGGCGCCTTCTGCAAGCCTAGGTTTTCTGGCACCAACATGACCAACTCGCCACTCCTAATCACCGCAGACTAAAGAGCTACCGAGGGTCAGGAAAGCGCGGCGCTCATCGCGCCGCGCAGTTCTCTGCGATGTAACGGTTGTGGCTCGGCATCACTTCCACACAGGCCGCGATGACACCTGACACCTCATCCAGATAGTCCGCGATCTCCTTTTCATCCAGCAGGTCCGTAAGCGGGTGGTAGGCCTGAGGCCGGATGCGCTGGCCGTGCATCACCTGCAGCCAGCTGACCTTGGTGAACAGCTCGTTGCCCTCGCGGAAGACGCGGCCGTGGGTGCGGAACAGGTCGATCCGGTGCTGCAACGAGGCCGGAATGTCCATCGTGCGGCAGTAGTCCCAGAACGGCGTGTCGTTGCGCTCGGTGGCCTTGTAGTGGAGGATGATGAAGTCGCGCACCCACTCGTACTCCAGTTGCATCGTCCGGTTGTACTCGTCGATGTCGGGCTGCGAGAAACCCGTTGCGGGAAAGTAGGTGAGCAGGTGGGCGATGCCCATCTGTACCAGGTGGATGCTGGTGGATTCGAGGGGCTCGATGAAGCCGCTGGCCAGACCGATTGACACCACGTTGCGATCCCAGGTCTTGCGCCGCCGCCCTGGCACGAAGCGGATGGCCCGGGGCTCGGCCAGGGGCGCGCCGTCCAGGTTGCCCAGCAGCACGCCACGCGCCTCGTCGTCGCTCATGAAGCGACTGGCATAGACCAGGCCGTTGCCCGTGCGGTGCTGCAGGGGGATGCGCCACTGCCAGCCGGCGTCGCGCGCGGTCGATCGGGTGTAAGGCGTGATCTCGGGCACCGAGGCGCAGGGCACCGCCAGCGCGCGGTCGCAGGGCAACCAATGCGACCAGTCCTCATAGCCGGCCTGCAGCGTCTGCTCGATCAGCAGGGCGCGCATGCCTGAGCAGTCGATGAACAGATCGCCCTCGATGCGTTGCCCATTCTTCAAGGTGACGGCCTCGATGTGCCCGTCGGCGGGGCGCACGGAGACATCAGTGATGATCCCCTCCACGCGGCGCACACCGCGCTGCTCGCTGTATTGCCTCAAGAAGCGCGCATACAGGGAAGCGTCAAAGTGGAAGGCGTAGGCAATCTGGGACAGCGGTGAATTGGGCATGTCCGCCCGCGCCCGCATGAACTTGTTGTGCCGACAGGCCAGCGTGTTGATCGAGTAATGCTCGAGTTCCTTGGCCTTGCCGGCCAGGTATTGCTTGAGCCAGTACTGATGGAAGTCGACCGTCCAGTTGTCCTGCCCGATGACACCGAACCCGTGGATGTAGCGGTCTCCCAGGCGGCCCCAGTTGACGAACTCGATGCCGAGCTTGAACGAGGCCTGGGTCTGCCGCACAAACTCGTTCTCATCAATCTCGAGCATCCGGTTGAACACCGAGATCATCGGGATCGTGGCCTCGCCGACCCCGATGGTGCTGATCTCCTCGGACTCGATCAGGGTGATCTCGTAGCGGCCCTTGAGGACCTTGGACAGCGCCGCGGCGGTCATCCAGCCGGATGTGCCACCGCCAACGATGACGATGTTGCGCAGGGGGGTATGGTCCATGATGTCAGCAGGAGTGATGCAAGCCGTCAGAGCCGATTGTCAACCAGCGCCGCCATGAAGAAGCCCCTTGCCGGGCAAGCCGGACAAGGGGCTGGTTCAAGACGCCCGGTCGGGGATCAGAACTTGTAGTTGACCTTCAACGAGAGCGAAGCACCAGTCTTGGTCTCGGTGTCGACGGTCTTGCCATCAGCCTTGAGCTGACGGTAGACCGGCTTGTTCAGGTTGTTGCCCTCCAGGCGCAGACCCAGACCCTTCAGCGGCCCCTCCTGCATCTCGTAGCCCACCTGCGCAGACACCCAGGACGAGCCCTCGATGTAGCGCAGCGTCGGGTAGCCGCCCACGGCGTCGTTGGCCACGCTGCCGATGTAGGTCGAGCGGTAGTTCTGCGCGACAAAGGCACTGAAGCCGGCCTTCTCATAGTAGAGCATCAGCTTGGCGTTCTTGCGAGACAGACCCGGCAGCGGAATCTCGCCATCGGCCTTCGACACCTGCTGGTTCGGGTTCTTGCCGAGCACGTTGGGCAGCTTCACCGAGCTCTGGGTGTCGGCGTAGCTGATGCTGCCACCGAAGCCATCCAGGAAGGCCGCCGCCAGGTTGAACGGCACCGAGGCCGTCAGCTCGACGCCATACAGGTTGCCGCCGTTGCCGTTGACCGAAGTGGTCAGCGTTCCGATCGGGCCGGCAGGCGGGATCGTCAGACCCAGGGCTTGTGCGTACTTCGTGAAGTCGTAATTGACCAGCGTCTGCGGCGTGATGTAGGTGTCCAGCTTCTTGTAGAAGGCCGCGGCACTCAGGTAGCCCTTCTTGCCGAAGTACTTCTCGTAGGACAGGTCCAGCGCCTTGGCCTTGAACGGCTTGAGTTCCGGGTTGCCCGCGGAGCCCACAAACTTGCCGAACGTCGAGTTGGCCGCATTGGTGTCCACCGACGCCGCGAACGAATTGCGCATGTCGGTCATGGTCGGCCGCGCAATCTGCTGCGACACCGACAGACGCACCTGGTTGCCATCGCCCAGATCGCCGGTCAGGTTCAAGGAGGGCAGCACATCCAGGTAGGTGGTACCGGCCGTGCTCAAGCCCTTGGCGGGGTTGTTCAGCACCACGCCAGAGCCGACCTCGGCGCGGTAGCCCTTGGAGCTTTGATCCGTGTTGACCAGCTGCAGGCCCACATTGCCGCGCACCGGGATGCCCGACAGCTCGGTGTCAACGTTGAGCTTGGCGTAGGCCGTGGTGACCTTCTCCTCGACGCCCCAGGTCTTGGACAGGATGTCGTCGTTGTACTTGCGCAGCAGCTTCGCACCGGCCCACAGACCCGCTTGCGGATCAAAGGTCAGCATGTCGAGACCGGTGCCGCCAACGTTCTTCTCGATGTAGGAGCCCGCGGGGAAGGGAATGCGGTCACGACCCACGCCGCTGGCGGAGACGATCAGGCCTTCATCGCTGGTGCGGTCCTTCGTGCGGACCGTGTAGTTGGCACCAAACTGCACGTCGGTGAACATGCCGCCAGACAGATCCTTGGTGAAGTCCACGCGGATGGCGTTGACCTTGTCCTCGATCGTCGGGCCCTTGGTGTAGCCCGCCTGCGGCACCGGCGTGCCGTCCGGGTAGTTCACACCGCTCCAGCCGGTCTGATCACGCACGGCGATCGTGTTGGCATTGGTGTAGTTCAGCGGGCTGCCCAGCGTCAGGCGAGGCGTGCCGCCGCCGGTGTGGTCAAAGGTCAGGGTATCGGTGGTCAGCGTGCCGGCGTAGGCTTCGACATCGCGCTCGATGCGCTTGGCGGAGTTGTGGCTCAGGTCCACCGACGCCTTCCAGCCGTTCTGCAGCTTGAGCGTGTTCCGCCAGCCTGCCGACATCACCTCGTCGTTGTCGCTGATGCCCTCGATGTAGTCGACCAGCGACACATTGCTGTAGGTGCCCTTGGTGGCCACACCGTTGACCACCGTGGCGTTGGTGATCGGACCTCCGAGGCCGCCCTTGACGAACTGCTTCTTGGTGTAGGTCTTGATCTTCGAGTAGAACAAGTCCAGCTGGCTGTTGAAATCCTTGTTCGGACGGTAGGCCAGGATGGCGGCCACACCGTCACGGTCGTCCTTGACGCGCTGGCTGCTGAAGTCCAGACCCGCACCCCAGGGGGCCGGGATCTTGACGCCATTGACCACCTGGCCATTGGTCAGCGTGGCATCGACCGTGGCCTCACCCCAGCCGCCGGTGCCCAGCTGGTTGGTCGTGCCATCGGAATGGACGAAGCCCAGAGCCAGACCGATGGTGCGATCGGCGAACTGGTCGATGTAGGACAGGCTGTAGCGCTTGCCACTGCCTTCGTTGGGCAGGCCCCGGCCGGTGCTGTCTTTCTGCACACTGCCGTAGATCACCCGGTTGGGGAAGTCCAGCGGATTGATCAGGCGCGTGTCGATCGTGCCGGCCAGGCCGGCGGTCATCAAGGACGCGTCACTGGTCTTGTAGACGGTGGCGCCGCTGATGAGTTCGGCAGGGTAGACGCTGAGGTCAACACCGCGGCTGTCGCCGATGCTGGTCTGCTCGCGCCCGTTCAACAGGTAGCCGTTGAAGTCGGGACCCAGGCCACGGATGCTGATGCTGGAAGCGCGGCCGTCCTTGGTGCGTTGGGTGGTCAGACCCGGCAGCCGGGACAGGGACTCGGCGATCGTGGTGTCGGGCAGCTTGCCGATGTCCTCGGCACTGATGGCTTCGACGACACCATCGGCATTGCGCTTCACCGAGATCGCGTCTTCGATGCCCTTGCGGATGCCGGTGACGGTGATGGTCTGGGTGTCCTGGGCCTGGGCGGCGAACGCCGAGACCAGCAGGGCGGCGCCCACCGCGGTGGCGGTCAGCGGGGTGGGACAGTGGCGGCGCGAGCGCGGGTGGGACTGGGGCTTCACCGGGGTACTCCTTCTCTGGACGAAAGGTCTCTTGGCGGGGGCGGGCGCCGACTGTGGTGGCGCCCGGACAGGGCACGACACAGATCGCGCCAACGATTGGAACGACGCATTTGTACCAAAACTAGCTGAGCGTCAAACTTTGTGAAAACCCTAAGAGTGGCCGTCCAGCGACACGGAAAAGCCCCATCTTCCTCGGTAGAACAGGTAGGATTCCACACAGACGGCGGTTCTCCAGCAGAGAAAGCGCCGTCGATATGTAGCCCAACTACATCTTCACGTGCGTCCCATGAAACTCCTTGTCTGGACCCTGCTCGCCACCCTGGGCGCGGCCACGCCGGCCACTGCGGCCCCCGTCGACTGGCGCGACCAGGTGCTGTACTTCGTGCTGACCGACCGCTTTGACGACGGCAACCCGCGCAACAACGACCAGGGCCGTGGAGAGTTCCGCCCGGGCAGCCTGGAGCATTACCAGGGCGGCGATTTCGCCGGCCTGCAGCGCCGGCTGGACTACGTGCGGGGGTTGGGCGCCACCGGGGTGTGGATCACGCCGCCGGTGGCCAACCAGTGGCTGGACCCGTCGGGCCACAGCGCGGGCTACCACGGCTACTGGGCCGAGCACTTCATGAAGGTGGACCCCCACCTGGGCACGCTGGCCGACTACCGCGCACTGGCGCGTGCGCTGCACGGCCGCGGCATGACGCTGGTGCAGGACATCGTGGTCAACCACACCGGCAACTACTTCGGCTACCGGCCCGCCGAATGGCGCGCCGACGACCCCACGGCCGGCTACTGGCCCCACCCGGACAGCCCGCCGGTGGCCCGGCCCAGCCAATGGCCGTTCTCGCTGAACGACCCGCGGCGTGCGGCCGACCGCCGCGCCGGGGTCTACCACTGGACACCGGACGTCAGCGACTACGCCGACCGCCAGCAGGTGCTGAACCGGCAGATGTCCTCGCTCGATGACCTGAACACCGAGAACCCGCTGGTGCGGCAGGCGCTGCGCCGCTCCTACGGCTACTGGGTGCGCGAGGTGGGTGTCGACGCCTTCCGGGTGGACACCGCCCTCTACGTGCCCCCCGAGTACTTCACCGATTTCATGCACGCCCGCGACCCGCAGGCGCCCGGCATCGCCCGGGTGGCCCGCGCCGCCGGCAAGCCCAGCTTCTTCACCTTCGGCGAAGGCTTTGGCATCGACGGGCCGGGGCAGGACACGCAGACCCGGCTGATCGAGTCCTACGCCGGCCCCGACAAGCTGGGCGGCATGCTGAACTTCCCGCTCTATGGCGCGCTGGGCGCGGTGTTCGCCAGCGGCCGCCCCCCGGCCGAACTGGGCGAGCGCATCCAGACGATGATGCGCCTGCACCGCGACCCCTGGCGCCTGCCCAGCTTCGTCGACAACCACGATGTCGACCGCTTCCTGGCCGGTGGCAGCGAAGCCGGCCTGAAGCAGGCCCTGCTGGCGATCTACACGCTGCCCGGCATCCCGGTCATCTACTACGGCACCGAGCAGGGCTTCACCGTGCCGCGTGCCAGCATGTTCGCGGCCGGCGCCGGCTCCGGCGGGCGCGACCGTTTCGACACCCACACCCCGGTGTACCGGCTGCTGGGCGAGCTGGCCGCGCTGCGCGCCGGTGATGGCCGCGTGTTCTCGCGCGGCACACCCACGGTGCTGCTGGCCCAGGCCGAAGGCGCCGGCGCCGTGGCCTGGCGCACCGACCACGGCGGCCAGCGCGCGCTGGTGGTGATGAACACCGCCGAGCACGAGCTGCTGCTGGATGCGTTGGACACCGGCCTGCCGCCCGGCACCCGGCTCCGGGGCCGCTTCGGCCTGCACGGCCAGCCCGGTGACCTGCAGGTGGACGCCCAGGGTCGGCTGAGCCTGCGGCTGCCGCCGCGCGCCGGCATGGTCTGGCGGGTGGCGGGCCCGGCCGCGTCAGTGGCGGCGCGCAGCGCCGCGCTGAGCATTGACGCCCTGCCGGACAGCATCCAGCAGGACAGCGTGCTGCTGAGCGGCTGCGCCGACAGCGCGGCACCCTTCCAGTTGGTGGCCGACGGCCGCCTGGACCGCGCCGTGACGGTGCAGCCCGGCCCGGACGGCCGCTGGCAGCAGCGCTGGGACGCTGGCGACTGGACCGACCCCGACGCCCGCCACCGCCTGGTGGCCTGGCGCGCCAGCGATGGCGCGCTGTCCGCCCCGGTGACACTTCGCCTGTGGCAGCCCTGGCTGCCCGCGGCCGAGCACGCCGACCCCGCCGAGGACGACCGCGGCCCCAGCGGCCGCTACCGCTATCCGCTGGATGCCAGCTTCGGCACGACCCGCCCCGGCGACGTACGCGCCCTGCGCGCCTGGCGCGCCGGTGGCGCCTTGCAGGTGGAGGTGGAAATGGCCTCGATCAGCCGCGCCTGGAACCCATCGCAGGGATTCGACCACGTGGCCTTCACGCTGTTCGTCGAGTTGCCCGGTCAACCTGGCGGCGCCCGCGTGATGCCAGGCCAGGATGCCACGCTGCCCGAGGGCATGGTCTGGCACCGCCGGCTGCGTGTGCACGGCTGGTCCAACGCGCTGTTCAGCCCGGCGGGCGCCGACGCACGGCAGGAAGGCACGCCGGTGGCGCCCTCAGCCCGGGTGCAGGTGGACGCCGCGCGGCGCCTGGTGCGCTTCACGCTGGACGCCGATGCGCTGGGCCGCCCGGCCAGCCTGCAGGGCGCCCGGCTCTACCTCAGCACCTGGGACTACGACGGCGGCTTTCGCGCGCTGGCGCCCGAGCCGCTGGCCTGGTCGTTCGGCGGCGGCGAGCCGGGGGCGCCGAAGGTGATGGACGACACGCCGGTGCTGACGCTGCGCTAGGGGCGTCCCAGCTCAGGCGGCCGGCCGCAGGCGCCGATGCGTGGCCCGCGCATACGGCACCCAGCGCAGCCGCACCCAGCGCCGCCACATCAGCAGGCCGCGCAGCCACTCGTCGGCCGCGTAGGCCACCCACAGGCCGGGCAGGCCCCAACCCAGGCCGATGCCCAGCGCCCAGCTGCCGCCGGCCAGCACCACCAGCATCGACGCGGTGCCGGCCATCACCGGGTAGCGCGCGTCACCGGTGGCACGCAGTGCATTGATCACCACCAGGTTGAAGGTGCGGCCGGATTCGACGGCCACCGTCAGCCACAGCAGGCGCACGCCCATGGCGATGATCGCCTCGTCGCGGGTGAACAGCCGCATCAGCCACGGTCCGGCCAGCGCCACCGCCAAGGCCAGCCCGGTGCTGACCGCCAGGCCCACGCCCATGGCCCGGCGCAGCAGGCGGTCGGCCTCGCGCAGCCGGCCGGCCCCCACCAGGTGGCCGACCACGATCTCCACCGCGATGCCGGTGGCCGCGCCGAACAGCAGCACGCCCATCATCACCTGCATCACGTAGGCATGGGTGGCCAGCGCCGCCGCGCCCAGCAGGCCCACCACCGCCAGGCTGGCCATGAAGCACAGCCGCCAGGCGATGTTCTCGGCCGCGCCAGGCAGGCCGATGTGCAGCACCGCGGCCAGCTCGGCGCGCGGCAGGCGCCACCAGTCGGCGGCCCGCGGGCGCAGCTGCAGACGCCGGCCCCACAGCAGCAGGTGCAGGCCCACGCCCAGCGCCCGCGACACCAGCAAGGCCAGCGCAAAGCCGCTCAGCCCCCAGGCCGGCAGCGGTCCCCAGCCCAGCATCAGCGGCAGACTCAGCGCCAGGTGCGTGGCATGCATCGCCACGATCACCATCAGGGTGTCGCGCGCCCGCAGGTGCGAGCGCATCACCGCCGCCATCGACGCGTTCCAGGCGTCCAGCAGCAGTGAGGCGCCCAGCAGGCGAAGGAACGGGGCAGCGAGCGGCAGCACCTCGGGCGGCGTGTTCAGAAGCGTCAGCAAGGGGTGTGCGAAGAGCACACAGGCCAGACCCGTGCCTCCACCCAGCCAGGTGCTGGCGCCCAGCGTGGCCAGCGCCACCGCATCGGCCTGGTCGCGCTGTCCGGCGCCCAGGCGCTGGGTCAGCACCACGCTGGCACCGGCGCCAATGATGCGAAACAGCACGAAGAGCATGGCCGCCAGCTGGTGGGCGATCGCGAAGGCGCCGCCGGCCGCGTCGCCGCCGCGCGCCGCCAGCGCGGTGCCGACGATGCCCACGGCCACGCCCAGCCACAGCTCCAGGTACAACGGCCAGATCAGCGGCAGCAGCCGCGGCCGCGGCGCTGCGCCTGGGCCGCTCAAACGCCGTCCTGCTCGATCGCGAAGGCGGCTCCGGTGAGCGCGGCCAGCGTGTCGGTGATCAGCGCGGTCGGGATGGCGTGCAGGTAGCCGCGGAAGCGCCCCTTGGCCTCGAAGCGCTCGCGGAAGCGCGACTGGAAGAAGCGCTCGCCCAGGCGCGGCACGATGCCGCCGCCCACATACACGCCGCCGCGCGCGCCCAGCGTGAGCGCCACGCTGCCGGCGAAGCCGCCGAGCATCGCGCAGAAGGTGTCCAGGGTGCGCTCGCACAGCGCATCGGCGCCGGCCACGCCGCGCTCGACGATCTGTTCGGCCGGCAACAGCTCGACCGCCTGCCCCATGGCCTCGGCCACCGAGGCATGCAGCACCGGCAGGCCGATGCCCGAGAGCAGCCGCTCGGCCGAGACATGATCGAAGCGGGTGCGTGCGGCGGCCAGCACCGCGCTCTCGAACTCGTCGGCCGGCGCAAGCGTGGCATGGCCACCTTCGCCCGGCAACGCCACCCAGCCGTGGCGGGTGCGGGTGACGCCACCCACGCCCAGACCGGTGCCCGGGCCGATGACGGCCAGCGTGCCCTCGGGCCGCGGCAGGCCGGGGCCGATGGCGCGCAGCTGTCCGGCCCCCAGCCGCGGCAGCGACAGGGCCAGCGCCTCGAAGTCATTGAGCACCTGCAGGCGCTCCAGGCCCAGCGTCTGCTGCAGCGCACGGGCGGAGAAGCGCCAGTGGCTGTTGGTGAAGGCCACCTCGTCGTGTCCCACGGCGGTGGCCACGGCCAGCGCGGCGCGACGCGGCACCGCGGGGCCGTCGACCAGCGGCCCGACCTGGTCCAGGTAGGCCCGCACTGCATCGTGCGGGTGCGCATGGCCCAGCACCGGCAAGGTGCGCACGTGGCGGATATCGCCACCGGGGCCTTCGACCCAGCCCAGGCGTGCGTTGGTGCCGCCGATGTCGGCAACCAGCCAGGGGCCGTGCGGGGCGGCCATGTCAACAGAGGCGAGGTGCGCCGGACTCATGAAGCAACTTTAGCAAAACTACACCCGTTTGAACCCGGTGTGTCGGCAGCACTTTCCGGTAAGCTGGTCGGTAATGTAGTGAAGCTACCAACAAAATCCATCCCCGACAACCCCAGTGCGATGCGCCGGCCGGCCCCTGGCCGGCTGGTGGACAATCGGGCGAACCCAGCCCCCGCGGCCGCCGTCCCATGACGCCCTTCGAGCACCCTCGCCTGATCGCCGACATCGGCGGCACCTACGCCCGCTTCGCGCCTGGAAACCGCGCCAGGCCGATTCGACCACGCCGCGTCGCTGCGCTGCGCCGACCACGCCGATTTTCACGCCGCGATCAGCGCCTTCCTGGGCGGGCTGCCCAGCACCACGATCCGCCACGCCGCGGTGGCGATCGCCAACCCGGTGGATGGCGACCTGGTGCGGATGACCAACTACCACTGGCAGTTCTCGATCGAGCAGATGCGCGAACGCCTGGGCTTCGAGACCCTGGTGGTGGTCAACGACTTCACGGCCCTGGCGATGGCCCTGCCGCGCCTGAGCGTGGAGCAGCGCCGGCAGGTGGGCAGCGGTGCGCCGCGCGAGCCCAGCGTGATCGGCCTGCTCGGTTCCGGCTCGGGCCTGGGCGTGTCGGGCCTGATCCCGGCCGCCGACGGCTGGGTGGCACTGGGCACCGAAGGCGGCCACACCAGCTTCGCGCCGCACGACGAGCGCGAGATCGCCATCCTGCGCTTCGCCTGGAAGCAGTTTTCGCATGTGTCCTTCGAGCGCCTGTTGTCGGGGTCGGGCCTGGAGCTGATGTACCGCGCGCTGGCCGAGCACTCCGGCGTGAAGGCCGAAGCACTTTCCGCGCCAGACATCACCCAGCGCGCGCTGGCCGGCGCCGACCGTGTCTGCATGGACACGCTCGAGGTCTTCTGCGGCCTGCTGGGCACCGCGGCCAGCAACCTGGCGGTCACCCTGGGTGCGTTCGGTGGCATCTACATCGGCGGCGGCATCGTGCCACGCCTGGGCGAGTACTTCGACCGCTCGCCCTTCCGCGCCCGCTTCGAGGACAAGGGCCGCTTCACCGACTACGTCAAGGCCATCCCCACCTACGTGATCACCGCGCCCAACGCCACGTTCGTGGGCGCCTCGGCCATCCTCGAGGCACAGCTGCGCTCGCTGGAGACCGGCAGCGGCAGCGCCATCCTCGACCAGATCCGCCGCGCCATCCCGGGGCTGTCGCCGGCCGAGAAGCGCGTGGCCGAGCACGTGCTGGCCCAGCCGCGCACGGTGCTGGGCGACCCGATCGCCGAGATCGCCCGCGCCGCCGAGGTGAGCCAGCCCACCGTCATCCGCTTCTGCCGCTCGCTGGGCTGCGAGGGCCTGTCGGACTTCAAGCTGCGCCTGGCCTCGGGCCTGACCGGCACCATCCCGGTCAGCCACGTGCAGGTGCAGCAGAGCGACTCGATGAACGAGCTGGGCGCCAAGGTGCTGGGCAACACCGCCTCGGCCATCCTGCAGGTGCGTGATCAGCTCAACCGCGAGTCGATCGAGCGGGCCATCGAGCTGCTCAACGGTGCTCAGCGCATCGAGTTCCACGCCAGCGGCCACTACGGCGTGGTGGCCCAGGACGCGCAGTTCAAGTTCCTGCGTTTCGGCATTGGGTGCAATGCCTGCACCGACCCGCGGCTGCAGGTGCTGGCCGCCGGCGTGCTGGGGCCGCGCGACGTGGTGGTGGTGATCAGCAGCTCCGGCAAGGTGCCCGAGCTGCTGGAGGTGGTCGACATCGCCCACGCCCGCGGCGCCGCGGTGGTGGCCATCACCGCCAGCCAGAGCCCGCTGGCGCGCAAGGCCGATGCGGTGCTGATCGTCGACCACGACGAGGACGTGGCCACCCATGTGCCCATGGTCAGCCGCATCCTGCACCTGCTGGTCATCGACATCCTGGCGGTGGGCGTGGCCATGCGCCGCCAGGCCCCCAACGAAGACGGCACGCAACCCGCCGTGCCAGCGCCGGGCCGCCGCCGCGTGGCGCCGGGGGTCAGCGCGTCGACGCCGCTGGCCAGGTTGACCTCGCATTCACGCTGAGCGAATCACCCGACCACGGCCGCCGACAGCAAACTGCCCAGAGCAGCCAGTCGAATGGATTGACTGCAGAGTTGGTGGCGCAGACAAGGCCCGAGCGGCCAGGGCCTGTCGTCGCAGACGGTGGCGGTCGGCTGCGCCGACTCCCCTGCGGTGCTCGAACTGCAGGGCGGCCCACAAACTCGCTCCGCTCGCCTGCGGCTCGCTGTGCTCAAACAGTGTGGGCCAGTCAGATGGGATTGCCCTGCAGCCCTGCGCTCCTCGGCGCCCCCGACAGCGCCACCAGTCCCTGGCCGCTCGGTCCTTGTCTGGGGCAGCCGTTGCGGGACTGCTCGCGTGGGCAGTCTCAAGACGGTAGCCAGCGAGGTGGGGGAAAGGGGTCGAACGAAGTCAAGGAGGAGGCCGCAGGCCGGGGGACATGAGAGAGACCCCTTTCCCCCACCTCACGCCCACCACATCTGCGGGCAGTGACTGCCACGGGCAGAAGTCAGTGCATCGCGGCTTCGTCCAGCCGCTGCTGGATCTGCTGCTGCAACGCAGCCGCCAGCGCCCGCCGCTCAGCATGCGCGCTGGCCTGCGGCGGCAGGAAATCGACGTCGACGCTCAGGCCCTGCGCGGCCAGCACGCGCCACAGGCTCTGCAGCAGCGTGGTGTCGCCGATGTACTGCGCCGCCACCGAGAAGGGTTGACCGGGCTCGGCGAAGCGCAGGGCCACTGGCTGGATCGGTGCGGCCACCGCGATCGCGGCCTGCAGCAGGTTGGCGTGGAAGGGCAGCACGGTGGCGCCGGCGCCGGTGGTGCCTTCGGGGAACACTGCCACGGTCTCGCCGCGTTGCAGCGCGGCAGCCATCTCGTGGACCATGCGCATCGCGTCGCGCTTGCGCTCGCGTTCGATGAACAGCGTGCCGGCGCCGGCGATCAGCCAGCCCAGCAGCGGCCAGCGCTTGACGTCGGCCTTGCTGACGAAGCGCGCCTGCGGGCAGGCGGCGTGGATGGCGGCGATGTCCAGCCAGCTGACGTGGTTGGCCACCAGCAGCGCACCACCGGGGCGTGGGGCGCCGCGCACGGTCAGCGTGAGCCCGGCGCGGCGCAGCAGCTTGGCGCTCCACCACTGAATGCGCTGCTGCCGGCCCGACTCGTCCAGGCGCCGCCACAGCAGCGCCATCAGCAGCATGCCGTGCAGCACGTGAAGCACCAGGCCGACGCTGCGGCCCAGCGCACGCAGCGCCGGCATCAGGCCTGGTAGGCCACGGTACCGGCCACCACGGTGGCGCGCACCCGGCCCGGCAGCGCGGTGCCGCTGGTGGTGAAGTCGAAGGGCGTGTGCTTGCCCTGGCTGCGCAGGCCGGCGGGCTCGACCTGCCAGATGGCGGCGGGGTCGAACACGCACAGGTCGGCCACGCCGCCCTCGGCCAGGCGGCCAGCGCTTTCGGCCAGCGAACCCAGCGCCTCGCCCAGCACCGCCACCGGGCGGCTGGTGATGCGCGACAAGGTCTCGCCCAGGCCCAGGCCACTGTCCTGGCCCCATTTCAGCGCCATGCTCAGCAGCAGTTCCAGCCCGGTGGCGCCGGGCTCGGCCTCGCCGAAGGGCAGGTTCTTCGCGTCGGCCTCCACCGGCGTGTGGTCGGAAACCAGCGCGTCGATCGTGCCGTCGGCCAGCGCGGCGCGCAGTGCGGCGCGGTCGGCCTGCTGGCGCAGCGGGGGGTTCAGGCGCATCGCCGGGTTGAAGTAGCCGATGTCGACGTCGGTCAGGTGCAGCGAATTGATGCTGACGTCGGCCGTGACCTTCAGGCCCTCGGCCTTGGCGCGGCGCAGCAGCTCAACCCCGGCGGCGCTGGACAGGCGGCACAGGTGCACCCGCGCGCCGGTCACCCGCATCAGCTCGAAGATGGTGTGCAGCGCGATCGTCTCGGCCGCCACCGGCACGCCCGACAGGCCCATGCGGGTGGCCACGGCGCCGCTGGCGGCCACGCCCTTGCCCAGCCAGCTGTCCTGGGGACGCAGCCACACGGTGTAGCCGTAGGTGGCGGCGTACTGCAGCGCGCGCTGCAGCACCAGGGTGTCACGGATCGGCACCTCGGCCTGCGAGAAGCCGACGCAGCCGCTCTCGGTGAGCTCGGCCATCTCAGTGATCGCCTCGCCCTTCAGGCCACGCGTCAGCGCACCCAGCGGGAACAAGCGGCACAGGCTGAGCTTGCGGGCGCGGAACTTCAGCATGTCGACCAGGCCGGGCTCGTCCAGTGCGGGGTCGGTGTCGGGCGGGCAGACCAGGCTGGTCACGCCGCCGGCGGCGGCCGCGTTGAGCTCACTCTCGAGCATGCCCTCGTGTTCATGGCCCGGCTCGCGCAGGCGCGCCGCCAGGTCGACCAGACCGGGCGCGACGATGCAGCCGCTGGCGTCGATCACGCGGGCGGCGTCGAAGCCGGTAGGGGTCTGGCCGATCGCCACGATGCGGCCGGCCGCCACCGCCACGTCGGCGGGCTCGTCGCGGCCGGTGGCCGGGTCGATCACCCGGCCGCCTTTGATCAGGATCTTCATGCTTCGTTACCTGCAATGATCGACATGACCGCCATGCGCACCGCGATGCCGAAGGTCACCTGCGGCAGGATCACGCTGTGGGTGCCGTCGGCCACGGCCGAGTCGATCTCGACGCCGCGGTTGATCGGGCCCGGGTGCATCACGATGCAGTCGGGCTTGGCCAGCGCCAGCTTGTCGGGCGTCAGGCCGTAGTGCTTGAAGTACTCGCCGGCACTGGGCAGCATCGCGCCGCTCATGCGCTCGTTCTGCAGGCGCAGCATGATGATCACGTCGGCGCCGCGGATGCCCTCGGCCATGTCGTGGCACACGCGCACGCCCATCTCGCGCAGGTCGCCCGGCACCAGGGTCTTGGGACCCACCGCGCGGATGTCGGGCACGCCCAGCGTGGTCAACGCGTGGATGTCCGAGCGGGCCACGCGCGAGTGCACGATGTCGCCGACGATGGCCACGCTGAGCTGGGTGAAGTCCTTCTTGAAGTGCCGGATCGTGTACATGTCCAGCAGGCCCTGCGTGGGGTGCGCATGGCGGCCGTCACCGGCATTGACCACATGCACGTGCGGCGCGCAGTGCTGGGCGATCAGGTAGGGCGCGCCGCTCTCGGAGTGGCGCACCACGAACATGTCGGCATGCATCGCGCTGAGGTTGGCGATGGTGTCGAGCAGGCTCTCGCCCTTGGACGCGCTGGACTTGGCGATGTCCAGGTTGATGACGTCGGCCGACAGCCGCTTGGCGGCGATCTCGAAGGTGGTGCGGGTGCGCGTGCTGTTCTCGAAGAACAGGTTGAACACGCTCTTGCCGCGCAGCAGCGGCACTTTCTTGACCTCGCGGTCGTTGACCGACAGGAAGGTGCCGGCGGTGTCGAGGATGTGGGTCAGCACCGCGCGCGGCAGGCCCTCGATCGACAGCAGGTGGATCAGCTCGCCGTGGCTGTTGAGCTGCGGATTGCGTTTGGAGAGCATCAGGTCACGCCTCCCGGTCGTTCACGGTGAAGGTCAGCGCACCCTCGGCGGTGCGGGCCAGTTGCAGGCTCTGGCTGACCGGCAGCGCGACACGGGCAGCCGCGAAGGCGGGCTGGATCGGCAGCTGGCGCCCGCCGCGGTCGACCAGCACCGCCAGCTGCACGCTGGCCGGGCGGCCGAAATCGAACAGCTCGTTGATCACCGCGCGGATCGTGCGGCCGGTGTAGAGCACGTCATCGATCAGCAGGATGTGGCGGCCGTCGATGGCAAACG
Organism: Ideonella alba; assembly: GCF_018069845.1. Taxonomy (NCBI): domain Bacteria; kingdom Pseudomonadati; phylum Pseudomonadota; class Betaproteobacteria; order Burkholderiales; family Sphaerotilaceae; genus Ideonella; species Ideonella alba. Next base: position 130,642 of record NZ_JAGQDD010000004.1, read on the forward strand.
GCAGGTGGGTGGCATCGGTGGTGGCGGCCAGGCCGCGCTCGCCGAAGTCGTCGCGGTGCAGCGCGCTGCTGATCACGCCGTGGGCGCCGGGCAGGCCCAGGTCGGCCTGCAGGCGCTGGGCCAGCCAGGCGCCGCCCGACCAGATGCCGACCAGCGAGGTGTCGGGGCGGAGCAGCGGGCGCACGCCGGCCAGCAACTCGGCGTAGAGCGCGTCGGCGTCCAGGTTCAGGGTACTCATGCGCAGTGTTCCCGCAGGAATTGGGACAGGATGATCGCGGCCGAGGCCGCGTCGGCATCGGCCGCGCCGGCGGCCAGGGCCTCGGTGGTGGTGTAGCGCTCGTCGACCTCGTGCACCGGCAGGCCGAAGCGGCCGTGCAGCTGGCGGGCGAAGCGGCGCGCACGGCGGGTATTGTCGTGCTCGGCGCCATCGGGGTGGAAGGGCACGCCCACCACCAGCGCGTCGGGCTCCCACTCGCGGATCAGCAGCCCGATGGCGGCAAAGCGGGCATCGCCTTCGGCGGCGATGGTGCGCAGCGGCTGGCCTTCGCCGAGCAGGCGGTTGCCGCTGGCCACGCCGACCCGCTTGAGGCCGAAATCGAAGGCGAGAAAGCGGGAGCCTGGCGGGGGGACGGTGGCGCGGGCGGCGGCGCTCGGCGCGCTCACGCGTGCCCCGCTTCCTGCGACAGCATGCGCGGATCCACGCCCAGCAGCTGCATCGCCCGCTGGTAGCGCTGCTCGATGGGGGTGTCGAACACCAGCGCGGCATCGGCCGGCACGGTGAGCCAGCCGTTGCGGCCGATCTCGTCCTCGAGCTGGCCAGCGCCCCAGCCGCTGTAGCCCAGCGTGACCAGCAGGCGCTGCGGCCCGTGGCCGGCGGCAACAGACTCCAGCACGTCCTTGCTGGTGGTCATCGCCAGTCCGTCGGGCACCGCCAGGGTGCTGGCGAAGCCGGGGGTGTCGGCGCCCATGGGTTCGTGCAGCACGAAGCCGCGCTCGGTCTGGACCGGGCCACCGAAGAACACCGGCTGGGCGGCCAGCGCCTCGTCCGGCAGGCTCAGGTCAACCTTCTCGAACAAGGAACCGAGCGTGATGTCGGTGGGCTTGTTGATCACCAGGCCCATCGCCCCCTGGGCGTTGTGCTCGCAGAGGTAGACCACCGAACCGGCGAAGTGGCCGTCCAGCATGCCCGGCATGGCGATCAGGAACTGGTGGGTGAGGTTGATGCCGTCCGAGGCCATGCCCACGATTCTATTTCACCCCGCCTGCCAGGGCTGGCCGATCCGGGCGACACTCGGCCGATGCACAAGGCCCTGGACCATGCGCTGGTCTGGTTCCGACGCGACCTGCGCGCCGAGGACCACGCCGCCCTCTACGCCGCCTGCCGCTCGGCGCGGCAGGTGCATGGCGTGTTCATCTTCGACACCGCCATCCTCGACGCCCTGCCCCGGCGCGACCGCCGCGTGGCCTTCATCCGCGCCAGCCTGGTCGACCTGGACAGCCAGTTGCAGGCGCTGGGCCGAAGCCACGGCGTGGAGCGGGTGCACCTGATCGTGCGGCACGGCGACGCGCGCGCACAGATCCCGCAGCTGGCCAGCCAACTGGGCGTGCAGGCGGTCTATGCCAGCCACGACGACGAGCCCGACGCACTGGCCCGCGACGCCGCGGTGCGCGGGCGCCTGGCCGACCTGGGCGTGGTGCTGCACACGATGAAGGACCACGTGGTCTTCGAGCGCAGCGAGGTGCTGACCGGCAGCGGCACCGCCTACAGCGTGTTCACGCCCTACAAGAACGCCTGGCTGCGCCAGCTCACCGACTTCTACCTCAAGGCCTGGCCGGTCGCCCACCACGCGGGGGCGCTGGCGCCCTGGCCCGATGCGCTGGGCGAGCCCGGCGTGCCCACGCTGGCCGAGATCGGCTTCGAGCCGCCGTCCGCCGATGAGCCGCACCTGCCCGCCGGCAGCGCCGGCGGCGCCGAGCTGCTGGCCGACTTCCTGGGCCGCATCGACCGCTACGACCGGGCGCGCGACTTCCCGGCCGTCAAGGGCCCGAGCTACCTGAGCACCCACCTGCGCTTCGGCACGCTGTCGGTGCGGCGGCTGGCGCGCGAGGCCTGGCACCGGATGCAGGGCGGCTCGCGCGGCGCCGAGGTCTGGCTGTCCGAGCTGGTCTGGCGCGACTTCTACCACCAGATCCTGCACCACCACCCGCGGGTGGTGGGCCACGCCTTCAAGCCCGAGTACGACGCCATCCATTGGGAGCACGGCAAGCATGCCGACGCGCTGTTCGCCGCCTGGTGCGAGGGCCGCACCGGCTACCCGCTGGTGGATGCCGCGATGCTGCAACTGGCCCGCACCGGCTACATGCACAACCGGTTGCGCATGGTCACCGCCAGCTTCCTGACCAAGGACCTGGGGATCGACTGGCGGCGCGGCGAGGCCTGGTTTGCGCTGCACCTGAACGATTTCGACCTGGCCGCCAACAACGGCGGCTGGCAGTGGGCGGCCAGCACCGGCTGCGACGCCCAGCCCTACTTCCGCATCTTCAACCCGGTCAGCCAGAGCGAGAAGTTCGACCCCGAGGGCAAGTTCATCCGCCGCTACCTGCCGCAACTGGCCGGCCTGCCGGCCCGGTCCATCCATGCGCCCTGGCTGGCCAAGCCGCTGGAGCTGGCCGAGGCCGGCCTGCGCCTGGGGGTGGATTACCCGGAGCCGGTGGTGAACCACGACGAGGCCCGGCAGCGCACGCTGGAGCGCTTCGCCGTGGCGCGTGGCGCCAAGGCCTGATCAGAAGAACTCGACGTCGCTGGTCTGCACCAGGTCGCTGAGCTCGCCTTCGCGCACCAGCGCGGCGTGCGAGCGGACCTGGTTGCGGCCGTGGCGCTTGGCGTAGTAGACCGCCATGTCGGCGCGCTCGACCGCCGCCGGGGGCGTGTCGCCGGAGCGCACATCGGTGTAGCCCACGCTGACCGTGACGTGCTGCACCCGCGGGAAGACGAAGGCCTCGACCTGGGCGCGAAAACGCTGCAGCGCGGCCATGGCTTCGTCCTCGCCCGGGCAGCGCAGCAGCACCACGAATTCCTCGCCGCCGAAGCGGTAGAGCTTGTCCAGCGCGCGAAAGCTCTGGCGCATCACCCGCGACAGCAGCAGCAGCACCTCGTCGCCGATCAGGTGGCCGTGCTGGTCGTTGACCTGCTTGAAGTGGTCGATGTCGACCACGCCCAGCCAGTAGCGCTGCTCACGCACCACGCGCCGCTCGGGCTCGTCGCCCATCTGGCTCAGGGGCAGCGCCGAAGCCCGGTAGAAGGTGTCGTCGAAGCTCTTGCGGTTGAGCAGGCCGGTCAGGGTGTCGCACTCGGTGTAGTCGAGCAGGCTGACCAGGTTGCGGTAGATGTCCAGCAGGCCGCGCACATCGGCCAGCGCGGCCTCGTCCGGCGCCACTGCCGTGCGCGCCTCGACCACGCCCAGCACCCCGGCACTGCCACGCAGCGGCAGCAGCGTCACGCCGGGTGTGGGTGCCGGCGGCTCGGGGGCGCGCATGCAGTCACGCCAGTCGGGGTGCTGGTCCAGAGGCGGCAGGTCGAGCAGTTCGACCCAGGATGGATCGGCGCAACTGGCCTGTTCGGCCGGCCCGACCTGGGCGCCCACCAGCCAGCGCTCGTCGCCCGCGTCGCCCAGCAGGCGGGCGATGCGCACCTCGTCGGCCGCCAGCCGCAGGCGGATGGCCTGCGCCAGGCACAGGTCCATCTCCTCGCGGTTGCGCAGCGCAGTCAGCTGGGTGAGTTGCTCGATCAGGCCGGACATGGGCGTTCAGGCAGGCGCCAGCACGGACTGGCGCACCAGCGCCAGCAGCGTGTCCTCATCGTAAGGCTTGCCGAGATAATGGTCCACGCCCAATTCACGTGCATGATCCCGGTGTTTCTGGGCGATGCGCGAGGTGATCATGATCACCGGCAGGTCGGCCCAGCGCGGCTCGCCGCGCACGTTGCGCACCAGGTCGAAGCCGTCCATGCGCGGCATTTCGATGTCGCTGAGCATCAGCGCCGGGCGCTCGGCGGCCAGCATCTCCAGCGCCTCCAGGCCGTCGCGGGCCAGCGCCACGCGGTAGCCTTCGCGCAACAGCAGGCGCTGGGTGACCCGCCGCACGGTCAGTGAATCGTCGACCACCAACACCAGCGGCGCCGAGGGTTCGGTCTGGGCGTCGGCCACCGGGCTGTGCTGCGGCACCGCGGTGCTGGCCTGGGTCAGGCGGGCGCGGGCCTGCTCGCCGTAGACCGCGGCCAGTGCCACCGGGTTGTAGATCAGCACCGTCTGGCCGTTGGGCAGCAGCGACATGCCGGCCAGGCCAGGCAGGCGCGCCAGCTGCGGGCCAAGGTTCTTGACCACCACTTCCTGGTTGCCCTGCACCTCGCGCACATGCACCACCACCCGCTGCGCCGCCGAGCGGATCACCAGCACCTGGGCGGTGCGGCCCTCGACCTGGCCGCGCTCGGCCAGCTGCAGCAGCCCGCCCAGCCAGAAGAAGGGCAGATCGCGGCCGTTGTGGGCCAGCACGCCGCTGGTGTAGGCGGCCTCCAGTTCGGCCAGGGTGATGCGCCGCACCTGCTCGACCAGGATCGACGGCACCGCCACCACCTGGCCGCCCACGTCCAGCGGCACCACCTGGGTGACGGCGGTGGTCAGCGGCAGGATCAGCCGGAACGAGGTGCCCTGGCCGGTGGCCGACGAGGTCTCGACGCGGCCGCCCATGGCGGTCACCTCGGAGCGCACCACGTCCATGCCGATGCCGCGGCCGGCCAGCTCGGTCACCTCGTCGGCGGTGGTGAAGCCGGGGCGGAAGATCAGCTGCGCCAGCTCGGTCTCGGTGGGCCGGTCCTCGGCGCCCAGCAGGCCGGCGGCGCGGGCGCGCTCGGCGATGCGGGCCAGATCCAGGCCGGCGCCGTCGTCGCGCACCTCGATGCGCACCTCGTTGCCCGAGGGGCGGACCGCCACCTCGATCGCGCCGGTGGCCGATTTGCCGGTGGCCTCGCGCAGACCCGGCGGCTCGATGCCGTGGACCACGGCATTGCGCAGCAGGTGCTCGAAGGCTGGCGTCATGCGGTCCAGCACGCTGCGGTCCAGTTCGGCGCTGCCGCCCGACAGGTCCAGCCGGACCTGCTTGCCCGTCTCCTTGGCCGCCTGGCGCACCACGCGGTAGAGGCGGTCGGAGACGGTGTCGAACTCCACCATGCGGGCGCGCAGCAGGTCGTCCTGCAGCTCGCGCGTCATGCGCGACTGCGCGGCCAGCTGGTCCTCGGCCGTCTGCAGCGACTGCTGCAGGCCGCGCTGCACCGTGCCCACGTCGCCGACCGACTCGGTCAGCATGCGGGTCAGTTCCTGCACGCGGGTGAAGCGGTCCATCTCCAGCGGGTCGAAGGCCTGGTTGGACTGCCGCGCGGCCTCCATGCGGGAGGTCATCTGGGTTTCGGCCTGCAGGTCGAGGTCGCGCAGCTGGCGGCGCAGGCGCTCGAGGTTGTCGGTCAGCTCGCGCAGCTGGCCGCGCATCTGGCCGACCTCGGCGTCGATGCGCGCCCGCGCGGTGCCCACCTCGCCGGCATGGCTGACCAGCCGATCCAGCAGGCCGGCGCGCACCCGCACCTGGGCCTGGCCGGCCGGCGCCGCATCGGCCAGCACGGCCCAGGCCGGCGGATCGACCGGCTGGGCAAAGGCGCTCCAGTCGATGCGGGGCTGGTCCTCGCCCCAGACGGGGGCCTGCGTGGCCGCGGGCGCGGCAGCCAGCGCGCTGGTCGCAGGGGCCGCGGGCTCGGCAGGCTCCGCCTGGGCGACCGGCTGTAGGGTCTCGGGCGGCTGCTCGGACACCTGGGGCGCCGGGGCCGCCACCGGCTCCAGCGGCATCGGCCGGCTGGCGGCCTCGTCCAGCGCCATCGGCCGGCTGGCGGTGTCGACGGCCGGACGGTCCAGCAGGCGCTGCAGCTCCTCGGCCAGGGCGTCGACGCTGGCGTGCAGCTGGGCAAAGGCGGCGGCGTCGGGCGCGCCGCGCGCGGTCAGCGGCTCGACCGCGGTTTCCAGGCGGTGGGCCATCTCGCCCAGTCGCATCGCGCCGGCCAGCCGGGCACCGCCCTTCAGGGTGTGCAGCGAGCGCATCGCGGCGATGCCGCGGCCGGGCTCGTGGGGTTCGGCGTCCCACTGCCGGACCTGCTCGGCCAGGCGCGGCAACAGCTCGCGGGCCTCGTCGACGAAGATCTCGAACAGCTCCTCGTCCAGCGCGTCCACCGCGTCGACATCCGACACCGACAGCGCCGGGGCGTGGGCCAGACTGGACGCTGCGGCCGGCGGGGACGGTGGCTCCGCCGGCCGGGTCGGGGTCAGCGGGGTGTACTGGACCGTGCCCAGCGCGGTGTCCTCGAAGCCCATCGCGGCGCTGGGTGCGGCGTCCTGCGCTTCGGGCTCGGGGTGCAGGCGCTGGGCGCCCGCCTGCTGCTCATGGGCGTCCAGCCGGGCCAGCAGTTCAGCCGGCACCGGCTTCAGGAAGCCCGCGGCGAACTGGTGCAGCAGGCGGCGGATCTCCTCGGCCACGTCCAGGAACAGCAGCGCCTCGGCCGGGTGGCCCTGGCCGCGCTGCTGCGCGTGCTCCAGCTGGTGTTCCAGGCGGCGTGCCAGCGCCGACAGCTCGTGGTAGCCGACCGTGGCTGAATTGCCGGCCAGCGAGTGCGCCAGGGCCACCGCGGTGTCGCTGACCGGCCGCTCGAGCTCGTGCTGCCACTCGGCCAGGTCGGTGGACAGGCGGCGCGACTGCTCGTCGGCCTCGTTGAGGTAGATGTTGAACAGCGCGATCGGCACGCGCAGCGCGCCGACCTGCTTAAAGGCATCGGGGTCGGGTTCGGGGGCCGGGGCGGGGCCGCTGCGGCTGGCATCGTGCACCAGGGTCAGCACCGGCGCCGACGGGGCCGGCGCGGGGCTGCCGTCCAGGGCGTCCAGGTCCAGCTCGAAGTCGACCGGTGCGGCCTCGGACGCGGCGGCGGCCTCGGGCGCTGCCGCGGCGGCATCGGGCTCCGGCTCGGACGCGGGCGGTGCCGATGCAGCCTCCGCCGTTTCGCCAAGGTCGAGATCCAGCGTCAGGTCCAGATCCAGGTCCAGACCGGGCATCGGCGGCAGCTCAGGGAGCGGCATCGGCTCGGTGGGCAGATCGAAGCCGTCCAGCGGCGGCGCGGGCTCCACCACCTCCAGGTCTTTCGGCAGCTCAGCCAGTGCCGCCAGCTCAACGGCCCCGGTCTCCGGGGCCGGATCGGCCACCTCGGCCAGCGGCTCGGCGGGCGGCTCGGGCAGCGTCTGCGGCGCCAGGTCCGGCCCGGCGGCGGGCTCGGGGGCCGACGGTGCCAGCGCCGGCTCGTCGCCCAGGCCCATCGGCGCCTGAGCGCGCAGCGCATCGGCGCGGGCGATCAGCGCGCGGCCATCGTGCGGACCGTCGTGGCCCAGCGCGCGCAGCGCACCGGTCCAGTCCCGGAAGGTGTCCAGCGCCTCGGTGGTGAACTGGCGCAGCTCGGCGTCGACCGCCGCTTCGGCCTGGGCCAGCCGGGTGTTGTAGAGGCGCTCGCAGGCCCAGGCGGCCTCGCCGAAGGCCGGCAGCTGGACCATGCGCGAGCTGCCCTTGAGGGTGTGGAAGGCCCGCCGGACGGTGGTCATGGCCTCCAGATCGGCCGGCCGCTGGGCCAGGGCCTGCAGGGCGTCGCGGGCCTGCGCGACCACCTCGTCGGCTTCCTCGAAGAAGACCGAGCGCATGTCCTCGTCGTCGTCGACGGCGGCCGCTGCCGGCGCGCTGACCGGCGCGGCAGGGGCCTCATCGCGCAGCGACTGCAGGGCCTGGGCCACGTCGGCGCGCGCCGCTTCGGCCGACTCGGCCTGCTGCAGCGCCTCGCGGGCCTGGGCGGTGGCCTGGGCCAGCGCCGGGTCCTCGGCGGCCACGGCGTGGTGGGACAGCAGCTCCAGGCGGTGCGCCAGGTCGGCCGGACTGATCGCCTGCTGATCCAGGTCGCCGGCCAGCGCCTGGGCGCGTTCGCGCAGCGCCGGCTCGGCGGCCGCTGCGGCCGGCGCGGTGCTGGCATGGCTGCGGCCCATCACCGCGCTGAAGCGGCCGGTGTCGGCATCGAAGCGGAACAGCGTGCGCGCCAGCTGGGGCTGCACGCCCAGCAGGTCGATCAGGAAGGACATCACGCCCAGGTTGTCGGCCAGACGGGCGGCGGCATCGCCGGTGTCATCGCCGGCCAGCAACTGGTCAACGTCCTGACGCATGCGCTGCACCGCCTGCGAGGCCGGGCCCAGGCCCAGCACGCCCAGCACGCCGCGCATCGTGGCCAGCTGGGCCGGCACCGGGATCAGCAGCTCGCGCTCCTGCGGGTGGCGGTGGTAGCGGTCGAGCTGCTGCTCGACCTCGGCCAGTGCGGCGCGCAGCTCCTGCACCACGCTGCCCATGGTCTGGCGGTCGGAGACTTCGCGGTAGAGCGCCTCCATCCAGGGCTCGATCGGCTCGGCGCCCTGCCCGCTCAGCAGTCCCTGCAGACGCTGCGACAGGCGCTGGATGCGCCCCCCCAGGTCGGCCTGACCGAGGTCGTCGAGCGAGGCATCCAGGCACAGCAGCGCGGTCGCCATTTCCATCGACAGCTCGGCGCCCGGCGCCTTCTGCGCCCCGGCGCAGTGCTGCACCGCGTCGACCAGCGCCCGCGCCAGCGCGTCACCGCCTGGGTAGAGCTGGCGCACCGACTCGGCCACCAGCGCCACCTGCTCGCTGCAGGCGGGCAGCACGCCGTCGTCGCCCGAGGCGGCCACGGCCCAGATGTCCTTGAAGGCGGCAAAGCGCCGACGCGCCTGCGGCACCAGGGCCGGGTCGAAGCGGCCCAGCGGACTGTCGTCGTAGTCGACCCGGTCCAGCGCCGGCAGGGCCAGCTGCTGGCGCACCGCGTTCAGGCGCGGCGCGGCCTCCGGGCCGCCCGAGCGCGCACGGGCACAGAAGAAACTCAGGTCCTGCAGCAGGCGCTGCGGCACGATGTCGGCGCCCTTGGCACTGGCCCGCAGCTGCGACAGCAGGCGCGAGCCCAGGCGCTGCACATGCACGTCCGGGTTCAGCAGGCGCCAGGCCTGGGCTTCGTAGAAGGCGCTGGCCAGGCGCCACAGCACCGCATGGCTGGCATCCGGCGCACCGCTGGCCATGCCGGCGAAGATGCGACTCAGCCGGGCCTGGGCGTCGACCTGGCCGCGCATCGCCGGCAGCAGCGAGCCCTCGATCGCGGCGCCCACCCGCGGGTCGTCGGCCAGCAGTGGCGCGGCATCGGCCGCCAGGCCGGCCAGGGACTCGGCGGCCGGCGCCTGCCACAGGTCGGCGGGGTGGATGCGCTCGGCGCCGGCCATGCCCATGACCGTGCGGTAGACCGGGAACAGCGCCAGCGAGGACACCTCCTGGCCGTTGAGCCGCCGCCCCAGGTAGTCCAGCAGCGCGAAGGACAGGCGCTCCAGCGCCGCCACCTGGTCGGCCCGCAGGGCCGAGCCCTCGGTCCCCAGGCGCTGCAGCAGTTGCTCGCTGGCCGACAGGCAGGTGGCCGCCACCGGCTGGCCGATCATCGACAGCACGCCGCAGCCCTGATGCACCAGGCTGCGCGCCTGCTGCAGCGCGGGCGTGGCGACCAGGCCTTCGCCCTGGCTGCCGCCGCGCAGGTCCTGGTCGCGCAGCAGCCGGCGCAGCGCCTTGTGGGTGGTGTCCAGGCTGCGCCGCAGCTCGTCCAGCACCCAGGCCAGCGCGGTCAGGTCGCCGTCGGCGGGCGGGGTGTCCGGGGTCAGGGCCGGGTCGTGCATGCGGCGCGCTCGTCAGGCGATCTTGAAGCGGTCGACCGACTGGCGCAGCTCGCGCGCGCTGCGCGAGAGCTCGTGCACCATCTGGGCGGTGGAGCGCGTGCCCTCGCCGGTCTGCTCGGTCACGGCGAAGATGTGCTGGATGTTGACCGCCACCACGTTGGCGCTCTCGGCCTCGCGGCGGGCCTGCTCGGAGATGCGGCCGATCAGGCTGGAGAGTTCGCGCGTCACGCGGTCGATGTCGGCCAGCGCCGAGCCGGCGGCGTCGGACAGCGAGGCCCCGCGCACCACGCCCTGCGTCGAGTGTTCCATGGCCGCCACCGCGTCCTGGGTGTCGGTCTGAATCGTCTTCACCAGCGCCGCGATCTGGCGCGTCGCGTCGGCCGAGCGTTCGGCCAGCCGCTGCACTTCCTCGGCCACCACCGAGAAGCCGCGGCCGGCTTCACCGGCCGAGGCCGCCTGGATGGCGGCGTTGAGCGCCAGCACGTTGGTCTGCTCGGTGATGTCCGAGATCAGCTCGGTGATTTCGCCGATCTCCTGCGAGGACTCGCCCAGCCGCTTGATGCGCTTGGAGGTCTCCTGGATCTGCTCGCGGATCGCGTTCATGCCGCCGATCGTGTCCTGCACCGCCTGGCGGCCGTTGAGCGCGGCTTCCAGCGACTGGCGCGCCACGTCCACCGTCTGCTGCGCCTCGGCCGACACCTGGTTGATGCGCGCCGCCATCTGCAGCACCGACTCGCCGGTCTCGCGGATCTCGCGCAGCTGCTCGGACGAGGCCGCCAGCAGCTCGGTCGAGGTGGACTCGACCTGCTGCGTGGTCTGCGCCACCCGCTCGGTCGTGCCCTGCACCTGGGCCACCAGGTTGCGCAGTTCCTCCACCGTGTAGTTCACCGAGTCGGCGATCGCGCCGGTGATGTCCTCGGTCACGGTGGCCTGCTGGGTCAGGTCGCCCTCGGCCACCGACTGCAGCTCGTTCATCAGCCGCAGAATCGCCGCCTGGTTGGCGTCGTTGACACGCTTGGCCTCGCGTTCCTGCTCCTCGGCCGCCAGGCGCTGCTGCTCGGCCTGCACCGCACGCTGGGCCTGTTCACGCACATACAGGCGCAGGATGCCGACACCGCCGGCCAGCATCGCCGCCAGCGACACCACCAGCAGCAGCACATGCAGGCCGCGCAGGCCGCCCTGCGATTCCAGCGCCGACTGCACGGCCTCCAGGCCGGTGCGCAGCTTCTCGCTGTCGCCGACGATGGCCGACTGCGCCTCGCGCGCCGACACCAGGCCCTGCAGGTTGCCCAGGATCGAGCTGGCCTGCGTGCGGGTCTGCTCGTACTGGGCGATCAGCTGCTCCAGCCGCTCGCGCGTGGCCGCGTCCTTGGTGCCGGGCAGGCGCAGGTCGACGCTGCCCTTGAGCAGGCCGTCGGCGATCTCGCGGAAGGTGTTCAGGTCCTTGCCCAGCAGGAACACCGCCTCGGGGCTGACGCCTTCGAGCGTGAGGAATTCGTTGGCGGACTTGCCGATGCGCTGCGTCAGCATCACCAGCTGACCCACGCCCGACAGCTCGGCCGGCGTGGCATTGGACTGCAGCTTCAGCGAGGAGACCGTCTCGGCCAGCTCCAGCATGTCCGACGACTGGCGGTTGATCGTGCGCAGCGCCTGGCCGACCTGGGTCAGCGTGGCCTGCTGGCCCAGCACCACAGTGGCGTTCTTCTCGGCGCGCTCGACCAGCGGCAGCAGCTCGGTCACGCCCTCAGCGGCGGCGCCGTCGACCGACTCGACCTGCTCATTGCCGTTGGCCAGGCCACGCACGCCGGCAGCCAGCACCTGCGAGCTCTCGCGCACCTCGGGGAAGGCCGAGGCCGCGCCCACCAGCGCCTGCGACACCGACTTGGCCAGCCGCTGCGACTGCATCAGCACCTGGCCGGTGGTGCCCAGCTGCTTGGCCTGGCGGCCCGAGGCACCCAGCGCCAGCACCGCAGTCAGCGCGAACACCACGGCACCCACCGCGATCAGGGTGAACAGCACGCGCTGCTGCTGCGCCGCCGACTGGTGGCCGATCAGCGGCAGCGCGGCCTGGGTGGCCGGGCCGTCCGGGCCATCCGGGCCGTCGGCCAGGCGCGAGGGCAGCGCCTCCAGCGGCGCGGCGGCGCTGGTGGCCGTCCCATCGCCCAGCGGCTGCGCCTGCGATTGCGCGGCCAGGCGCTGGTCGATCTCGCTGAGCAGGGCCTCGACGTCCGAGTCGCTGGCGGTGTCGCGCGGCGCGGCCTGCGCGTCGGCCGCAGCGGCGTCAGAACGGCGGGGCCATCGGTTCTTCAGCTGGTCGAACAGACTCATCGGATCCTCGGGAAAAACGCGCCGGTGCGGCCGGCGCTTGTCATGTGGGTTGGGCCTCGGCCACATCCAGGAAACGTGCATCGGCGGCCAGGGCCGCCAGGTCCAGGGCCTGCCAGACGCGGCCCTGCTCATCACGCCAGCGGGCCCCGGCGAACGCAGGCTGCGGCTCGCCGGAGGCACCTTGCAGCTGCATCCGCGCCGCGTCGCGCAGGCCCATCAGCCGGTCGACGCGCAGCGCGCAGTTCAGCCGAAGCTGCGGGTTCAGGGCCACCAGCTGCGCACCGGCAGGCGCCTGGGCTTCATCGCGCAGGCCCAGGAAGCGGGCCAGGTCGACCACCGCATGCAGCTGGCCGCGCAGGTTGGCCACGCCCACCAGCCAGGGGCGCGCATGGGGCACCACCGTCAGCTGCCGGGCGTTGTGGATCTCGCCAGCCTGGCCCAGCGGCAGCAGCACGCCGACACCGGCCACCTCGACCGCCAGCCAGCCGGCCTCGCGCGGCTGGTCCCGGACCGCCTGCAGGCGCTCGGCCAGCCGGACCTGGAGTTCCTTCAGCGCGTCCTTCTTGGCCATGACTGGCGATCAGCCCAGGGCCTCGATCTTGGCCATCAGATCGTTCGGGTCGACCGGCTTGACGATGTAGTCGCGTGCGCCCTGGCGCATGCCCCAGACGCGGTCGGTGTCCTGGCCCTTGCTGGTGCACATGATCACCGGGATGCCGGCGTAGCGCGGGTCGCGGGTGATGGTGCGGGTGAGCTGGAAGCCGTTGGTGCCGGGCATCACCACGTCCATCAGGATCAGGTCGGGGCGCTGTTCGTGCAGGCGCCGCATCGCCTCGTCGCCGCCCTCGGCGGTGGCCACGGTGAAGCCGCGCTTGGTGAGCAGGTCGGAGAGGTAGTGCAACTCGGTCTTCGAGTCGTCCACCAGGAGGATGTGCTGGATGGCCATGGGCGTTGTCCTCGGCCAGGTCTCGGCCGCTTGGGTGTCTTCGAATTGCTGCGTATCGTCCCACGACATCGTTGTTTACCCCGGCTGCGGGCAGAACTGCGCCACGGCGCGCAGCAGCTGCTCCTTGGTGAAGGGTTTGGTCAGGTACTCGTCCGAGCCGACCATGCGGCCGCGCGCCTTGTCGAACACACCATCCCGCGAGGACAGCATGACGACCGGCACGGCCGAGAAACGGGGGTTGCGCTTGATGATCGCGCAGGTCTGGTAGCCATCCAGGCGCGGCATCAGGATGTCGCAGAAGATCAGGTCGGGCTCGGTGTCGTTGACCTTGGCCAGCGCCTCGAAGCCGTCCTCGGCCAGCAGGACCTCGTAGCCGCCCTGGCGCAGGAAGATCTCCGCGCTGCGACGGATGGTGTTGCTGTCATCGATGACCAGCACCCGGGGCGTGCCTGACGCGGGCCCGCTCGTCTGCGCTTCACTCACCTCGTGCCCCCTAACGACATGTGGCGATCGGTGCCGCCGTGTTCCGGCCCGGATCCTCGGGTCAGCCGACCGCTCAGATCTGGACCATCTCGAAATCTTCCTTGCGAGCGCCGCACTCCGGGCAGGTCCAGTTCATCGGAACGTCGGCCCAGGCCGTGCCGGCAGCGATGCCGTGCTCCGGGTCACCGGCGGCTTCGTCATAGATCCAGCCGCAGATCAGGCACATCCAGGTTCTGGTTTCGCTCACGGTGGTGGAGTCACTCACTACAATCGTGCGGAGTATAGCGACGACGCCTGAGGAAAAATCAAGGGCTCGTCGGCACATACGCAACATAGCTCAAGCTTTTCCGTAGTTTTCCAGCGCCCGGCCCGAGCCCCCGGTCGCCGACCCTGCGCCCCCCTCCGACGGGCCTGACCGATGACCACCGAACATTCCCCCGACGACGCCGCCCCGGCCGTCGACCCCCTGGCCGAGTCACCCCCGCCCGCCTGCGTGATGTGCTTCAACGCCAACGACGCCAGCGGCGCCGGCGGCGTGGGTGGCGATGTCGCCACCATGGCCGCGATGGGCGCCCACGCGCTGCCGGTGGTGGCCACGCTGCTGGTGCGCGACACCGCCGAGATCTTCGACCAGCACACCATCGACGGCGACGCCATCGTCGAGCAGGCCCGCCACCTGCTGGAGGACGCCAGCGTCTCCGGCTTCAAGGTGGGCTTCCTGGGCAGCGCCGAGAACATCAGCGCGGTGGCCGAAATCCTGTCCGACTACGCCGAGCTGCCGCTGGTCTCCTACCTGCCCAACCTGTCCTGGATGGACGACGAGGATCAGCGTCAGAGCTACCTCGACGCCTTCCGCGAGCTGATCCTGCCCGCCACCGAGGTGCTGGTGGGCAGCCACCAGACCCTGACCGACTTCCTGCTGCCCGAATGGGACAACGAGCGGCCGGCCTCGGCGCGCGAGCTGGCGGTGGCGGCGGCCGAGCACGGCACCCGCTTCGTGCTGGTCACCGGCATCCTGCTGCCGGCGGCCAAGGGCCAGCCGCAGTTCATCGACAACGTGCTGGCCTCGGCCCAGGGCGCGCTGACCGGCGAGAAGTTCGAGCTCTTCGAGGTCTCCTTCGTCGGTGCCGGCGACACGCTGTCGGCCTCGATGGCCGCGCTGCTGGCGGTGGGCTCCGAGGTCCAGGCCGCCACCGGCGAGGCGCTGCAGTTCCTCGACCAGAGCCTGGACGCGGGCTTCCGCCCCGGCATGGGCCATGTGGTGCCCGACCGCTTCTTCTGGGCCCTGCCCCCGGAAGGCGAAGAGGGCGAGGAGCCCGGGGCCGCCGGGCCTGACGATTTCAACAACCCCGATCAACCGATTCCCCCCGGAGGCTCGCGCCGTGTCCACTAATGCCCAGCTGTTCGAACGCGCGCAGCAGTCCATCCCTGGCGGCGTCAACTCGCCGGTGCGTGCCTTCCGCGCCGTTGGCGGCACGCCGCGCTTCATCGCCCGCGCCGAGGGCGCCTTCATGTGGGACGCCGAAGGAAAGCGTTACGTCGATTACATCGGCTCCTGGGGCCCGATGATCCTGGGCCATGGCCACCCGGCCGTGCTGGAGGCGGTGATGCAGGCCGCGCGCGACGGCTTCAGCTTCGGCGCGCCCACCGAGCGCGAGGTGGAGCTGGCCGAGGAGATCATCCGCCACGTGCCCAGCATCGAGCAGGTGCGCCTGGTCAGCTCGGGCACCGAGGCCGGCATGAGCGCGATCCGCCTGGCCCGCGGCGCCACCGGCCGCAGCAAGATCATCAAGTTCGAGGGCTGCTACCACGGCCACGCCGACGCCCTGCTGGTCAAGGCCGGCTCGGGCCTGGCCACCTTCGGCCACCCCACCAGCGCCGGCGTGCCGGCCGAGGTGGTGCAGCACACGCTGGTGCTGGAGTACAACAACCTCGAGCAGATCGAGGAGGCCTTCAAAACCCAGGGCCACGAGATCGCCTGCGTGATGATCGAGCCGATCGCCGGCAACATGAACTTCGTGCGCGCCCAGGTGCCCTTCGTCAAGCGCATCCGCGAGCTGTGCGACCAGCATGGCGCGCTGTTCGTGTTCGACGAGGTGATGACGGGGTTCCGGGTCGCGCTGGGTTCGGCGCAAAGCGTCTACGCCAAGCTCATCCCCGGCTTCCGGCCCGACATCAGCGTGTTCGGCAAGGTGATCGGCGGCGGCATGCCGCTGGCGGCCTTCGGCACCACCCGCCAGATCATGCAGCAGCTGGCGCCGCTGGGCCCGGTCTACCAGGCCGGCACGCTCAGCGGCAACCCGGTGGCCACCGCCTGCGGCCTGGCCACGCTGAAGGAAATCGCCAAGCCCGGCTTCTATGAGGCGCTGGGCGCGAAGACCCAGGCGCTGGTGGCCGGCCTGACCCAGGCCGCGCAGGCCGCTGGCGTGCCCTTCGTGGGCGACAGCGAAGGCGGCATGTTCGGCTTCTTCTTCACCCATGCGCTGCCGCAGAACTACAACGTGGTGATGGCCACCGACAAGGAGCGCTTCAACCGCTTCTTCCACGGCATGCTCGACCGTGGCGTCTACCTGGCGCCGGCCCTGTACGAAGCCGGCTTCGTCAGCGCCGCCCACACCGACGCCGACATCGCCGCCACCGTGGCGGCTGCTGCCGAGGTGCTGAAGGCCGAATGAACGCGCCCACTGTCGCCCTGAGCGAGTTCCAGGGGCAGCCAGCGCTGCAACTGCGCGCCCCCGATGGCGCCCAGGCCACGGTGCTGGTGCATGGCGCCCACCTGGTGTCGTGGATCCCGGCCGGTGGCGAGGAGCAGCTCTACCTGTCGCCCGCCGCGAAGTACGGTCTGGGGGCGTCGGTGCGCGGCGGCGTGCCGGTGATCTTCCCGCAGTTCAATGAGCGCGGCCCGCTGCCGCGCCACGGCCTGGTGCGCACCCGCCCCTGGCAGCCGGTGGAGTCGGTGCGTCGCGGCGGTGCCGCGATCGGCGTGCTGCGCTTCACCGACGACATCGCCACGCGGGTGCACTGGAAGCAGGGCTTCGAGGCCGAGCTGACCGTGGTGGTGGGCGGCCACACGCTGGAGATCGAGCTGGCCATTACCAACACCGGCGAAACCCCCTTCGAGTTCACCGCGGCACTGCACACCTACCTGCGCTGCAATGAACTGCTGCGCGCCCAGCTCGAAGGCCTGCAGGGCCGCTCCTATGAAGACTTCCTGCTGAAGACCGACGGCCAGCAGTGGGGCGATGTGCTGACCTTCGTCGGTGCGATCGACCGCATCTACCACAGCGCCACGCAGCCGCTGGTGCTGCGCGAGCTGGGCCGGCGCCTGCACATCGGCATGAGCGGCTTCGAGGACGTCGTGGTCTGGAACCCCGGCGACGACGGCGTGCAGCAGCTCAGCGACATGCCCGACGAGGACTGGCGCCACATGCTGTGCGTCGAAGCCGCGCTGATCCGCCAACCCGCCCGCCTCGCCCCGGGCGACGAATGGGCCGGGATGCAAACCCTCTCCGTCTGACCCGCGCGCCGCCCCGCGGCGCGGCTTTTCCCCATGCACATCCACATCCTCGGCATCTGCGGCACCTTCATGGGCGGCATTGCCGCGCTGGCGCGCGAGGCCGGCCACACCGTCACCGGCTGCGACGCCAACGTCTACCCGCCGATGAGCGACCAGCTGCGCGCACTCGGCATCGACCTGATCGACGGCTTCGGCGCCGACCAGCTGGCGCTGAAGCCCGATGTCTTCGTCGTGGGCAACGTGGTCACCCGCGGCAACCCGCTGATGGAGGCCATCCTCGACGCGGGTGCCCCCTACACCAGCGGCCCGCAGTGGCTGGCCGAGAACGTGCTGCAGGGTCGCCATGTGCTGGCGGTGGCGGGCACCCACGGCAAGACCACCACCACCTCGATGCTGGCCTGGGTGCTGGAGCACGCCGGGCTTCAGCCGGGCTTCCTGGTCGGCGGCGTGCCGCAGAACTTCGGCATCAGTGCGCGGCTGGGCGGCGGCCGGTACTTCGCCATCGAGGCCGACGAGTACGACACCGCCTTCTTCGACAAACGCAGCAAGTTCGTGCACTACCGGCCGCGCACCGCGGTGCTGAACAACCTGGAGTTCGACCACGCCGACATCTTTGCCGACCTGGCCGCGATCGAGACCCAGTTCCACCACCTGGTGCGCACCGTGCCGGCCAGCGGCCGGCTGGTGGTGAACGCCCGTGAAGAATCGCTGCAGCGTGTGCTGGCGCGCGGCTGCTGGAGCGAGGTGGTGCGCTTCGGCCCGATGAAGGAAGAGCCGGGCGCGCTGCGCGCCCGCGGCGAGCCGCATGCCTTCGATGTGCTGCGCGGCGCGATGAAGGTGGCCCGTGTCGACTGGGCGCTGCTGGGCGAGCACAACCAGCTCAACGCCCTGGCCACGATCGCCGCGGCCGAGCATGTGGGCGTGGCGCCCGAGGTGGCGGCGGCCGGCCTGGCCACGTTCCAGAACGTCAAGCGCCGTCTGGAGAAGCGCGGCGAGGCCGCCGGCGTCACCGTCTACGACGACTTCGCCCACCACCCTACCGCGATCCGCACCACCGTCAACGGCCTGCGTCGCAAAGTGGGGGCGGCGCGCATCCTGGCCGCTTTCGAGCCGCGCAGCAACACCATGAAGCTGGGCACGATGAAGGCCCAGCTGCCCTGGGCGCTGGAAGAGGCCGACCTGTCCTTCTGCCACAGCGGCAACCTGGGCTGGGACGCCGCCGAGGCACTGGCGCCGATGGGCGAACAGGCCGTGGTGCTGGACTCGATCGACAAGATGGTGGCGGCCATCGTCAAGGCCGCGCGCCCGGGCGACCAGGTGCTGTGCATGAGCAACGGCGGCTTCGGCGGCATCCACGCCAAGCTGCTGGCCGCGCTGGCCGCCAAGGCCTGAGGCAGGCCGACGTGCCGCCGATCAGCCACATCCTCTACCTGCACGGTTTCAGGTCCTCGCCGCTGTCAACCAAGGCGCGCATGACCCACGCCTGGGTGCAGGCCCACCGGCCCGACCTGCACTGGTGGTGCCCGCAGCTGCCCGGCTCGCCCGCCGAGGCGCTGCAACTGGTGATGGACGGCATCGCCGCTTGGCCGACCGGGCGCATGGCGGTGATCGGCAGCTCGCTGGGCGGCTTCTACGCCACCGCGGTGGCCGAGCGCACCGGTTGCCGCGCCGTGCTGCTCAACCCCGCGGTCGACCCGGCGCGCGACCTGGTCAAGTACCTGGGCGAGCAGCCCGCCTGGCACGACCCCTCGCAGGTCGTCGAGGTGCGGCTGGAACACATGGACGAGCTGCGCGCGATCGCCCCCGCTGCCATCACCCACCCCGAGCGCTACTTCGTCGTCATCGCCAAGGGCGACGAGGTGCTGGACTGGCGCGAGATGCACGCCCGCTACGCCGGCTGCTCCATCCGCCTGCTGGAGGGCAGCGACCACGCGCTGTCCGACTACGACCAGGACCTGCCCCACCTCACCCGTTTCCTGAACCTCTGAAGAAGAAGTCACCCACCATGCGTCTGAAGGACAAGGTCAGCATCATCACCGGCGCCGCCCAGGGCATTGGCCTGGCCACCGCACTGAAGTTCGCCCGCGAGGGCGCCACCGTCATCGTCTGCGACATGAAGGCCGCTGCGGTGGACGAGGCCGTGGCCGAGTGCCGTCGTCTGGGCGCGCAGGCCGCCGGCTTCGTGGTCAACGTCACCGACCGCGCCCAGGTCGATGCCATGGTGGCCGCGGTGAAAACGCAGTTCGGCCGCATCGACGTGCTGGTCAACAACGCCGGCATCACCCAGGACGCGCGGCTGCAGAAGATGACGCTGGCGCAGTTCGACGCGGTGATCGACGTCAACCTGCGCGGCGTCTTCCACTGCGCGCAGGCGGTGGTCGACACCATGGTGGACCAGCGCGCCGGCGTGATCCTCAATGCCTCCAGCGTGGTCGGGATCTATGGCAACTTCGGCCAGACGAACTACGCCGCCAGCAAGTTCGGCGTGATCGGCTTCACCAAGACCTGGAGCCGCGAACTGGGGCCCAAGGGCGTGCGCGTCAACGCGGTGGCGCCGGGCTTCATCGAGACCCCCATCCTGGCCAGCATGCCCGACAAGGTGCTCGACCACATGCGCGAACAGGTGCCCCTCAAGCGCCTGGGGCACGCCGACGAGATCGCCAACGCCTATGCCTTTCTGGCCAGCGACGAGGCCAGCTACGTCAACGGCGCGGTGCTGGAGGTCTCGGGCGGCATGACGGTCTGAGCCTTCGTTCAAGGGGGGTGTGACCGGCCGGCGCCGGTGATGCCCTAAGATGGTGCCGACGAGTGCGGGCAGGGCGCTCGCCCCTCATTCACTTTGATGGAGTGCGCCATGCCCGCTCGCCCTGCCCCGACGCTGTCATCGGGTCTGCTGATCCTCGGCAGCCTCGTCCTCTCCCCCCTGACCCACGCGCAGACGCTGGCGATCGAGTTCATCGACACCGCCGCCAGCGGCCAGGCCATGAACGGCGCCGGCCAGGTGCTGGGCACCCGCCAGGTCTGGCCCTGCGGCAACCCCGCCAATTGCGCCCCGGTGTTCGAGACCTCGGTCTGGCGCGCCGGCCAGCGCCTGGTGCTGGGTGCGCCCGTCGGGCGCATCGCCGATCCCCACGCCCTGGGCGCGGACGGATCAGTGGTTGGCACGGTCACCGACTTCAACGTGAACTTCGCCGCCTCACGCTGGGTGTTCGACGGTACGAGCTACCAGCGCCAGGACCTGGGGGCCCTGCCCGGAACCACGCAGTCCGTGGCCACCGGCATCGACGACAGCGGCCGGGTCGTGGGTTGGTCGATCACACCATTCATCAGCCAGAAGGCGTTTGTCTGGACCTCGACCGGGGGCCTGGTCGACCTGGCCACGCTGGGCGGGCCGAGTGACCCGCCACGCGGCATCAGCCCCGGTGGCCGGGTGATCACCAACACGCTGCACTACACCCTGGACCAGCCTGCCAGCACCACCGCGCTGCCGGCACCGCCCCCGGGCTTCCGCGGGCCGAACGGCTGGGAGTTCCGCATCAATGATCAAGGTGACCTGGGCGGCTTCCTGGGCGACACCACCGGCTCGGCACCACGGTATCTGTTCCGCTGGCGCGCCGGACTGGGCCAGTGGCAGCAGCTCTCGCCGCTGTCCAACAGCACCAGCACGTCCAACTGGGGCGTGGGCCGCATCGATGCCGCGGGCGGCATCAGCGCCACCGTGCGCGGTGCCGGTCTGTTCGCCGCCGGACCCGATGGTCTGGCCGACAGCCTCAGCGCGCGCCTGTCGGTGGCCTACCCCGGCAGCAGCGTCCTGCGCGCCGCGGACCACGTGGGTGACAGTGTCCTGGCCCAGGTGGGCATCGGCCGCGCCGCACGCCTGGTGCGCCTGGTGCCCGCGGCCGCCTGCACCAGCGGCTGCGCCAAGGTGCAGACGCTCACGATGGTCGGCCGCTTCATCAACGACCCGAATGCCCCGGGCAGCTGCACGCCCAAGGCGAAGAACAAGGTCAGCGCCACGCTGAGCGTGGTCGACGAGAACGGCGCGGCGTTGCCCAACGTCCGCGTGCAGGCACGCTACCTGGACGATTACGACCTGAGCACCGCGGTCTCGGGCCGCACCGACGCCGCCGGACAGGTGGTTTTCAAGCATGCCGGGCCGGCCTGCCGGGGCGCGATCACGCTGCTGGTGGAATCGGTCAAGGCCAGCGGCCGCCGCTTCGACCGCACCCAGGGCACGCTCAGCGGGTATGTGATCCCGCTGCCGGCTCAGTAGCCGGCGGCCGGCGCCGCGGGCGCCGCCTTGAAGCGCCGCGCCATCTCGCTGGCGGCCTTGACCAGCATCGCCGTGTCCAGACCGACGGCCACGAACAGCGCCCCGGCGTCCAGGTACTGCTGCGCCAGTGTCGGGTCGGTGGCCAGGATGCCCGGCGCCTTGCCGGCCGCGCGCACGGTGGCGATGCCCTCCTGGATCACCCGCTGCACCTCGGGGTGGCCGGGCTGGCCGCGGTAGCCCATGCTGGCCGACAGGTCGGCCGGGCCGAAGAAGACGCCGTCGACACCGGGCGTCCCGGCGATCGCCGCCAGGTGCCGCACCGCGGTGACCGTTTCGGCCTGCACCAGCAGGCACATCTCGTCGTTGGCGCGGTGCACATACTGCTCGACCTGGTTCCAGCGCGAGGCCCGCGCCAGCGCCGCGCCCATGCCCCGGATGCCTTCGGGCGGGTAGCGCATCGCCTGCACCAGCAGCGCCGCCTGCTCGGGGGTGTCGACCATCGGCACCAGCAGCGTCTGCGCGCCCACGTCCAGGTACTGCTTGATCAGCGCCACATCGCCGATCACCGGCCGCACGATGGCCTGCGTGGGGTAAGGCGCCATCGCCCGCAGCTGGGCCAGCACCGTGCGCGGGTCGTTCGGCGCGTGCTCGCCATCGAGCAGCAGCCAGTCGTAGCCGCAGGTGGCCAGCGCCTCGGCGACATTCGGGTCGGCGAAACCCACCCAGCAGCCGATCTGGGCGCGGCCCTCGCGCAGCGCGTTGCGGAAGTGGTTGGCGGGGATCTGCATCATGCGGTGTCCTTCGGGTAGAGGCCCCTCTCGCGGGCCATCAGCCGGGTCAGGCCCAGCAGCGCATCCATGTTCGGCGTGGCCAGGCCCAGGTGCTGGCCGATTTCGCGCACCGTGCCGACCAGCGCGTCCAGCTCGATCGGTCGGCCGGCTTCCACGTCCTGCAGCATCGAGGTCTTGAACGAACCCAGGCTGCGGGTGATCGCGTGGCGGTCCTCGGGCTGCTGGTCGATGCCGCAGCCGATGCGCGCGCCGATCGCCTGGGCCTCGGTCATCACCGCACTGCAGAAGCTGCGCACCAGCGGATCGTCCAGGATGCGGTCACAGGGCGCGCCGGTCAGCGCCGAGACCGGGTTCATCGTCATGTTGCCCCACAGCTTGAACCAGATCTCCTGCTGGATGCGCGGCGTCTGTTTGACCGCGAAGCCGGCGGCCTCCAGCAGCGACGCCACCGCCTGCACCCGCGGGCTGAGGCCGCCGGCCGGCTCGCCGATGATCAACTGGTTGTTCTTGATGCGCTCGATGCGGCCTGGCCGCGGCGCTGCAGCGCTGACATGCACCACGCAGCCCAGCACCTGCGCGGTGGGCAGCGCGGCGGCGGTGCGGCCGCCCGGGTCCACCGTCTGCAATTGCAGACCCGCGCACTCGCCGCCCAGGCCGTCGAAGAACCACCAGGGCACGCCGTTCATCGCCACCAGCAACACCGTGTGGGCGGCCAGCAGCGGGCGGATCTGCTCGGCCACCGCGGGCATGGCCGGCCCCTTGACAGAGACGATCACCAGGTCCTGCGGGCCCAGCGCGGCAGCGTCATCGCTGGCGGCCAGGGTGATGCACCGCTCGCCGCCATCGCCATCGACCCAGCACAGACCGTCGGCCTGCAGCGTGCGCAGCGTCTGGCCGCGTGCCAGCGCGCTCAGCGCGATCTGTCCGGCCGGCAGGCGCGAGCCCAGCCAGGCCGCGAACACGCCCCCGATGGCGCCGACACCGACGACGCAGACCCTGTGCAGTGGAAGACTCATGCGCGGTAGCCGGGGTCGATGCGGTCGATCAGGCGCTGCATCGCAGCGAAGCTGTCCTCACCGGCCCCGAAATTCGGGTTGAAGTTCAGCGAGTCTCGCACGCAGGCCTGCAGCGCGGCCTCGCTGATCGGCTGCAGCGCCCCCATCGGCTGTGACGCCATCTGCACCTCGCAGGCGCGCTGCACCAGCCACATCCGGTTGAAGGCCTGCGCCAGCGTGGGGCCGATCACCACCGGCCCGTGGTTGCGCAGCAGCAGCACCGGCTTGCCCTGGCTGGAGGCCAGGATGCGTGCGCCCTCCTCGAGGTGCACGGTGATGCCTTCGAAGTCGTGGTACGCCACCTGGCCGTACAGCTGCGCCGCATAGAAGTTGGTGAAGGACAGCCCGTCCTGCAGGCAGCACACCGCCATCGTCGGCGTGGTGTGCACGTGCATCACGCAGTGCGCGTCGGGCAGCGTGGCGTGGATCGCACCGTGGAAGGTGAAGCCGGCCGGGTTGATCGGCCAGTCGCTGTGGCCCACGATGTGCCCGTCGATGTCCACCTTGACCAGGTTGCTGGCGGTGACCTCGGTGTAGTGCAGGCCGAAGGGGTTGATGAGGAAGTGAGGATCCGGCCCTGGCACACGCAGCGAAATGTGGTTGTAGATCAGCTCGGCCCAGCCCAGGTGGGCGAAGATGCGGTAGCAGGCGGCCAGCTTCACGCGGGCCGCCCACTCGGCCTCACTGAAACGCTCGGGACGGGGAAATGCAGTCATCGTCAGCCCTTCAGACAAAGCGGAAGTTCAGGCGCCCCAGCGGACCGTAGTCCGCCTCGAACCGGTCGCCCGCCTTCGCCGCCACCGGCCGCGTGAACGAGCCGGCCAGCACGATGTGGCCCGGCTGCAGCGTCTCGCCCCAGGGCGCCAGCTTGTTGGCCAGCCAGGCGATGCCGATGGCCGGGTCGCCCTGCACGCCGGCGGCCAGGCCGGTTTCCTCGACCACGCCGTTCTGGCGCAGGATGGCGCCGCACCAGGCGCGGTCCACCGCGCGCGCGCCGACGCGCTGGCCGCCCAGCACGATGCCGGCGTTGGCGGCGTTGTCGCTGATCGTGTCGAAGACCTTGCGCATCGCCTTGGTGTGGCGGTCGAACTGCTCGATGCGGGCATCAATGATCTCGATCGCCGGGGTGATGAACTCGGTCGCGTCCAGCACCTGTTCCACCGTCACGTCGGGCCCCTGCAGCGGCGCCTTCAGGATGAAGGCCAGCTCCACCTCCACACGCGGGGCGATGAAGCGGTTCAGCGGGATGTCGAGCAGCGCCTCGCCCTCGCAGCGGTAGAGCATGTGGTCCAGCAGTGTGCCGTAGTCGGGCTCGGTGATCTGGCTGCTGATCTGCATCGCGCGGCTGGTCAGGCCGATCTTGTGGCCGATCACGCGCGCGCCACCGGCGATCTGCGCCGCCACCCAGGCGCGGCTGACGCGGTAGCCGTCCTCGATCGTCATGCCGGGGAAGCGCTTGCTGAAGTGCTCCACCGGCACACGGGTCTGCTCGGAGGTCTGCAGTTCGGCGGCGAGCTGGGCGATGGTGGTGTCGTCAAGCATGGTTCAAGGCTTTCGGAACAAGGGGTGCAGCGAGCTGTTCTTGGCGTCGAAGACCTCGGGGCCTTCGTCGATCTGCAGCGTCACGCCGATCGGCCGGGTGGCCAGCAGCGGCGCGAAGTGGGCCTGGGCCGTGGCCTCCAGCGCCTGGCCCACCGCCGCATGCACCGCAGCGCTGCGGCCGCGGCCCATGCGCAGGTTCAGGTAGACGAAGCCGTAGTCCCCGCGACCGTCGGCCACCGCGCTGTGCGCCGCCGGGTAGGCCAGCACGCGCACGCCGCCAGGGGGGAAGACCGCCAAACCGGCTTCATCGCGTGCGGCCAGCATGGTGTCGGCCAGCGCGCGGCACAGCGCCGTCATGTCGCTGCCACCCTGGCCCACGGGGCGGTCCAGGTCGGGGGTGTAGAGGATCACCAGGTGGGGCATGTCGGGGTCCTCACAGGCGGGTGCTGATCGCGGTGTAGCCATCCGCCGCCGAGGCCTGGGCCGCCGGAATCGCGCGGCCGCTGACGGGCGTCACCGGGAACTGCGCGTTGATCTGGCCGGTGCCGCTGGCGCCGAAGTAGGGTGTGATGATCTCGGCGGGGCCGGCATACTCGCTCCAGCCCAGCGCGCCCAGCATCATCGCGGTGTCGTGCATGAAGCCTTCGCCATGGCCCTTGCTGGCGTACTCGGGCAGCATGGCGCAGAAGTCGGCCCACTGGCCCTGCTGCCACATCTCGACCACCCGCCGGTCCAGTTGTTCCAGGAAGGGGCTCCAGATCTTGAACGCGTACTCCGGCGCCAGGCCGTTCTGCGCGAAGCGGTGGCTCAAGCTGCCGCTGGCCAGGAAGGCCACGGTGCCGTCATAGTGGTCTTCCACGGCCTTGCGCAGGGCCCAGCCCAGGCGCGCCGAATCGTTGAGGTAGTGCACGGTGCACAGCGCCGACACCGAGATCACCTTGAAGTGCTGGTCGGCGTTCATGTAGCGCATCGGCACCAGGGTGCCGTATTCCGGGTCCAGCGTGGTCTCGGCGTGGGCCAGGGTCTCGACGCCCATCTCGGTGGCCACCTTCGCCATCAGCCGACCCAGCTCGGGGTTGCCGGGGCACTCGAAGGGCAGGTTCTTGATGAAGTGCGGCAGCTCGTTGCTGGTGTAGGTGCCCTGGAAGTGCGGCGCGCAGTTCAGGTGGTAGTTGGCGTTGACCAGCCAGTGGGTGTCGAACACCACGATGGTGTCCACGCCCAGTGCACGGCAGCGCCGGCCGATCTCGATGTGGCCGTCGATCGCGTCCTGGCGCGTGCCCTTGCGGGGGCCGTCCAGCTCCGAGAGGTACATCGACGGGACGTGGGTGATTTTTCCGACAAGAGCGAGTGTGCCCATGGTGTATCTCCTGGTTCGGCAAAGAACGTCAACGGCAGCGGCTGGCGCGTACGGCAGCGACAGGTGGCCGCTTCCGCTCATGTCCCCCGGGCCGGTCTTCGACCCGCCCTCCTCCTTGACTTCGCTCCAGCGGCCACCTGCCGCTGCCTGTTCCATCGTGGTCTGACTGCATCGCGGGGCACTTCGGTGGATGGCGGGGGGGCTGGGGTGCTTGGCGGAGCGAAGTCAAGGAGGAGGACCCGGCCCAGCCGGGTCCGGGGGACATGAGCGCAGCCAAGCACCCCAGCTCCCCGCCCGGCCACCACCGCAGCAGTGAAAGCCGTCAGACCCCCCAATGCGGAATGTGGTGCGAGCCCAGCGACACCGCCACGTTCTTGGGCTCCAGGAAGACCTCGTAGCTCCAGGTGCCACCCTCGCGGCCGGTGCCGCTGGCCTTGGTGCCGCCGAAGGGCTGTCGCAGGTCGCGCACGTTCTGGCTGTTGACGAAGCACATGCCGGCCTCGATGGCCGCGGCCACTCGGTGCGCCCGGCCCAGGTTCTCGGTCCAGACGTAGCTGGACAGGCCGTAGGCGGTGTCGTTGGCGATTGCGATGGCGTCGGCCTCGTCCTCGAACGCGATCAGGCAGGCGACCGGGCCGAAGATCTCGTCCTGGGCGATCTTCATCCGGTTGTCCACATCGGCGAAGACCGTGGGCTTCACGAAATTGCCTTGGGCCAGGTGGGCCGGCAGCTCCGGCGCGTCCAGGCCGCCGCACAGCAGCGTGGCGCCCTCCTTCGGACCCAGTTCGATGTAGTGGCGCACCTTGGCCAGATGGCCCGGGGAGATCATCGGGCCGATGAGGGTGGCCTCGTCCAGCGGGTCGCCCACGGTGATGCGCCTGGCGCGCTCGGCAAACTTCGCGGCGAAGTCCGCGTAGATGCTCTTTTGCACCAGGATGCGGCTGCCGGCGGTGCAGCGCTCGCCGTTGTTGCTGAAGATCATGAACACCGCGGCGTCCAGCGCGCGGTCCAGGTCGGCGTCGGCAAACACCACGAAGGGGCTCTTGCCGCCCAGTTCCATGCTGAACTTCTTCAGGCCCGCCGCCTGCACGATGCGGTTCCCGGTGGCGGTGGAGCCCGTGAAGCTGATCGCCCGCACGTCGGGGTGGGCGCACAGCGGCTCGCCGGCGTCCCGGCCATAGCCGTGCACGATGTTCAGCACGCCCGCCGGAATGCCGGCCTCCAGCGCCAGCTCGCCCAGGCGCGCCGCGGTCATCGGGCTGAGCTCGCTCATCTTCAGCACCGCGGTGTTGCCGAAGGCCAGGCAGGGTGCGACCTTCCACGTGGCGGTCATGAAGGGCACGTTCCAGGGGCTGATCAGCGCGCACACGCCCACCGGGTGGAACAGCGTGTAGTTCAGGTGCGTGGGCGTGGGGTAGGTGTGGCCGTCCACGCGCACGCACATCTCGGCGAAGTAGTGGAAGTTGTCGGCGGCGCGGGGCACCAGTTGCTTGCCTGTCTGGCTGATGCTCTGGCCGGTGTCCTGGGTCTCGGTGCGGGCCAGGTCGGGCACGTGCTTCGTGATCAGGTCACCCAGCGCGCGGATCTTCTTCGCCCGCTCGGGCGCCGGCAGGCCGGCCCAGGCCGGGAAGGCCGCCTTCGCGGCCTGCACCGCGGCGTCCACCTCGGCGGCGCCACCGGCGGCCACCTCGGCCAGCACCTGCTGGGTGGCGGGGTTGACGGTCTCGAAGTACTGGCGGCCGCCAACCGGCTGGCCGTTGATGAGGTGGTCAATGCGCATGGACAGTCTCTGGTGGGTGTCAGCGGCCGAACACGCCGTCGCCGACGATCGTGTTGACCTGGCGGCCGATGCCGTCGATCTCGCAGACGACCTCGTCGCCCTCGTTGACGTTGACGACGCCCTCGGGCGTGCCGGTGAGGATGACGTCGCCGGCCTGCAGCGTCATGAAGCTGCTCAGGTACTCGATCAACGCCGGGATGGTGTTGACCATGTTCGCGGTGCTGCCCTGCTGCACGAGCTGGCCATTGACCCGGGTGCGCAGCGCCAGCGCGTGCGGGTCGGGCACGTCGGCCGCCGGCACGAACCAGGGGCCCAGCACGGTGGCGCCGTCGCGGTTCTTGACGCGCAGGTTGGGCCGGTACCAGTTCTCGAGATAGTCGCGGATCGCGTAGTCGTTGCAGACGGTGTAGCCGGCCACATGGGCCATCGCGTCCTGCGCGGCCACGTGGCGCGCCATGCGACCGATCACCACCGCCAGCTCGCACTCATAGTGCATGAACTGCACGCCGGCCGGGCGGCGCGTGACGCCGCGGTGGCCCAGCAGCGCGCCGGGCCCCTTCAGGAAGACCAGCGGCTCGTCCTTGGCGCTGACGGTCAGCTCCTTGCTGAGTTCCTTCAGGTGGTCGGCGTAGTTCAGGCCCAGCGCCAGGATCGTGCCCACCTCGAACGGGGGCAGCCACTGCACCTGGTCTTCGGCCAGCACGCGGCCGTCGGCCAGTTGCAGGCCGTGCGGGTGCGGCTTCGCGACGTGCACCGCACCGGCGTAGGCCACCCGTGCCACCGCGCCGCGCGGCGGCAAGTCGGTGCCGTCGGTGGCCGGGCGCTCGTCGGCGCTGGCGGGGACGTTGCGTTCCTCGCACAGCGAGAACGACATGGTGCCCAGCGCCTCGATGCCCACCGCCACCGAATCGCCCGCGCGTGCCAGCGGTGCCGGCGTGTCAGCGCCCAGCAGCAGCAGGTCGCCGGGCTGCAGCGTCATGAACTCGGTCACCGCGGCGATCAGTTCGGCCACGCCGCGCACGCGCTGGCCGGTGTGGCCGGCGTGGCGCAGCACGCCGCCCACCAGCACCTGCAAGGCCAGCGCGTCAGGGTCGTCGACTTCGCTGGCCGGCACCACCGGGCCGACCACGGTGAAGCCGTCGCGCGCCTTGAAGCGCACCGCCGGCCGGTAATGGCTGTCGAGCGGCAGGCCCAGTTCGGCCACCACCGCATAGCCGGCGATCACGCCGGGCGCGTCGTCCACCGACACGCGGCAGGCGGTGCGGCCGATGACGATGCCCAGCGACGCCCCCACCTCCACCGCAGCCGGCACCGCCACCACCGAGTCCGGCCCGCACAGCGTGTGGCGCGGCCGCACCTGCAGCACCGGATGCGCTGGCGGCGCCTTGTAGGGCGCCGCGTGGACGGCCTCACCCAGCGCCGCCAGCTGCGGCGCGTGGTTTACCAGGGCGCCATAGACGACGCCGCTCAGGCGCCAGGGCGCCACGGCGAACGAGGCAGGCAGCGGGGTCAGGTTCATCGGACAGACCAGGGCAGAAATTCACTCACACATGAGCAATGTATTCGCTAAGATGTGAGCATGTCAACCAAGGGCCTTCCCCGATCGAAGCGCGACCAGGCGGCGCGGGCCGCGGGCTTTCGCCACCGCAACCTGCCGCTGCTGCTGCTGCATGCGCGCGAGGGCGTGATCGGCCAGTTCCGGCCCATCCTCAACGCCCACGGCGTGACCGAGCAGCAGTGGCGCATCATCCGCGCGCTGCTGGAGCGCGGGCCGATGGAGCCGCGCGAGATCGGCGCCGTCTGCCGCTTCTCCAGCCCCGCCACCACCGGGATGCTGGCGCGCATGGACGACCTGGGACTGCTCACCCGTGAACGCCAGGCGCAGGACGCGCGCCGGGTGACCGTGACCCTCACGCCCAAGGCGCGCGCGCTGGCGGCCGAGCTGGCACCGCAGATCGAGGCCATCTACCAGCGCATCGAGGACCACATCGGCCCCGAGTTCACCGAGCGCTTCTACGCCACGCTGGACGAGGTGATCGCGCTGCTGGGCGAGCTGCCGGCGGTGGACGGCGAGTGAGGGCCGCTGCTGGCGTCACCAGACAAGTATCAAGTTTGCCGCCTCGGCTGTTCCTAGAATGCGCCGCATGACCGGACGCCGCCGCCACCGCTGGGCCGCCTGGACCGCCGCGCTGGCGCTCCTGTGGGCGGCCCTGGCGCCGGCGTTCGCGGACCGCGTGCCCACCGGCACCCCTGCCGAGATGCTGCAGGTCTGCAGCGTGATGGGCACGATGACGGTGCCGCTGGACGACGGTTCATCGTCCGGGCACGGCGCCGCGTCGGGTGCCGGCCATTGCCCCTGGTGCTCGCTGCAGGCGCACACGCCGGCCATGCCGGTGTCCGGACCACTGGCGCTGGCGTTGCCCACGCTCCGGCAGGACAGGCCGGCTGAGCCGCCGGTGTCCGTCGTGCTGAGGCGGCCATGGGCGCAGGCGCTGACCCGGGGGCCTCCGCCCCGGGCCTGAACGATGGGCGCGCCCCGGCGCGCTGACCCCGTCTGGCCGCTGCCCACGCCTGTGGGCGCGTGCCGCACCCGCTGGCCGGGTGCCCGTTCCCGTCCCACGAACCGGATCCCACACCATGCATCTTCATGTTGCCGTGGCGGCTGCGCTGTCTGTCGCCGCGCTGGCCCCCGCCCTGTCCCACGCCTCCTGCGGCTCGACCAGCTGCAGCCTGATGACCGACCGCTTTGCCCAGTCCGCCACCGGCGCCCACACCGGATGGAGCCTGGACCTGCGCCTGGAGTCGCTGACCCAGGACCGCCTGCGCGAGGGCACCACCACGGTGGCGCCCGCCGATGTGACCAACGAGGAAGCGCTGGAGCGCCACACCCGCAACACCAGCCTGATCACCACCATCGGCTATGCGCCGGACGCCGACTGGTCCTTTGCGCTGCGCGTGCCGCTGCTGCGCCGCGACCACCTGCACACCCTGTTCGACGAGGACACCGGCGCGCTGGCCGCCGACGAGCGCTGGCGCTTCACCCGCCTGGGCGATGTGCAGTTGGTGGCCCGGCGGCAGTTCACCACCGCGGATGCCGACACCTCGTGGGCTTTCTTCGGCGGCCTGAAGCTGCCCACCGGCAGCAGCACCGTGGCCAATGCCAACGGCGACCGCGCCGAGCGCGCGCTGCAGCCCGGCACCGGCACCACCGATGTGGTGCTGGGCGGAGCGTGGCGCCGCGCCATGGGCCCGACCGACGCGCTCTTCGGCCAGGCCAGCTGGAGCGGCGCGCTGGCCGCCCACCGCGACTTCAAGCCCGGTCAGCGGATCGAGGCCGCGCTGGGCTGGTCGCACGCCTTCTCGCCCACACTGGGCAGCGTGGTGCAGCTCAATGCCCGTCGCCGTGGCCGCGACAGCGGCGCCGAAGCCGAGCCCGATCTGTCGGGCTCGACCACGGTTGACTTCAGCCCCGGCCTGACGCTGGCGGTCGGCCCGCAGGCCACGCTGTACGCCTACCTGCAGCTGCCGGTCTACCAGCAGGTCAACGGCCTGCAGCTGGTGCCGCGCCGTGCGCTGGCGGTGGGCTGGACGATGGACTTCTGAGCGGCCGGGCCGGGTCTGCGATCATCGGACGATGCGCCGCCGCCCCATCGCCCTGCTGCTCGGTTGCCTGGCCGGCTTGCCGGCCCAGGCCCACGGCACGCGCGCTGGCGACCTGCTGATCGAGCATCCCTACGCCCTTCTCAGCGCCGCCGGCCAGGACCAGGGCCAGGTGCAATTGCGCCGGCTGCACAACCGCGGCGCCCAGGCCGATCGCCTGCTCGGCGCCCGCACGCCCGTGGCCGCGTCGGTGCTGCTTCAGCGGCGCGGGCAGACCATTCAGGCCCTGGATCTGCCCGCTGGCGCCGACCTGTCACTGAAGCACGACGGCGAGTTGCGCCTGCTGCTGCAGGGCCTGAAGGCGCCGCTGGTGAATGGGCAGCGCTTTTCGCTGGTGCTGCGCTTCGAGCGCGCAGGCGAGCAGGAGGTCATGGTGTGGGTGCAGATACCCCGCGCCGCGGCAAGCTCCCACCACTGAAGGAGCCCACTCGATGCAACGCCGCACCCTTGTGCGCGCCAGCGGCCCCCAAGGGCCAACCGGCCCCAGCCGGCTTCGTCTCCGCCTACCAGGCCTGCGTGGCCGCCGCCAACGCCTGCATCGCCCACTGCCAGGTGCTGCTGGCCCAGGGCGACAAGTCACTGGGCGCCTGCCTGCGCACCGCGCTGGACACCGAGCTGACCTGCGGCGCCACGCTGCGCGCTGCCACGCTGCAGTCGGCCTACCTGGGTGCGCTGGCCAAGACCTCGGTGGCGGCAATGCAGGCCTGCATCGAGGCCTGCAAGCCGCATGCGGAGCACCACGCCGAATGCAAGCGCTGCCATGACGCCTGCGTGGCCGCGGTCCAGGCGGCCAATGCGCTGGGCTGATCAGTTCGGCGATGTCGATGTTGGTGGCGCGCGGCTCGCCAGCTTGGCCAGGCACCCATTGACGACCGCGACGCCCAGCATGAGCCCCAGAATCAACATGAAGGGGTTGCCTACTACCTCCAGTTCCTGGACCAGGACGATGTACACCATCGCAATCATGAAACTGATGCCGAATGGGGCGCCAAGCGCAAAGAGCATGCCGATGACGGCCAGGATCAAGAACTGAGCCTTCAGTGCACGACCGAACCCGGCCAGGAAAGGGTAGGTCGTCTTGCTTTTGGCAGCATTCAGCCAAGGATCATCTTGCGCCGAGAGCTCGCGCCCGAGCTTGCGCTCCAGGGAAGCGCGCTCCTCGGCCGTTTCAGGCACGGCGTGCCAATGGGCTGTGAGGCTGAGAACCGCTTGACACCTGGGGCACTGCTGGGCGTCCCAGTGAAGCGGATTAGAGCAGTTCGGGCACTTCGCCATGTCCGCCTGTACGCCGAGCGTTTGTCAGGCGCGCTGGCCGACCAGCGAGCTTACGGCACGAAGCCGAGATGGAGGGGCTGTTCTGAGCTGGATCATCGTGCCGTCCCTGGCCACGAGGGCCTGCATGGCGGCTCTGGGGCCGGATCAGATATCGCCCCACGTCGCAGTGTCCGGCGATTGTGATGCCGGGCTGGTTGGCGCTGTATCCCCCTTGAGGGGGGCCCCGGCCCGGCCCTTGGACGTTCAGAAGCTCAGCGCCAGCGTCAGTCGCAGGCTGCGCGGCTCGGCCGGGTGCACGATTCGGTCTTCCACCGGCGCGGCCTCGCCGGGCAACTGCGACTCGTACCAGTACTGGATGTCATCCACCCTCCGGTTGGTCAGGTTGAAGACGTCCAGCGTCAGCGTGGTCGGGCGGCCAATCCAGGCGCCCAGGTCCCGCGAGAGCCGCAGGTTCAGCGTTGAGGCTGGCCGCGAGCGCTGGCTGTTGTCCTCGATCAGCGCGCCGCTGCCCAGGTAGCGCCACTGCAGGCTGGCCGACCAGGCGCCCCAATCCTTGAGTGTGGCCGCCACCGAGGCCACGCGGTCCACCGCGTTGGGGATACGGTCGCCGTTGTCGAAGCGGGCGTGAGTCCAGGCGAAGTCGGCGTCGAGCAGCCAGTGGCGGCTGGGCGTCCAGCGGTTGTTGAACTCGATGCCGCGGCGGGTGCTGGCCTCGCTGGCCTCGGTGGCGCCGGCATCGCCCACATAGACCAGCTCCGACGCCGAGCGCAGCTGCCACAGTGCCAGCGAGCTCTGCAGGCCCGGCAGCGCCTCGGTGCGCAGGCCCAGTTCCCAGCCGCGCTGCGGCACCAGGCCAGGCACCGGATCGACCGGGTCACCGATCTTCGGATCGCGGTGGGCGGTGGTGCCGCGCGCATCGTTGCTGTGCAGGCCGCGGCCGGCGTTGACGAAGAGCTCGGTCTTCGCCCAGGGGCCCAGCACCAGGCTCAGCTTGGGCGAGAGCTGCTGGTCGCTGGCGCGGCCCGAGTTGGCCGCCGCGATCGCATCGCCCTTCAGGCTGTCAACGCGAAAGCGCGCGTGGTCGGCACGCAGGCCGGCGATGGCCTTGAGCCAGGGCGTGGCCTGCCAGGCGGCCTGGGCGTAGAGCGCGGCCTGGGTCTGCACCACATCGTCCTCGCGGGTGGTGGCCAGGATGCGGCGCGCCTGGGTGTCGAACAGGCCCACGCGGATGCGGTCGTGGCGCAGCTGGGCGCCCAGCTCGATGCGCAACGTGTCGCTCAGCTGCCAGGCCCGCGCGGCCCGCAGGCCGTAGACGCTGCGCGCATCCTGCTGCGAGAACTGGTCGCCGGTGGCCGGGCGCTCCAGCGCGTAGGTGAAGTTGGAGAACAGCTTCAGACGGTAGCGCATCGCGTAGGCCGAGACGCGGGTCTCGCCGGCGTCGTCGGTACGGTGCCATTCGCCCGACAGGCTGGCGCGCGAGGTGCTGCCGCCGTCGCTGGGGTCCAGCGAGTCGTAGGCGCCAAACGGCCGGCCCTGGTAGGTGCCGGCGTCGATCAGGCGCTGCGGCACCTGGTCGGTGCTGGTCCAGCGCGCGTCATACGCCATGGCGCTGGCCGACCAGCCCTGGGCCCGCGAGCCCTGGCTGAGGCTGAGCACGCCGTTGCGGCGCCGCAGGTTCTCAGGCACGGTCCAGGGGCCGTCGTTGACCATCCCTTCGACAACACCGAGCAGCGTGGTGTCGGGGGCCAGTTCGGTCGAGCCGCCGCCCACCGCGCTGCGGTAGCCGTGCTCGCCCAGTGTGAGCTGCACGAAGGGCGCGTCCAGCCGCATGCGGTAGGCGATGTCGGCGGCACCCGCCGACGCGAAATCACCATGCGTGGCGAAGTACGGCCCCTTGCGATAGGTGATGCGGTCGACCAGCTCGGGGATCAGGAAGTTCAGGTCCGAATAGCCCTGGCCATGGCCGTGGGTGGGCATGTTGACTGGCATGCCCGACACGGTGGTGGCGAAGTCGGTGCCATGGTCCAGGTTGAAGCCGCGCAGGAAGTACTGGTTGGCCTTGCCGTCGCCCGAGTGCTGGGTGACGATGACGCCGGGCACGAACTCCAGCACCTCACCCGGGCGCTGCGCCGGCCGGCTTTTCAGCAGCTCGGCGCGGATCACGCCCTCGGAGGCGGCGTCGCTACTGCCCACGGCGTTGTCGTAATGGCGGCCGCTGACCTCGACGGTCTGTGGGGCGTCTTCGGCGTGGCTCAGGCTGGCGCAAGCGGCCACAGCCGCCCCCGCCAGCGCCTTCAGGCGCAGCGTGTGCATGGGTATCTCCTCGTCAGGGGGTGGTCATGGGCCGTGCGCGTCGCGCCAGCCAGAGCGCCAGGCCGTAGCCCAGCGCGATCACCATCAGCACCGTGGTGCCGAAGGCGAGTTCATGGCCCTCGGTCCAGGCCTCGAAGGCCGGCGAGGTCCAGCGGGCCACGCCCAGCGCAGCCACCAGCAGGCTCACGCCTGCCACCGCCGCGCCCATCACCCGCGAGGCGACCACCGCGATCTGGTCGGCCCGGGCGATCAGCCGGGCGATCCACCAGCCGTTCAGGCCGTCGGTGACCAGCATGCCGGTGACGAACAGGCCGCCCAGCACCAGCGCGCGACCCACGCCGCCGAACTGCGTGGCGGTGGCGGCAAACAGCGCCGACTGGCTGAGGGTGTCAAAGGACAGCGCGAACAGCGCGCCCACGCCGGCCACGCCCAGCGGGCTGCGCGCCTGTGCCAGCCGGCCCAGCCAGCGGCCCTTCAGGCCCACCGGCGCCACCAGCTCGCCCGGCGCCGCCGCCAGCACCGCTCGCAGATTGACCACGCCCAGGCCCAGCAGAAAGGCAATCGACACGCCAGTGCCAAAGCCATCCATCCACTCGGGCGGCACCCACTGGGCGCTGGCCGAGCCCACCAGCGCGGCGATCAGCAACACCACGGCGCCATGGCCCAGCGAAAACAGCGCGCCACACCAGCGCGCGAACGCACCGCCGCGACGCCGGGTCAGGCGCGTCAGGCCGTCGATGGTGGCCAGGTGGTCTGCGTCAAAGCCGTGGCGCATCCCGAGCAGGAAGACCAGGGCGCAGAGGGCGGTCCAGTCAGTGGGCAGGTCGTGCATGGCGTCAGCGTATGAAGAATTTCAGCATCTTCATACAAGTTGCGTGCCAAGCGATTACGCCCTCATCGCTGCCTTGGATGCAGCCGCCGACCCTGGGGAGAACCCTCGGTCAGTGTGTTGCCGATCTGGACGCCAGCCCGGTCAGGGCTCGATCAGCGGTGGACGTGCCCGCTGGCCGGCACCAGGTGGGCGTGGCCGTGGCCGTGCTGCTCGACCATCGGCACCAGGTGCAGCTGGCCGTGGCTGACGCCGGGCTGGGCGATCACCGCATCGGCAAAGGCCTGCACCGCACGCGCCGCGCCGCGCAGGATCACCACCTCCACACAGTGTTCGTGGTCCAGGTGGGCGTGGGTGGTGGACACGGTCAGCTCGTGGTGGTCGTGCTGCAGATCGGTCAGGCGCGCTGCCAACTGTCGCTGGTGGTGGTTGTAGACGTAGCTGAGCGTGGCGATGCAGGGACCGTCCGGGTGCGCCGCCTGGTGCGTGCGACCCAGCTCGGTGCGCAGCAGGTCACGGAACGCCTCGCTGCGGTTGGCGTAACCGCGCTCGCGGATCACCGCCTCGAAGGCCTCGGCCAGCTCGTCGTCGACCGAGATCGTCAGGCGCTGCATGTTCAGCCGATGCGGTCCAGCGCCGCCGCCAGCGAGGCCACGCTGCGCTCCACATTCGCCAGCTTGTCCAGGCCGAACAGGCCCAGGCGGAAGGTCTTGAAATCGGCGCCTTCGTCGCACTGCAGCGGCACGCCGGCCGCCGTCTGCAGGCCCTGGGCGATGAACTTGCTTCCGTTCTGGATGCCGGGGTCCTCGGTGTAGCTGACGACCACGCCCGGGGCCTGGTAGCCGGGGGCGGCCACCGAGCGGATGCCGCGGCCCTCCAGCATCGCGCGCACCGCGCGGCCCAGCGCCCACTGCTGTTCCTTCAGCACGCCAAAGCCGCGCTGCTCCATCTCGGCCATCGCATCGCGCAGGCGCGTCAGCGCGCCGGTGGGCATGGTCGTGTGGTACGCGTGGCCGCCGGCCAGGAAGGCCTGCATGATCTGGTGCCACTTCTTCAGGTCGGCGGCAAAGCTGGTGCTGGTGGTCTCGTCCAGGCGCTTCAGTCCACCCTGGCCCAGCATCACCAGCGCGCAGCCGGGCTCGGCGCTCCAGCCCTTTTGCGGCGCACTGACCAGCACGTCGATACCCAAGGCCGCCATGTCCACCCACACGGTGCCGCTGGCAATGCAGTCCAGCACGAAGATCCCGCCCACCGCATGCACCGCATCGGCCACGGCCTTCAGGTAGTCGTCGGGCAGGATCATGCCGCTGGCGGTTTCCACGTGCGGCGCGAAGACCACCGCCGGCTTCTGGTCGGCGATCGCGGCGCGCACCTCCTCCAGCGAGGCGGGCGCCCAGGGCTGCTGTGCGCCCGGGCCCACCGGGCGCGCCTTGAGCACGCGCTGCTCGGACGGGATGGCGCCCATGTCCAGGATCTGCGTCCAGCGGAAGCTGAACCAGCCATTGCGCAGCACCAGCACCTTCTGGCCGGTGGCGAACTGGCGCGCCACCGCTTCCATGCCGAAGCTGCCGCTGCCGGGAATGACCACCGCGGCCTCGGCACCGTAGACGGCCTTCAGGGTGCGCGAGATGTCACCCATCACGCCCTGGAACTTCTTCGACATGTGGTTCAGGGCGCGGTCGGTGTAGACCACCGAGTATTCGAGCAGGCCGTCGGGGTCGACGTCGGGCAGCAGTCCGGGCATGGGGCGTCTCCAGGGTTCTTGTGAGGGCAGGTTGAGCGGGATCAGCCGGTCAGCTTAGCACCGCCACGCCAAGCCCCTGCGCGCTACGATGGTCTCATCCCCACTGTCAGGAGATCCCATGCGCTACCTGCTCCCCGTCGACGGCAGCCCGGCCGCTCTGGCCGCGGTGCGCCACGCGATCGGCCTGAAGCTGGCCGGTCTGTCGATCACCGTGGTGCTGGCCAATGCCCAGGAGCCGCCGCATCTCTACGAGGTGGTGTTGGCGCCTGACCCGGCACTGCTGGACCGCGCCAGCGAGGGCGCCGGCCACCACGCACTGGAAGCGGCCGGCCAGATGCTGCGGGGCGCCGGCGTGCCCTACACCGAGCTGGTGGTGCACGGCGAGCCGGCCACCGTGCTGCGCGACCTCGCCGAATCCGAGGATTGCGACGGCGTGATCGTCGGCGCTGGTCAGCCCGGTCTGATCGACAGCGGCCGGCTGGGCAGCGTGGCCCAGGCGCTGCTGCACCACGCCGGCGTGCCGGTTACGGTGGTGCATGCGCCGGATGAGGAAGGCTGAGCGCCTCAGCCCACGCGCTCCCAGTCCATCGACCAGTTCAGCGCCCAGCTGCGCCCGCCATCGTGCGAGCTGCCCTGCTGCCAGCGGCAGCTACGCGGCGTGATGCGGTCCCACACGCCGCGGTAGATCACCGGTCGGCCCTGCTCCTCGTCCTGGCTGTCGAAGATCCCGGCGCCGTCCTCGAAGCTGCCAGGCTGGCCGGGGCCCGCCAGCACGCCGCTGGCCGCGCCCACCCAGACGTCATGCCACAGGGATTGCTGCACATCCAGCAGCCGCAGGCCCATGCCCGAGAAGCGCCGCGCCGGGATGCGCAATTCCTCCACCGAGGCCAGCCCTCCCAGGACGCTGAAGCAGCTGGCCTCGCCCTCGAAGCCGTCCCAGCCCAGGCCGGCGCGCAGGCGCTGATGCCGGATGCGCCAGTGGCCGTCCAGAAAGCCGAACTGCCCCGGACGGCCCGGACTGCGCTGGCGCAGCGGCGCGCGCAGCATGGCCGGCCCGGGCTCGGGTGCGTCGGTGGGGACAAAGGGCAGCGGCTCGGCGGCCGGCGCAGCCGTGGCGGCAGGCGCGGCGCTGGCCAGTGCGATCGTCGCCAGGGTCTGCAGCAGGTCTCGGCGGTCGGGATCATCGGTGCTCATCCAGGCTCCTTGGGTCGCAATGGTCGGCATGCTGCCGGCCTATTCATGACAGCTCATGTCATGATGATTCCCGATGCGTGCCAGTCGCCTGCTGTCTATCCTGATCCTGCTGCAGCTGCGCCAGCGGCTCACGGCCGAGCAGCTGGCGGCCGAGTTCGAGGTATCGCCGCGCACCATCCACCGCGACATCGAGGCCCTGTCGGCAGCCGGTGTACCGGTCTATGGCGAGCGCGGTCCGGGCGGTGGCTTCCAGCTGCACGCCGGCTGGCGCACCCAGCTGACCGGCCTGGACGCCGACGAGGCCCGCGCGCTGCCGCTGCTGACGCTGCCCGCCGCCGCCCGTGAGCTGGGCCTGGGCGATGCGGCCCGCCGCGCCGGCGCCAAGCTGCTGGCCGCGCTGCCCGGTGACTCGGCCACGCTCAGCGGGCGGCTGCAGGCCTGCTTCCATGTCGACCCACTGGGCTGGTACCACGCGCCAGACGCGGTGCCGCACCTGCCGGCGCTGGCGCAGGCGGTGCTGGATGGGCGCCGGGTGCTGATCGACTACCAGAGCTGGAAGGGCCCACGCCGCTACCAGGCCGAACCGCTGGGTCTGGTGCTCAAGGCCGGCCAGTGGTACGCCGTGGTCGCGGCCGGCGCACGCACGATGACGCTCAAGGTGACGCAGGTCCAGGCGCTGACCGTGCTGGACGAGGTGGTCGAGCGACGCCCGGACTTCGATCTGGCCCGCTGGTGGCAGGCCTCAGTCGAGCGCTTCGAGCGCGAGCTGCGGCCGCTGCGCGCCACGCTGCGGGCCTCGCCTGAAGGCTGTCGGCGACTGGCCGAACTGGGCGACTACGCGGCGCAGGCCGTGGCCCGCGCCACGCCGGCGCCGTCGCCCGCCGGTTGGCGCCGGCTGAGCCTGCCGATCGAGACTGCCGAGCAGGCCGTGCGCCTGGTGATGGGTCTGGCGCCCGAGGTCGAGCTGATCGACCCCGCGTCCCTGCGCGCTCAGCTGGCCCGCTGGTGCCGGGCGCTGGCGCGCCAACACCAGTCACCGCCGTGAACGCGGTCGGTGCTCACTGGCCCGGCGGCGGCTGCCACAGCTCGAGCTTGTTGCCTTCCGGATCGAGCACCCAGCCGAACTTGCCGTACTCGGACTCCTCGACCTTGTCGAGCACCTGGCAGCCCTCGGCCCGCAGCGCGGCCAGCAGGCCGTGCAGATCCTCGACCCGGAAGTTCACCATGAAGGGCGCGGTGCTCGGCGCGAAGTAGGCGGTGTCGTCCTTGAACGGCGTCCAGATCGTGGTGCCCGCACCAGCAGGGTTGTCGTCGGCCCAACGAAAGGCCACGCCGCCCCAGCCATCGACCGCCAGACCCAGGTGGGTGCGGTACCACGCGGCCAGGGCCTGCGGGTCGCGCGCCTTGAAGAAGATGCCGCCGATGCCAGTGACACGTCGCATAGCCAACTCCTTGCGTGTGGACAGAGGGTCTGCGTACCATCGTAGTCAAATACCCTGGGCAGCGCCAGGCGGGACCGGCAGCGCTGCTCAGCGGTCGAGGCGAGGGTCGGGGCCGCTGCTCGGGCGACGCCTGCCCATCCTCACGGGTGCCCACCACCTCTGCACGAACACCCCCTGATGCCTTCGGTCCAGCGATTCGCCTTCGGGCCCTTCGAGCTCGATGTCGCCCAGCGCGAGCTGCGCCACGACGGCCAGCCGGTCGCACTCGGTCCGCGCCTGTTCGACCTGCTGCACCTGCTGGTCGATCAGCGCCACCGCGTGGTCGCCCGCGAAGAGATCCTGGCCCGTGTGTGGGCAGGCCGGGTGACCTCGCCCGGCGTGCTGCCGCAGGCCATGCTCAAGCTGCGCGGCGCCCTGGAGCGCGGCGCGCCGACCGAGTGGTTCAAGAGCGCGCGTGGCGTGGGCTACCGCTTCGTCCATCCGGTTCAGGAGCTCGACGGGGCCGGCGCCCCGCGGGCGCCGCGCGCCGCCCCGGCCCCGCACAGCGGCAGTCTCCGGGTGGGCATGCTGCCCTGCATGAACTACACCGGCGACCCGACCTTGCAGTGGTTGTGCCTGGGCCTGCCGGCCCTGGCCGCGCAGATGCTGGAGGCCGACACCCGCCTGTCACTGATCGGCAGCGCCACGATGGCCGAATACGCCCGCGCGGCCCAAGAGCCCGCGCCCGCCCAGGACCTGGCCTTGCGCGCACTGCGTGAACTGGGTCTGGACGTGGTGGTACAGGGGCGCCTGACCCGCCAGTCCGACCTGCTGTGGCTGCACGGCGACCTGGTCTACAGCGATGGCCGGCGGGTGCCGGTGACCAGCCTGCGCGGGCCGCACTGGCACTCGCTGGCGCTGCGCTGGGCGGAGTCGGTCCAGGCGCTGCTGACCTCGGGCGCCGGCACCGCGCTGGCCGCGATCTCGCCCGACCCGTTCGTGGTGGAAGCCTTTGCCCGCGCCTGCGAGCTGTTCCTGCGCGGCGAGTACGCCAAGGCCAGGCCGCTGCTGCAGGTGGTGGTCGACCTGGAGCCGCAGCAGCCCGACGTGCAGCTGCAGCTGCTGCGCACCCAGTTCGTGATGAACGACCCGCAGGCGGTGGCCTTCGGCGAACGGCTGGTGGCCCAGCTTCAGCAGCAGTCCGCGCGGGCCGCGCTGATGGCGCCGGCCCACCTGGCGCTGGCGCTGGCCTACACGCAGCACGGAGGTGACGAGGCCGCGGCCGGTGTGCAGACGCAGCTGCGGCTGGCCCTGAAGCAGTGCGAGGGCCAGGGCGACCAGGACTGGGCCCTGATGGTGCGCCTGAACGCCGCCGTGCTGACGGGCCGCCGCGGCGACCTCGCCGACGCTGAGCAGGCGTTCGGCGAGGTCATCCGCCTGTGCCGTCGATGTGGCAACCTCAAGCGCCTGGGTCAGGCGCTGACCGGGGCGTCGATGTTCGATCTGCTCGGCGGCCAGCTGGCCCTGGCGCGACAACGGCTGGAGGAAGCGTCGGACCTCTGGCAGCAACGTGTGCCGCATGTGCGCTCGACGATCCACACCGGGCTGAGCCTGGTCGAGGTCGATGGCCTGATGGGCTGGCTGGACAGTGCGCAGGCGCACCTGGACCAGGCGATGGACGCACTGGAGAGGGAGGGCTTCCTGCCCTACCTGGGCTCGGCCCTGACCACGGCGGCCCACATGCTGCTGGACCGCATGGACCTGGGTCGTGCGCGTCGACTGCTGGCGCTCTATGGCGCACAGCCCGAGCTGCAGCATCCGCTGGTCGAGTGCGGACGGGCCGGCGTGCAAGGCCTGGTCGACCTGCTCAGCGGCGACGCCGCCGCGGCGCAGCAGGCCTGGGCGCTGGTCCATGCCCGGGCCGAGGCGCCCAACGGGCCTGGCTACGCCGTCTGGCGCGCGTGGACCGTGCCACTGCTGCGGCTGGCGGTGCGCCGTGGCCAGCACGCGTTGCGCCAGGCACTGGAAGCGGCGCTGCGCGCCCACTGCCGTCTGCCGCGTGACGTCGAGCTGGCCGGCGTGCTGGCCCATGCCGCAGCGAGCGATGCCCTGGACGCCGGCCGGCGCGACGACGCCGCAGCGTGCCTGACCGAGGTATCGCGCCAGCCTGATCGTGGCCACGAGCCCGCGCTGGCGGCGCTGGACCTGGCCTGGCTGCACCTGGAAGACGCCCGACTGGGGGCGGCCGACGTGATCATCTCAGGCCTGGGCCCGTGGGCCGACCAGCACCCCCTGGGCCGCCTGGTGCAGGCACGCCGCTGCCAGGCCAGCAGCGACCCCGCGGGCGCCGTTGAGCAGCATGCCCAAGCCCTGGCCCTGGTGGCAGGCGCCCGGCCGGCCTGGGCCAGGGCCTGGCCTGACGCGCGGCAAGCCGCGCCCCGACTGCCGCGCCTGCTCAGTGCGATGCACTTCGAACCTTAGGGCCTTCGCAACCCTTCCGGTCGTGTGAACAGCCCCTAGTCCAGCGGCGTCAGCACATCGCCGGGGGCTGGCCGGCAGCCGTCGGCGATGGGCGGGCCGTTCTCGCGCAGCACCACCCGCCGACCGTCATGGCACAGCTCGATGCGCCTGGCTTGCGGGTAGCGCTGCCGCACGAAGTCCTCGATCGAGCTGGGCAGGCTGACCTGCCAGACCCCCTGCTGCAGCGTCTCGCGCGGCTGGCCGCCGCCGCGCACCCACGGGATGAAGGGGGCCAGGCCCTGCAGTGCACCGGTCTCCACATGGGCGGGCCGGTAGCCGGCCTCGGCCAGCCAGGCCTGGGCGCCGGCCCGCCCCGGCGGCGCCCCCCAGGCGCGTGCCATCAACTCCAGCAGCCACTGGTTGCAGTTCTGGTCGCTCAGGTCGAAAGGGTAGCTGGCGGCGTTGTAGCGCGGCTCCAGAACGCCCAGCGCCGAGGTCTCGTCCAGCGCCGCACGGGCCAGCGCAGAAGCCGCCTCGGGGGGCAGCAGCAGCAGCGAGACGTAGCCTTCATCGGGGTCGGCAAAGTCCAGCAGGAAGCCGGGCAGGCCCTGGTCGAAGACGCGTGAGCGCTGCTCCTCGCACGCGAAGTACAGCTGGCGCACAGCCCAGGGCGCCAGCGGGTTGTCACGCAGGGCCACACCCGCGTGTGAATAGCGCTGGCCGAGCCAGTGCAGGTTGGTGCCCGAGCGCGACACCAGCACCGCCGGTGCGGTCGACTGCCGCAGGCGCTCACGCAACACCGCGCCGAAGCGCAGCAGCCGATCGTGCTGGGTGGCGTTGGGCTGCAGCGGCTGGCTGCACCAGACGGACCAACGGGCCTGGACCGCCGATGCGCACAGCAGCGCGAGCGCCCCAGCCGCCAGCGCGCGGCGCCAGGCCATGCGGCGGGTCGATCTCAGATGGCGCGGGTCTGCAGTTCGGCGTGCCAGTCGTCGGCCACCACCAGGAAGAAGGCGGCCTGGGTGGCTGCACTGCGCAGTTCGGTGCCGTACGGCCGGTCGGTCGCGCTGACCACGCCGCCCACCGCCAGTTGGCCCGCCTGCGCCGCCGCGGGCGGCAGCAGCAGCGCGAAGTCCTGCGCCCCAGCGCCATCGATCGCCTGCAGGCTCACCCGCAACCGGCCGGTGGCGTCCCCCGCTTCGGCGATCTGCACGATGCGGTAGTCACCC
The DNA here is from genome assembly GCF_018069845.1 of Ideonella alba. Lineage (NCBI taxonomy): Bacteria > Pseudomonadati > Pseudomonadota > Betaproteobacteria > Burkholderiales > Sphaerotilaceae > Ideonella > Ideonella alba. Next base: position 174,681 of record NZ_JAGQDD010000004.1, read on the forward strand.
TGCGCCACCTGCGCAGGCCGGCTGGACGAGTTGCTCGACCCCTGGACCGAGTCGGAGCTGCTGCCCAGCGAAGCCGAGCCGGCCGACGACGCCGAGGAGGCAAAGCTCTCCGCCCAGACGGAGGCGTGGGCCGACAGCCCCAACAGGACAGCGGCGAGAGACAGTCGAACAGCATGCATGGCAGGCTCCTGGCAGATCAGTCGTGGCGAGCCGCAAGCATACCTGCCTGCCAGGAGGTTCCTGCGGTTCAGGGCACCGGCGGCGGATTCAGGCCCGTGAAGCAGGGGAAGTTGCGCACATCGTTGATGAAACTGAGGTCCAGGGCGATGCTCCCCAACGCGGGCGTGAAGTGCACCTCTTCGATCGAATAGGCCGTCATCTGGCGTCCTGCCGCGTCGGTGATGCGCCAGGTGTCCGGTGCCAGGGCGTCCACGCGGTAATCGGCCGCCGTGCCCACCAGGCTCAGGCTGTCGTGGCCCAGGCTGCCGTTGACCAGCGTGCCGTTGTCGAAACCGCCCAGCGTGATCTGGTCGTCGCCCTGCGCCAGGTGGACCACCCCGGCGTTGCGGCCCAGCAGCACGAGGTCATCGCCATCGGCGGTTTCCAGCGAGCGAACGGACCCGTTGACCTGCAGCTGGTCATTGCCCGAGCCCAGGTTCAGCGCGTTGGCGCTGCCGCCAATGAACATCAGGTCGTTGCCGCCGCCCAGCACCACGTCATTGACGTTCAGCGCCACGCTGACCAGATCGGTCCCGTCGCCGGTGCACAGGTTGCCCATGTTCTGGCCAACGGCCAGGCTGTTGTTGCCGTAGCCCATGTTGATCGAGTGCACGCTGCCATCGATCACCGCCCGGTCGTTGTCGTTGCCGAAGCAGACGCTGCCCACGTCACCGCCCACCAGCAGCACGTTGTCACCGAAGCCGAAGCTGATCGACCCGGCGTCGCCGCGCACATTCAGCGAGTCGATGCCCGAGCCGCCCGAGTAGGAGCCCAGGTCACCGCCCACCTCGACGCAGTTGCGCCCATCGCCCACGCTGGCCGAATTCAGATCGCCAAAGACGATGATCTTGTCCTGCTGCCAGCCCGTGGAGACGCTGTGCAGATCACCGCCCACGCGCAGGAAGTTGGTGCCTGCGCCCAGGCTGGCGCTGTCGAGGTCACCGGCCACCCGGACCGTGTCGTTGTCGTGGCCGGTGGAAATGCTGGCCAGATCGCCGCCCACCGTCACGTCATTGGTGCCGAAGCCGAGCGAGGCCGAGTCCAGATCGCCCTTCACCACGACCAGGTCGTCGCCGTTTCCGGTCGACAGGCTGGCCAGGTGACCATCGACCTGGACGCGGTTCTGGCCGAAGCCCAGCGACGCCGAGGCCAGGTTGCCCTGCACCACCACGACATCGTCACCGTTGCCGGTGCTGAGGCTGGCCAGGTGGCCGGTCACCGCCACATCGTTGCGGCCATCGCCCAGGCTGGCCGAGGCCAGGTTGCCGCCCACTTGGACCCGGTCATCGCCCGAGCCGGTGCTGAGGCTGGCCAGGCTGCCCGCCACCTCCACGTCGTTCTGGCCATTGCCCAGGCTGGCGCTGTCCAGGTCGCCATGGATGACGACGCGGTCATCGCCCTGGCCGCCGCCCAGCACCTTGACCCGCACCACACCGTCGCGGCTGGCCGCGCCCACCTCCAGCTGGTTGTTCCCCTCGCCCAGTTGCACCTGGTCCACGCTGTCACCAACGACGATGCGGTCGTTGCCAAGGCCGGCGCTGATCGAGACCGCGCTGCCGGTGATCGTGAAGGCGTTGTCGCCGTTGCCTAGCCAGACGTTGCGGGCATCGCCATTGATGTCGAACGGGGCGCGGAATCTGAAGTCGTAGTCGGTGGTCGATCGGCTGGCAGCCATGGGTACTCCGTCGGTGAAAGGGGTGTGACCGAATGTTAGGAACGCGGCTCATCGAGCGCAGCAGGCGCTGGATCACTTTTCGATCAGTTCTCGATCAGCCCAACCGTGCCAGGCCGCTACGATCGGTCCATGCTGATCGACCACGACTTCAAGGGCTTCCCGCCGCTGCACCCGCCGCTGCCGCTGTCGGCCATCGGCGCCCAGGGCTGGCAGCTGCTGCGCGGCGACCTGGCCCTGCCGCTGGCGGTGCTGCGCGAGGACGCGCTGCGCCACAACCTGGCCTGGATGCGCGACTTCTGCGCAGAGCGCGGCCTGAGCCTGGCGCCGCATGGCAAGACCAGCATGTCGCCCGAGCTGTGGGCGCTGCAGCGCGAGGCCGGCGCCTGGGGCCTGAGCGTGGCCACCGCCTGGCAGGCGGCGCAGGCCGCGCGGCACGGCATGGCGAACATCGTCATCGCCAACCAGGTGGTGCAGGCGGCCGAGCTGGACACGCTGGCCGGGCTGCTGGACCGCGACCCGGCGCTGCGCCTGTGGTTCCTGGTGGACTCACCGGCCCAGGTGGCGCTGATCGAGGCCTGGCAGGTGGCGCGCGCAAGCGCCCGGCGTTTTGACGTGCTGCTGGAGCTGGGCCTGGCCGGCCAGCGCACCGGCACGCGCCACCACGACGAGGCCCTGGCGCTGGGACGGCGCATCGCCGCCAGCCCGGCGCTGCGCCTGGCGGGCCTGGAGTGCTACGAGGGCGCGCTGGCCACCTGCAACGACGCCCAGGATGTGCCGGCGGTGAACGCGCTGATGGACCGGGTGGACGCGCTGGCCCGCGCGCTGCTGGCCGAGGGCGCCTTCGACACCGGCGGCGCGGCGCTGATCCTCAGCGCCGGCGGCTCCTCGGTGTTCGATCTGGTGGCGGCGCGGCTGCAGCCCGACCTGGGCGTGCCGGTGCGCGGCGTGTTGCGCTCGGGCTGCTACCTGACGCACGACCACGTCCATTACCACCGCCATCTGCAGTGCATGGGCCTGCGCCTGCGCCAGGCCACCACGCTGCAGCCGGCGCTGGAAGTGCTGGCCGCGGTGCAGTCGGTGCCCGAGCCCGGGCTGGCGCTGCTGGGCTGCGGCAAGCGCGATGTGTCCTTCGACATGGACCTGCCGCTGCCGCTGTGGCGCGCCCAGCCGGGCGACACCGCCGCGGCGCCGGTGCCGGCCGGCTGGCAGATCAGCCGGCTCAACGACCAGCACGCCTACCTGCGCTTCGACGCCGCAGACCCCGCGCCCGAGGTGGGCGAGATCATCGGCCTGGGCATCTCGCACCCCTGCACCAGCTTCGACAAGTGGCGCTGGCTGCCGCTGGTGGACGCCGCCTACCGCGTCACCGGCGCGGTCACAACGCGGTTCTGACCCGGTTGCGGCCGTCGCGCTTGGCGGCGTAGAGCGCCAGGTCGGCGGCGCGCAGCAGATCGCTGCCGTCGCCCTCGTCCTCGGCGCTCAGACAGGCCACGCCGGCACTGACGGTCATGTCCACCTGCTCGTCGATCCAGGCCAGCGGCCGGGCCGCCAGGGCGGCGCGCAGGCGGTCGATGCTGGCCACGGCGAGCGCCAGGTCGGTGTCCGGCATCAGCACCACGAACTCCTCGCCGCCCAGACGACCGCCGGTGTCGTAGCCGCGCAGCTCGCGCCGCATCAGCTCGGCGAACTGGCGCAGCACCTGGTCGCCGGCCTCGTGGCCGTGGTGGTCATTGACGCTCTTGAAGTGGTCCAGGTCCAGCACCGCCACACTGAGGGGCCGGCCGCTGCGGCGCGCGCGCGCCACCTCGCCCTGCAGCGCCTCCAGCAGCGCGCGGCGGTTGCGCAGGCCGGTCAGCGCGTCGGTGTCGGCCAGGGCCAGCAGGCGCTGTTCGTTGAGGTCGGCGGCCCACTCGCTCAGCGCGGTCAGGGCAATCGCCACCGTGATGCACCCGACCACCAGCGACTGGCTGATCGACTTCTGGGTGGCCGCGGGCAGCGCCTGCAGCGACGCGTGGGCCGGCCAGCCCCATTGGTCGAATGCCAGGAAGATCAGCGCGTTGCACAGCGACAGCACCAGCGCCGAGCGCCATTGCGCCAGCGGGAAGAAGGCCAGCGTCAGCACGGCGAACAGCAGGAAGTAGATGTGGGCGCCCAGGGCGGTGCCGATGCCCGCCAGGACCGCCGCCAGTGTGCCGCCCATCGCCAGCGCGAACACCAGCCAGCGCGCCTGCTGGTCACGTCCCTGCGCGTTCAGGCGCCAGACCAGCGGCACACCCAGCACGAAGGGCAACTGTGCCCAGCCCGTGCGCACCAGCGCCGGATTGCCGCTCCACTGGTAATAGGCGAAGTAGGCCAGGATGGTCAGCGCCACCCCCGCAGCGCCCAGGTTGACCTGCATGATCTTGCGGCGGGTCGTCACGCTGGCCTGGCTGCGCGCGCCCGCCCACAGCCAGTCCATCCAGGGCAGGCAGCGGGCAGGGGAAGACGACGGGCAACTGGACATCAACCAGGACGCAGGGCTGTGTATCGGTGATACATCGGCCCGCGTGGCCGAGTCTTGAGCTGGGTCAGGCGGCGCGCCAGGCCTCGACCAGCGCCGGCAGTTCATCGAGCCGCGCGACCGCCTGCACGCCCTGCGGTGGGCGCGGCCCCAGCAGCGCCTGCACCGGTCCGCCCACCCACAGGCCGACGGCCGGCGGCAACGCCGTGCGCAGGCTCTGCAGGCCCGACCGCAGCGCGCGCGGCTGGGCCAGGCGGCTGGTGCCCAGCGCCACCACATCGACCGCCAGCCGGCGCGTGGCCTCGGCGATCTCGGCCACCGGGGTGTCCGGGCCCAGCATCACGGTCTCGCAGCGCTGCAGGGCCAGCGCCGCCTGCGCCATCAGCAGGCCCAGCGTGTGCTGCTCGCCCGGCAGCGTGGTCAGCAGCACGCGGGGCGGCCGTGCCGGGGCGGCGGCGCCGGGCGCCAGCGCCGCGGTGGCTTCGCGCAGCGAGGCCTCGACGGTGTCGGTGAACAGGTGCTCCTGGAACACCGACAGCTCACCTCGCGACCACGCCTCGCCCACCTGCGCGGCCAGCGGCGCCACCACCTCCTGCAGCGTGGCCAGCAGCCCGCGCGCCAGCATCTGCTGCTGCAGGCCGGCGCGCAAAGCGTCGGTGCGGTGCGCCTGCACCAGCGCCAGCCAGGACGGATCCAACGCGCCCAGGGACTGCGCCGCAACCTGCGCGGCGCGGGCATGGCGCGCGCGCGGACGGCGCCCGGCCGGGGGCTGCCCGCACAAGGCCTGCAACTCCGCCACCGGCAGCGGCACCACCTGTCCCGGCCGGTGGCCGGCATCGAGCAGGCGGCGGATCAGGCGCAGGCGCTGCAGCTGGGCCTCGTCGTATCGGCGCTCACCCTGGGCGTCGCGCTCGGGCGTCGGGAAGCCGTAGCGCCGCTCCCAGACCCGCAGCGTGTCCTTGCTCAGGCCGGTCTCGCGCACCACGTCGGCAATGCCGTGGGTCGCCGCCGGCGGGCGCTCGGGCGCGTCGGGCGAAGACCGTGTCGACATTGGGGGCATGGCCGCATTGTCGAGGACGATCCTGGACATCTCCAAGTGAATAACCATTTTGTCGTAGACAAAACGGTAGTTTGTTGGATACTGTCCACGTCGCTCATCCGTGCGGGCGCATCGCTCGTACGGGTTCCCAGGGGTCGCACTCCTCAGCCCGCACACAAGGACTCTTCATGAGAATCGCCATCGTCGGCTCCGGCATTTCCGGCCTCGCGGTCGCCCATGCGCTGCGCGGGCAGGCCGAGCTGACGCTGTTCGAGGCGGGCTCGCACTTCGGCGGCCATGCGCACACCGTGGACGTCACGCTGCCCACCGCCCAGGGCCCGGTGACCCACGGCGTGGACACCGGCTTCCTCGTCTTCAACCACCGCACCTACCCGCGGCTGCTGCGCCTGTTCGACGCGCTCGACGTGCCCACGGCGCCGTCGGACATGTCCTTCTCGGTGCAGGCCCCCACCGCGCAGGGGCCGCTGGAATGGAGCGGCCACTCGCTGGACACGGTCTTCGCCCAGCGCAGCAACCTGCTGCGCCCGCGCTTCTGGGGCATGTTGAGCGATCTGTTGCGCTTCAACCGCCTGTGCACCCGCCTGGCCGACAGTGGCGAGGAGGCCGCGCTGCAGGAACCGCTGCAGGACTTCCTGGACCGCCACCGCTTCGGCACCGCGCTGCGCGAGCACTACCTGCTGCCGATGCTGGCCTGCATCTGGAGCTGCCCCACCGACCAGATGCTGCGCTTCCCGGTGGCCACGATGATCCGCTTCTGCCACAACCACGGCCTGCTGCAGGTGAGCGACCGGCCGCAGTGGTACACGGTGCGCGGTGGCTCCCGCGAGTACGTGCGGCGCATCGTCGCCGGTCTGGCCGATGCCCGCCTGGATACCCCGGTGCGCGCGATCCAGCGCCTGCCCGGCGGGGTGCGGGTGCACACCGACCAGGGCAGCGAGGCCTTCGACGAGGTCGTGCTGGCCACCCATGCCCCGCAGGCGCTGGCGCTGCTGGGCGAGCAGGCCGACGCGCTGGAGCGCTCGGTGCTGGGCGCGATCCGCACCCAGCCCAACCGCGCCGTGCTGCACACCGACGCGTCGGTGCTGCCCAGTCGCACCGCCGCCTGGGCGGCCTGGAACTTCGAGAGCGCCGGCCAGGGCACGCGCGAGGTCTGCCTGCACTACCTGATCAACCGCCTGCAGCCGCTGCCCTGGTCGCAGCCGGTGGTGGTGTCGCTGAACCCGCTGCGGCCGATCGCGCCCCAGCATGTGCTGGGCGAGTTCGACGTCGCCCACCCGGTGTTCGACCAGGCCGCGATCGACGCCCAGCGCCGCCTGCCGGCGCTGCAGGGTCAGCACCACACCTGGTTCTGCGGCGCCTGGGCCGGCTATGGCTTCCACGAGGACGGCCTGGCCGCCGGCCAGCGCGTGGCCGAGGCGCTGGCGCTGCGCATCGCCGAGCAGCCTCCGCGCGCGCTGGAGGCCGCGTGAACACCGCCCAGCTGGGCTTCGGCCAGGTGCGGCACACGCGGCTGCGTCCGCAGCGCCACGCCTTCGCCTACCCCAGCGCCTTCCTGATGCTGCCCATGCGCAGCCTGCAGCGCGCGCCGGGCGCGCTGCCGCGCAACCGCTGGGCGCCGATCGCCTTCTGGGACCGCGACCACGGCGACGGCCGCGGCCCGGAGGACGGCGGCGCGCTGGCCTGGCTGGACGAGCTGCTGCGCAGCGAGGGCATCACCGATGCGAGCGGCGAGGCCTGGCTGCAGTGCTTCCCGCGCGTGCTGGGCCACACCTTCAAGCCGGTCAGCTTCTGGTGGTGCGAGCGCGCCGACGGTACGCTGCGCGCGGTCGTCGCCGAGGTCAACAACACCTTCGGCGAGCGCCACTGCTACCTGCTGGATGACCCGCGCGAAGGCCAGGAGCTGCGCGCCGACAAGGTCTTCCATGTCTCGCCCTTCTGCGATGTGGCCGGCAGCTACCGCTTCCGCCTGCTGCGCACCCAGCGCCCCGGCGAAGCGCCTCGCGTGGTGGTGCGCGTCGACCACGACGACGCCCAGGGCGCGCTACTGCAGACCAGCTGGAGCGGCGCGCTGGAACCCGTCACGCCGGTGGCGCTGCGCCGCGCCTGGCTGCGCCACCCGCTGCTGACGCTGGGCATCGTCTGGCGCATCCACTGGCAGGCCCTGGGCCTGTGGTGGCGGCGCACCGGTTTCCGCTCCAAGCCCGCGCCGCCGGCGCGCTTCGTCACCCGCTGACCGACGTCATCGAGAGGCCCCCCGATGAACACCCGCACCCTGCGCTCCCCGCTGTCCCTGGCGCTGCCCGGCGACACCCCCGCTGCCGCCCGCACCGTGCTGCGCCTGCTCGGCGGCCTGCAGCACGGCCAGCTGACGCTGCAACTGCCCGGCGGCGCCGTGCAGCACTTCGGTGCCCACGACGCGCCGCTGCACGCCCAGCTGCACCTGCACGACTGGACACCCTTCTCGGCCGCGCTGAAGTCCGGCGACATCGGCTTCGCCGAGGCCTGGATCGACGGCCGCTGGAGCACCCCTGACCTGCCGCTGCTGCTGCGCGTGCTGGCCGCCAACCGGCCGGTGCTGGACGAAGCGATCTTCGGCCGCTGGTGGGGCCGGCTGGCCTATCGGTTGCGTCACCTGATGCGCCGCAACACCCGCGCCAACAGCCGCAAGAACATCCATGCCCACTACGACCTGGGCAACGACTTCTACCGCCTGTGGCTGGACGAGACGATGAACTACTCGTCGGCCTGGTTCGCCGGCGACCGCCAACGCAGCCTGCCCGAGGCCCAGCACGCCAAGGTGCAGCGCGTGCTGCAGCAGGCGCGCGTGCAACCCGGCTCGCGCGTGCTGGAGATCGGCTGCGGCTGGGGCGCGCTGGCCGAAGCCGCCGCCGGCGCCGGGGCGCAGCTCACCGGCGTGACGCTGTCCACCGAGCAGCTGGCCTGGGCGCGCGAGCGCCTGGCCAAGGCCGGTCTGCAGGCCGACCTGCGTCTGCAGGACTACCGCGACATCGACGACGGCCCGTATGACGCGATCTGCTCGGTCGAGATGATCGAGGCGGTCGGCCGCGAATGGTGGCCCACCTACTTCCGCAGCCTGAAGAAGCTGCTGGCGCCGGGCGGCCGGGTCTGCCTGCAGAGCATCGTGATCCGCGACGAGCTGTTCGAGCGCTACCTGCAGGGCACCGACTTCATCCAGCAGTACATCTTCCCCGGCGGCTGCCTGCCCAGCCCCGAAGCCATCCGCCAGGAGGCCGCTGCGGCCGGCCTGAAGGTGGTCGACGCGATGGCCTTCGGCCCCGACTACGCCCGCACCTGCGCGCTGTGGCGCGAGCGCTTCCTGGCCAGGCGTGCCGAGGCCGCCGGCCTGGGCTTCGACGAGCGTTTCCAGCGCACCTGGGAGTTCTACCTGGCCTACTGCGAGGCCGGCTTCACCCAGGGCGACATCGACGTGCTGCACGTCACGCTGGCCCACGCCGACTGAACCATGCACCGCCGCACGCTGCTGGCCGCTGCCCTGGCCCCGCTGGCCGCCCACGGCCACGAACCCAGCGCGCGCCAGGCCGGCCTGCAGCCGGCCGGCGAATCGCTGTTCAAGGTTTGGGGCTTCGAGGTTTATGTGGCGCGGCTGTGGGTGGCGCCGGGCTTTCGCGCCGCTGATTTCGCCGCGGCGCCGCTGGCGCTGGAGCTGGCCTACCGGCGCGCCTTCAGCGGCGCCGACATCGCCCGCAGATCGCTGACCGAGATGCGCCGCCAGGAGAACTTCGACGACACCCAGGCGGCACGCTGGGAGAGCCAGCTCACCGCGCTGCTGCCCGACGTGCGCGCCGGCGAATCACTCAGCGGCCTGCACCGCCCGGGCGAAGGTGCCGAGTTCCTGCGCGGCGATGGCCGCTCGCTGGGCGTGCTGCGCGATGCGCGCTTCTCGAAGCTGTTCTTCGGCATCTGGCTGTCGCCACGCACCTCCGAGCCCGCGCTGCGCCGCGCCCTGCTGGGACCCTTCGCCGAGGCGGGATGAGCGCACCGGGCCGCTTCACCGCGCGTCGGCGCGCCGCCCCGAGGGTCGCCCCGTGAGTGCCGCGGCCGACGCTGGCGCGGGCTGGCGCTACGGGCTGCTGGGCGCACCGGTGGCCTTTGCCAGCGTGCCGCTGTACGTGCACCTGCCGCACCACTACGCGCAGACCCTGGGCTGGCCGCTGGCCGCGCTGGGCACGCTGCTGCTGGCCTCGCGCCTGGCCGACGCGCTGATCGACCCGCTGCTGGGCCGCTGGGTCGACCGCCTGCATGCCCGCTCGCCGGGCCGCGTGCTGGCCTTTGGGGCCGGCGCGGCGGTGGTGATGGCGCTGACGATGTGGCTGCTCTTCTTCCCGCCCTGGCCCGCCGCCCTGCAGTGGCCGGGCGCGGCGCTGACGCTGCTGCTGGCCTGCGCCAGTGCCAGCGCGCTGGCCATCGCCCACCAGGGCTGGGGCGCGCGGCTGGGTGGTGATGCGCTGCAGCGCGGCCGCATCGTGGCCTGGCGCGAAGGCCTGGGCCTGGCCGGCGTGCTGGCCGCCTCGGTCACGCCGGAGCTGGCCGGCTACGCTGCGTCACTGGCGCTGTGCGCGCTGCTGCTGGGCATGGGCTGGTGGGCCTGGACCGCCGCGCCCCGGCCGCAGCCGGTGGCCGCCGCCGACGCCGGCGACTGGCGACGCCCCTGGCAGCAGGCTGCCTTCCGCCGCCTGCTGGCGGTGTTCGCGCTCAATGGCATTGCCAGCGCGATCCCGGCCACGCTGGTGCTGTTCTACATCGCCGACCGCCTGCAGGCCGCCGCCCCCTGGCCCGGCCTGCTGCTGGCGGCCTACTTCGGCGCTGCGGCCGCGGCACTGCCGCTGTGGCTGCGGGCGGTGGCGCGCTGGGGCCTGGCACGGTCGTGGATGGCCGGCATGGGGCTGTCCATCCTGGCGTTCATCGGCGCCGCGGCGCTGGACGCGGGCGACGCGCCCTGGTTCCTGGCGGTCTGCCTGGCCGCAGGCGCCGCGCTGGGGGCCGACCTGGCCCTGCCCGGGGCGCTGCTGTCGGGCGTGATCGGCCGCGCGGGCGACCGCGGTCGGCACGACGGCGCCTATGTCGGCTGGTGGCAGGTCGTCACCAAGCTCAATCTGGCCCTGGCGGCCGGCGCGGTGCTGCCGCTGCTGGCCGCGCTGGGCTACCAGCCGGGCGAGCGCGACCCGGCCGCGCTGGCCTGGCTGGCCGCGGTCTACGCGCTGCTGCCCTGCGCCCTGAAGGCCCTGGCCGCACTGCTGCTGTGGCGGCTGTGGGCTGCTCACCCGGAGGATCTCGCATGAAACGCCGCCACCTGCTGCTGGCCAGCGCCGGCATCCCGCTGACCCAGTTGGCCGGCTGCGCCCACCCCTCGATCGCCGACCATGCGGCCGAGAAGCCGCTGCTCGACCTGCGCCAGTACTTCGCCGGCCGGGTGATGGCGCACGGCGTGTTCCAGGACCGCTTCGGCCGCGTGGTGAAGCGCTTCACGGTGCAGATCGACGGCCGCTGGCAGGGCGAACAGGGCGAGCTGGACGAGCGCTTCACCTACTCGGACGGCAGCACCCAGCGCCGCGTCTGGCGCCTGACCCACCTGGGCAACGGCCGCTGGCAGGGCCAGGCCGACGACGTGGTGGGCCTGGCCAGCGGCGAGGCCGCCGGCAATGCGCTGAACTGGCGCTACACGCTGCGCCTGCCGATCGACGGCCGCGAGTGGGAGGTGCAATTCGACGACTGGATGTGGCTGGTCGACGAGCGCGTGCTGCTCAACCGCGCGGTGATGAGCAAATTCGGAGTGACACTCGGCGAGGTGCTGATCTCATTCACCCGATCCCCATGAGCCTCAATCCTCCCCTGGCCGACTGGCGCGAGCGCCACGTCTGGATCGTTGGTGCCAGCAGTGGCATCGGCGCCGCGCTGGCCGCCGCGCTGCATGAGCGCGGGGCCCGTGTGACGGTGTCGGCGCGCCGGCTGGATGCGCTGCAGGCGCTGGAGCGGCAGCACCCGGGCCTGCGGCCGATCGCGCTGGATGTGACCGACGCCGCCGCGCTGGAGGCCTCGGTGGAGCGCCTGTTCTCGTCCAACCCGCCCGACCTGGTCTGCTACTGCGCCGGCCACTACGAGCCCGGCGGCGCCCGGGAGCTGAGCCTGCGCGGCTGGGAACAGCACCGCGCCGTCAACCTGGACGCCGCCGTGGCGCTGTCGCTGGCGGTGCTGCGGCCGATGCGCGCGCGCGGCCATGGCCACCTCAGCCTGGTCAGCAGCGTGGCCGGCCACCGCGGTCTGCCCAACGCGCTGGCCTATGGCACCACCAAGGCCGCACTCACCCACTTCAGCGAGGCCCTGCACCTGGAGCTGGCGCCGCTGGGCGTGGGCATCAGCGTGGTGACGCCCGGCTTCGTCGAGACCCCGATGACCGCCGTCAACGACTTCCGCATGCCCGCCGTCATCACCCCGGCTCAGGCCGCCCAGGCCATCCTGGCCGGCTGGGCGCGCGGGCGCTTCATGATCGACTTTCCGCGCCGCTTCACGTTCTGGCTGGACCTGCTGCGCTGCCTGCCCTACGCGTGGTACTTTCCGCTGGTGCGACGCCTCACCCGCCGATGACGCTGCCGATGACGCCACCGATCAGCCCGCTGGACCTGCTGGTCGATTTCTACGAACGCCTGCAGCCCGCCGACCTGGCCCGGCTGCCGCAGCTTTATGCCGCCGAGGCCCGCTTCAAGGACCCCTTCAACGAGGTCCAGGGCATCGCCGCGATCGAGGCGGTGTTCGAGCACATGTTCCGCCGCCTGCAGGGCCCGCGCTTCGTGGTGACCGAGCGGGTGGATGGCGGCGAGCAGGCCTTCCTGACCTGGGACTTCCTGTTCACGCTGCCCGGTGAACACGCCGAACGCCGCATCCGCGGCGCCACCCACCTGCGCTTCGACGCCGCAGGCCGCGTGACGCTGCACCGCGACTACTGGGACGCTGCCGAGGAGCTGTACGAGCAGTTGCCCGTGCTGGGCGCGCTGATGCGCTGGCTCAAGCGCCGCGCGCGCCGTGGCTGAGGACCCGCGTTCCCAGGCCGACGCCCTGCGTTCCCAGGCCGAGGCCTTGCCGGAGGCCCCCGGCGTCTACCTGTTCTGGGGCCGCTCGACCACACTGCCGCTGTACATCGGCAAGAGCATCCACCTGCGCAGCCGCGTGCTGTCGCACCTGCGCGACCCCGACAGCGCCCGCTGGGTGGCGCAGAGCCTGCGCATCGAGCACCGCCGAACCCCCGGCGAGGTGGGCGCGCTGCTGCTGGAAGCGGCCCTGGTCAAGCAGTTGCAGCCGCTGCACAACCAGCGCCTGCGCCGGGTGCGCCACCTGCATGCCTGGCGTCTGGCCGACGGGGCCGACGGCACCGAGCGGCCCGAACTGGTCGACACCACGCGGGTGGACTTCGCCACCACGCCACACCTGCACGGCCTGTTCGCCAGCCGCCATGCGGCCCAGGGTGCGCTGCGCGCGATGGCCGACGAGCACCGGCTGTGCCTGCAGCGCCTGGGCATGGAGCGCGCCTGGCGCGGCAGCGGGGCCTGTTTTCGCGCCAGCATCGGCCGCTGTGGCGGCGTCTGCGCCGGCCGTGAGACGCCCGCCGCGCACGACGCCCGGCTGCGCGCCGCGCTGGCGGCGCTGCGCCTGCTGGTCTGGCCGCACCCGGGCGCCGTCGGCCTGGTCGAGCGCGACGAGACCGGCTGGCAGCAGGTGCATGTGTTGCGCCACTGGTGCTACCTGGGCAGCGCTGACACGCTGGACGCGGCGCGCACCCTGGATCGCAGCGCCCCGGGCTTCGACATGGACAGCTACCGCATCCTCAGCGGCGGTCTGCTGCGCGACGGCGCCGAGCTGGTGACCCTGGCTTAAGGCCGCAGCAACACGCTTCTGGCAGCATGTCGCCCCATGCGTGTGCTGCTGGTTGAAGACGATGCCCCGCTGGCCCGCTCGGTGTCCGAGGCACTGGGCCAGGCCGGCTTCACGGTCGAATGGCTGGACCGCGGCGAGACCGCCGAGTCGGTGCTGCTGTGCACCGACTACGACCTGGCCATCCTGGACATCGGCCTGCCCGGCATCAGTGGCCTGGCGCTGCTGCGCCGCATCCGCCACGCGGGTCGCCGCCTGCCGGTGCTGATGCTGACCGCCCGCGACGCGCTGGAAGACCGGGTGCGCGGCCTGGACGAGGGCGCCGATGACTACCTCGTCAAGCCCTTCCAGACGCCCGAGCTGGTCGCCCGCTGCCACGCGCTGGTGCGCCGCGGCCGCTCGGCCAGCGGTCGCACGCTGGGCTTCGGGCCGCTGCAGATGGATGTCGGCCTGCGCGAGGCCCGGCTGGGCGAGGCCGCGCTGGCGCTGACCGGTCGCGAATGGGACCTGCTGGAGCACCTGTTGCTCAGCGCCCCCGAGGTGGTGGCCAAGCAGCGCCTGATCGATTCGCTCAGTCGCTGGGACAACGAACTGACCGCCAACGCCGTCGAGATCTACGCCTCGCGCCTGCGCGGCAAGCTGGCCGGCAGCGGCGTGGCGCTGCGCACCGTGCGCGGCCTGGGCTACCGGCTGGAGCTGGACGCCGGTGTCGCCTAGACGCCTGCCCCGCCATCCGCTGCGCTCGCTGGCCGGCCGGCTGCTGCTGGCGGTGGGCCTGCCGCTGGCGCTGCTGGTGCTGATCGGCGCCACTGTCGACTATGTCAGCGCCCGGCGCCTGACCGACGAGTCGCACGACCGCGCACTGGCCAGCCTGGCCGTGGGCCTGTCGGCGCGCCTGGAGGCCGAGGGCGACGGCGACCTCGCCGCCCACCTGCCGGCCATGGTGCAGGCCCTCAGCCGGGCCCAGCCCGACGATCCGCTGCACTACCTGGTGCTGCAGGCCAGCGGCGCCCCGCTGGCCGGCGACCTGGCGCTGGCCACGCTGCGCCGCGCCGAGACCGACGAGGACACGCAGATCTTCAACGCCCGCCTGGGCGGCCAGCCGGTGCGGGTGGTGCAGCACCGCTACCGCGGCCCCGATGCGCGCGCGACCATCCTGGTGGCTGAAACCGTCAACGGCCGCCGCCGCGAAGCCCGCGAACTGCTGTACGTGACCGCCGCCACCAACCTGGCGATCGCACTGGCGGTGGTGGTGGCCGCCCTGGTCGCGGTGCGCTTCGCGCTGCGGCCACTGGACCTGCTGGGCGAGCGCCTGGAGCGCCATGAGATCGACGAGCTGCGCCCGCTGCCGCTGCGCCTGGCGCCGCACGAGACTGTGCCGCTGCTGCGCGCCATCAACCGCCTGGTCAGCCGGGTGCGCGCCACCGCCCGCGCCCGCCAGGCCTTCATCGACAGCACCGCGCACCAGCTGCGCACCCCGCTGGCCAGCCTGAGCACGCAGGTCGATCTGCTGACGCGGGAAGCCCTGCCGGCGCCGGCGGCCGCCCGGGTGGCCGAGGTGTCGCAGTCGGTGCAGCGCCTGTCACACCTGGCGCACCAGATGCTGGCGCTGGCCCGCGCCGGCAGCGAGGGCGCGGCGCCGGTGCCCATGGCCCCGCTGGCCCTGGCCGACCTGCTGCAGGACGCCGCCAACGCCAGCCTGGACGCCGCGCTGGCCCGGCGGGTGGACCTGGGCTTCGAGACCGGCGAGGCGCGGGTGATCGGCTCGCGCTGGCTGCTGCGCGAGCTGCTGCTGAACCTGGTGGGCAACGCGATCCAGCACACGCCCGAGGGCAGCACCGTCACCGCCCGCTGCGGCGTGGCGGACGGCCGGCCCTTCCTGGAGGTCGAGGACGACGGCCCCGGCATCCCGCCAGCCGACCGGGCGCGCGTCTTCGAGCGCTACGTGCGGCTGAACGAGCACGACCGGCTGGGATCGGGTCTGGGCCTGGCCATCGTGCGCGAAATCGCCGAGCGCCATGGCGCCCAGGTCTCGATCCACGACGGCCCGGGCGGCCGCGGCGGCCGGGTGCGGGTCGATTTCCAGCCGTTACGCATGCTGTCAGCGGATTGAAGGCTGCGCCCGCGGAGGATGGACGCCAGTTTGTCCCACCTCTGTCAGGGAGCCTAGATGCACCGCACCTCCACGGCCCACCGTGCCGCCCGCCGTCTCGCCCGCGTGATGGCCGGCGCCGCGCTGCTGGCCGCCAGCCTCACCCCCGCCTGGGCCGTGCCCAGCTTTGCCCGCCAGACCGGCAGCGAATGCGCCGCCTGCCACATCGGCGCCTTCGGCCCGCAGCTCACGCCCTTCGGCCAGCAGTTCAAGATCAACGGCTACACCGAGACCGACGGCAAGGACGGCAAGGTGCCGCTGTCTGCCATGATGATCGCCAACCTCACGCGCAGCGCCAAGGACCTGCCCGAGGTGCCTGACCACTTCAAGGCCAACAACAACAGCGCCATCCAGGAGACCTCGGCCTTCCTGGCCGGCCGCCTGACCGACCACATCGGCGCCTTCGTGCAGTCCACCTATGCCGGCGTCGACCGCGCCTGGGCGCTGGACCAGCTGGACCTGCGCTACGCGCGCAGCCTGACGCTGGGCGACAAGGAGACCACCGTCGGCCTGGCCATCAACGGCAACCCCACGCTGACCGACCCCTTCAACACCCTGGGCCAGTGGCGCTTCCCGTACACCGCCAGCGATTTCGGCTTCGGCCAGGGCCCGACGCCGATGATGGAGAACCTGGCCGGCGCGGTGCTGGGCGCCAACCTGTATGCGCTGCATGACAAGCACTGGTATGGCGAGCTGGGCCTGTACAAGTCGCTCTCCACCAAGGCGATCAGCGCCATCAACGCCGAGGACGTGGGCCGCCTGTCTCACCCCGCGCTGTACTGGCGCCTGGCCTACCTGGACGACCGCAAGCGCGACAACTGGCATGTCGGCCTCTCGGGCCTGTCCGCCGCGCTGGCGCCGGACCGCGGCGCACCGTCCAGTACCGACCACTTCAGCGACTGGGGCCTGGACGCCGGCTACCAGTGGCTGGGCAACCGTGAGCACATCTATACGCTGAACGCCAGCTGGATGCACGAGGGCCAGAAGCTCAACGCCACCCAGGCCGCCGGCGGTGCCAGCAGCGCGAGCGGCTCGCTCAAGACCTGGCGCCTGACCGGCTCCTACACCTGGCAGCAGACCTGGGGCGCCACCGCCGGCCTGTTCGGCAGCAGCGGCAGTGCCGACACCGGCCTGTGGGGCGGCAGCTCCTACAGCGCCAGGCCCGACACCAACGGCTACATGCTGCAGCTGGACTGGACGCCCTGGGGCAAGGAAAGCTCCTGGGGCTCGCCCTGGGCCAACCTGCGCGTGGGCCTGCAGTACACCGGCTACAGCAAGTTCAACGGCGGCAGCCACTACATCGACGACGTGAATGGCGTCGACCGCCGCGCCCGCGACAACAACACCACCATGCTGTTCTTCTGGTGGAGCCTGTGAGCATGCGCCGCGCCATTCCCCTGATCCTGCTGGCCGGCGCTGCGGCGCTGGCCCATGCCGAGGGCAACGCCAAACGCGGCGCCGACACCTTTGCCGAGGAATGCGGCGACTGCCACAGCGCCCAGCCCGGCAAGGACAAGAAGGGCCCCACCCTCACCGGCGTCAACGGCCGCAAGGCGGGCACCGTGGCCAGCTTCGCCGGTTACTCCGACGCCATGAAAGCCAGCGGCATCACCTGGACGCCCGAGAAGATCGACGCCTACATCACGGCGCCGAAGAAGGTGGTGCCCGGCGGCAAGATGAAGTACGACGGCCTGGGTGATGCCCAGGGCCGCGCTGATGTCATCGCCTTCGTGCTGCAGCTCAAATGAGGCGTCCGTCATCGGGTTGGCGCGGCTGGCTGGGTGCGCTCGCCCTGGTGCTGCTGGGCATGGCCATCGCGTTGGGTGGCACGGCCGGCCTGCACGCCACCAACCGCACCGAGTTCTGCATCACGTGCCACGAGATGAAGGACAACAACTTTGCCGAGTACAGCCACACCATCCACGCACGCAACCGCACCGGCGTGCAGGCCGGCTGCGGCGACTGCCATGTGCCGCACGAGTTTCCGGACGTGCTGTGGCGCAAGCTCGGCGCGGTCAAGGACATCGTCGGCCACTTCTCCGGCGAGATCGACACGCCCGAGCGCTTCGAGCAGCACCGGCTGGCGCTGGCGCAGCAGGTGTGGCAGCGCATGAAGGCCACCGACTCGCGCGAGTGCCGCAGCTGCCACAACGTTCAGGCCATGGACCCCGAGTTGCAGGGCAAGACGGCGCAGAAGCAGCACCGGCGACTGGCGACCGAAGGCAAGACCTGCATCGACTGCCACTTCGGCATCGCCCACAGGGAGCCCTCCGGCGCTGAGCCGGCCGATCTGGACGCGGCGGCCTCCGCCCCGTCGGGGACCTGAAGATCCCCGGCACTTCCCAAGGGAGCTCCGCCGCCCCTATCATCGCGCGCCCGAACACAGGACGCGCCCATGGAACTGCTGACCAGCCCCGAAGCCTGGATTGCCTTCGCCACCCTCACCGCGCTGGAGCTGGTGCTGGGCATCGACAACATCATCTTCATCTCGATCCTGGTCGACAAGCTGCCCAAGGCCAAACAGGAGTTCGCGCGTCGCCTGGGCCTGTTCATGGCGATGTTCATGCGCATCGGCCTGCTGCTGGTGCTGGCCTGGATCGTCGGCCTGGTGCAGCCGCTGTTCACCATCTTCGGCCAGGGCATCTCGGGGCGCGACCTGATCCTGATCCTGGGCGGCCTGTTCCTGATCTGGAAGAGCACCACCGAGATCCACGGCTCGCTCGAAGGCGAGGAGGGCCATGCCTCGGCCGCGGTGAAGACCACGCTGGCCGCGGTGATCGTGCAGATCATGATCGTCGACCTGGTGTTCTCGCTGGACTCGATCATCACCGCGGTGGGCATGGTCAGCGACGTGCGCATCATGATCGCCGCGGTGATCGCCTCGGTGGGCCTGATGATGCTGTTCGCCGCGCCGATCGGCCGCTTCGTCTCGGACCACCCCACCATCAAGATGCTGGCGCTGTCCTTCCTGGTGGTGGTGGGCGTGGTGCTGATCGCCGAGGGTTTCGACCACCACGTGCCCAAGGGGTACGTCTACTTCGCGATGGCCTTCTCGCTGGGCGTGGAGATGCTCAACATCCACATGCGCAAGCGCGCCGCCAAGGTGGTGGACCTGCACAGCCCCTACGAGCCGGCCGCCGAGGATCCGAAGGCCCGTTGACCAGGGCGACGCCGAGCCAGTCGCCGCGAGGGACTTGCTCGGCCTTGCCTCAGGGCTCCCAGCGCGCGATCTCGTCCACCGCGGGCCGCAGCCGCGCCGGCTTGGCGCGGCTGACCGTGCCCAGCGTGATGCAGCACACCGCGTGCTCGCCCTCCTGCAGGCCGAAGGCCTGGCGCAGCGCGGTCGAGCGCATCGAGCGGCCACTGGTCAGCCCGCTGCCCCAGCCGCGCGCCTGCGCCGCCAGCAGCAGGTTCTGGATCGCCGCGCCCAGCGACACCAGGCGCTCGGCCTCGGCCACGCCGGGCTCGTCGGCGCGCAGGTCGGCCACGGCCAGCAGCAGCACCGGGCCCCGCAGCGCCTTGTCACGGGCATCGGCCACCTGGCTCTCGGTGGCCGCGGGATCGCGCTCCTGCAGCGCCTGCGCAAAGGCCTCGCCCAGCCGCGCCCGCGCCTGCGGGCCCAGCACATGGAAGCGCCACGGCCGCAGCTGCTGGTGATCGGGCGCCGCGGCGGCCGCCGCCAGCAGCACGCGCAGCGTGGCCTCGTCCGGCCCCGGCGCGACCAGGCGCTTGGGGCCGATGTGCTGGCGGCTGTGGATCAGCGCGTCGGCGAGGACGGCCAGATCGGTGTCGTCAGGGGTCATGGCGGAGGGACGTTGGAAGCGGTGGCATGGTGCCATGCCGGCGGCGCCACCACGCCGCCCCACCCACGAGGGCCAGCGCATGCAGCAGCGCTTCGACGACCGACATCACCAGGATGCGCGTCTCGCCCGAACCCGCGTAGGACAGCAGGCCGCTGCCCCGCAGCAGCAGCATCGGCGACGCCACCGCCAGGGCCGCCCATCCCCAGCGCTGCGGCCACCAGCGGGTCAGCCAGGGCACGGTGACCACCGCCGCCGCCAGCGAGCCGACGGCGGTGGCGCTGACCATCTCCAGGTACGGTCGCGGCCATACCAGCGGAAACAGGCGACCGGCCCATTGCCCAGAGGTCCAGCCCCAGACGGCGAAGGCCAGCACGGCCAACGCCAGCAGCCGACACAGCTGCCACAGCACGGCGACGACCGCGCGTGCGGGATGACCGCTCATCGCTCGGGCGGCCGCCTGGGCGGGTCACCGAACTCGGCGTCACGCGCGCTGTACATCGGAATCGCTGGCGCCCGGTGCGGTTCGGGCGGCGGCAATCGCACCACCAGCGTCGCCGCCAGGCGATCGGTCAGCGAGCGGCGGTCTCGCAGGCTGTCGATCAGCACCAGGTCCAGCAGCAACCACGCGGTGCCGGCCGTGGGCAACCCTGCCCAGATCGTCAGCGACATCCCTTGCTGCAGGGCCGGGTGGTCGCCGGCCGCGATCAGCAGCCAGGGCAGGCTCAGCAGCACCGCCCGCCACAGGCCCTGCACCGGCCCCAGCGCCTGGCCATGGCGGCTCAGCACGGCCAGGTTCATGACGCGCTTGCCGGGAGTCACGCCTTCACGCAGCCCCAGGAAATAGGCGTGATAGGCCAGGAACAGCACCGCGAACTCGGTCACGCCGGGCGTGTGCGGCGACTCGTTCAGGTAGGCCACATAGCTCGCCGGAAACAGCCCCAGCGCACTGGCACACAGGTCGAACGCATAGGCCAGCGTGCGCGCCTGGCTGCCAGCGAGGTGGGCATGGGGATCGGTGGCGGGCATTGCCGAGGAGCGCGGGCGAGGATTCCCTTGCATTCTCCCCCAAGGCCCTAGTCAGCGGACTGCGGGCGCCACGCGCTGCGCCGGCGCCAGCACCGAGCGCAAGCGCACCACCTCACCCACGAAGATCAGCGCCGGGGGCTGGATGCCGGCCTCGGCGGCCAGCGCGGGCAGCGTGGCCAGGGTGCCGTCCACGCAGCGCTGACCGGGCAGCGTCGCGCGCTCGACCAGCGCAGCCGGCGTGTGGGCCGGCAAGCCATGGGCCACCAGGCCGGCGCAGATCGCCGGCAGGTGGGCCACGCCCATGTAGATCACGCTGGTCTGCTGCGGCCGCGCCAGCAGCGACCAGTCCAGGTCCAGCGGGTGGCCCTCGCGGCCATGGCCGGTGGCCAGCACCAGCGCGCGGCCGTGGTCGCGGTGGGTCAGCGGAATGCCCGCCGCCGCCGCGGCGCCCTGTGCTGCGGTCAGGCCCGGGATCACCGTGAAGGGCACGCCGGCGATGGCCAGCGCCTGGGCCTCCTCACCACCGCGGCCGAAGATGTAGCCGTCGCCGCCCTTCAGGCGCAGCACGTCATGGCCCTGGTGTGCCAGGCGCACCAGCAGCGCGGTGATCTCGCGTTGCGGCAGCGCGTGGCGTGCCGACTCCTTGCCCACATAGTGCTTCTCGCAGCCCGGCGGCAGCAGGGCCAGCACCTCGTCGCCGACCAGGTGGTCGTGCAGCACCAGGCGGGCGCGCTGCAATGCCTTGACGGCCTTCACCGTCAGCAGTTCAGGATCGCCCGGACCGGCGCCGAGCAGCGTGACCGTGCCGAAGCGGCGCGGTGGATGGTCAAGGTCTCTGGGCATGGCGGCATCTTCGCGAGCCAGGCTCGGTGCCGTCCTTGAACCAGTTCAAGGACACCCCCGACCCGGCGGCGGGACGATGCCGACGCTCGCTGCTTCGACGATGGACAGCCGCCCGGCGAGCCCGCCCCCTGCACCCTGCACGGGCCGACCCACGCGCTGCTCCTCGAGGAACGAAGACACACCATGAACGCTCCGACGATTGCCCGGCTCACCGCGATGACCCTCGCGACGCTGCTGGCCACCGGCGCCCTGGCGCAGGACAAGAAGGCCGTCACCCAGCCCGAGATGAACTACCAGGCGGGCGGCTCCCCCCTGGCCAATGAGCCGATGTACCAGAGCACCAACCCGAAGGCCCCGCAGATGACGCAGGCCGAGTTCGACAAGGCCCGCCAGATCTACTTCGAGCGCTGCGCCGGCTGCCACGGCGTGTTGCGCAAGGGCGCCACCGGCAAGCCGCTGACCCCGGACATCACGCTGGGCAAGGGCACCGACTACCTAAAGGTCTTCATCGCCTACGGCTCGCCCGCGGGCATGCCCAACTGGCAGACCAGCGGCGACTTCGACGAGAAGACCACCGACCTGATGGCGCGCTACATCCAGCAGGACCCTCCGCAACCGCCGGAGTGGAGCATGGAGGACATGAAGAAGACCTGGAAGGTCATCGTCCCGCCCGAGCAGCGGCCGACGAAGAAGATGAACGACTACAACATCGCCAACATCTTCTCCACCACGCTGCGTGACACCGGCGAGGTGGCGCTGATCGACGGCGACACCAAGCAGATCATCAACATCGTCAAGACCGGCTACGCGGTGCACATCAGCCGCCTGTCGGCCTCGGGCCGCTACCTGTTCGTGATCGGCCGCGACGCCAAGATCAACATGATCGACCTGTGGATGCCCAAGCCCGACAACGTGGCCGAGATCCGCGTGGGCCTGGAGGCGCGCTCGGTCGACACCAGCAAGTACAAGGGCTTCGAGGACAAGCTCGCCATCGCCGGCAGCTACTGGCCGCCGCAGTACACGATCATGAAGGGCGACACCCTGGAGCCGCTGAAGATCGTCGCCACCCGCGGCATGACGGTGGACAAGCAGGAGTACCACCCCGAGCCGCGCGTGGCCTCGATCGTGGCCAGCCACTTCAAGCCCGAGTTCGTGGTCAACGTGAAGGAAACCGGCAAGACCCTGCTGGTGGACTACTCCAACCTGAAGAACCTCAAGACCACCGAGATCGAGACCGCCCGCTTCCTGCACGACGGCGGCCTGGACAGCACCCACCGCTACTTCATGGTGGCCGCCAACCAGTCCAACAAGGTGGCCGCGGTGGACCTGAAGGAAGGCAAGCTGGCCGCGCTGATCGATGTCGGCAAGATCCCCCACCCGGGCCGGGGCGCCAACTTCACGCACCCGCAGTTCGGGCCGGTCTGGGCCACCAGCCACCTGGGCGACGAGACGATCTCGATGATCGGCACCGACCCCAAGGGCCACCCCCAGCAGGCCTGGAAGGTGGTGGACACGGTCAAGGGCCAGGGCGGCGGCTCGCTGTTCATCAAGAGCCACCCCAAGTCCACCCACCTGTATGTGGACACGCCGCTGAACCCCGATCCCAAGCTGTCGCAGTCGGTGGCGGTGTACGACGTGAAGAACCTGGCCAAGGGCTTCACCGTGCTGCCGATCGCCGAATGGGCCGGTCTGAGCGATGACGGTGCCAAGCGCGTGGTCCAGCCTGAGTACAACAAGGCCGGCGACGAGGTCTGGTTCTCGGTGTGGAGCGCCAAGAACAAGCAGAGCGCGCTGGTGGTGGTGGACGACAGGACGCTGAAGCTCAAGGCGGTGATCAAGGACCCGCGCCTGATCACGCCCACGGGTCACTTCAACGTCAACAACACCCAGCACGACATCTACTGACCCTGGGCGGGCGGGGTCCGGCCCTGCCCGCCCTCCGCGAAGGAGAAGCCCATGAAGACACTGCTGATCGCCACCGCATTGGCGCTGGCCGCCGCCGGCGCCCTGGCCCAGGCCGATGAGGCGATGAACAAGGCCGGCTGCCTGGCCTGCCATGCCAAGGACAAGAAGCTGGTGGGACCGTCCTTCAAGGACATCGCCGCCAGGTACAAGGGCCAGGACGTGGTGGCCAGGCTGATGGACAAGGTCCGCCAGGGCGGCTCCGGCAGCTTCGGCCCGATCCCGATGGCGCCCAACCCGCCCGACAAGATCAACGACGCCGACCTGAAGGCCGCTGTCGAGCAGATCCTGAAGAGCTGAGCATGGCCCGCGCCGCCGTTCTGCTGCTGGCGCTGCTGCCCCTGGCGGCCGCCGCCGAGCCCGCGCCTGAGCGCCAGCAGCAGCTGGTGCGCATGGTGCGGCAGGACTGCGGCTCCTGCCACGGCATGCGGCTGACCGGTGGTCTGGGCCCGGCGCTCACGCCTGCGGCGCTGGCCGACAAGCCGCTCGAATCCATGGTCGCGACGATCGTCCACGGGCGTCCCGGCACCCCGATGCCGCCCTGGCGGGCGATGCTCAGCGAGCCCGAGGCGCGCTGGATCGCCGAGCGCCTGGCGGCCGGTTTTCCTGAAGAAGCAAAGGCCCCGCGATGATGCGCCGCCGTGACACCCTGCTGGCCGCCGGCCTGCTGCCGCTGCTGGCCGCCTGCGCCACCCCCACCCTGCGTGGCAGCGGCGACCTGGGCGTGGTCGTGCAGCGCGCGCGTGGCGCGCTGTCCATCGTCGACACCAGCGAGCGCCGCGTCATCGGCGAGGTGGCCGGCCTGGGCGACCTGTCGCACGCCTCGGTGGTGTTCTCGCGCGATGGCCGCCTGGCCTATGTCTTCGGCCGCGACGGCGGGCTGACGATGGTCGACCTGCTGACCCAGCGCATCGTGCAGCGCGTGATGCAGGCCGGCAACTCGATCGGCGGCGCGATCAGCGCCGACGGCACGCTGGTGGCGGCGCAGAACTACACGCCGGGCGGCATCAAGGTCTTCGACGCCCGCACGCTGGCCCTGGTGGCCGATGTGCCCGCCGAATTCGCGCCCGGCCAGTGCTCGCGCGTGGTGGGCCTGGTCGACCTGCCCGGCCAGCGCTTCGCCTACAGCCTGTTCGATGCCGACGCGATCTGGATCACCGATTGCAGCGACCCCGCGCACCCGGTGACCACCCGGCTCCCGGGCATCGGCCGCCAGCCCTACGATGCCCTGGTCACCCCGGATGGCCGCCACTACATCGCCGGCCTGTTCGGCGAGGACGGCCTGGCGATGGTCGACCTGTGGGCCGACCCCCCCCGCGTGCAGCGCATCCTGGGGGGCTACGGCCGCGGCCAGCAGCCGCTGCCGGTCTACAAGATGCCGCACCTGCGCGGCTGGGCGGTGGCCGGTCGGCAGGCCTACCTGCCGGCCGTCGGCCGCCACGAGGTGCTGGTGGTCGACACCGCCACCTGGCAGGAGGTCGGCCGCATCCCGGTGGCCGGTCAGCCGGTGTTCGTGATGGCCCGGCCCGATGGCCGCCAGGTGTGGGTCAACTTCGCGGTCCCCGACTACGACCGCGTGCAGGTGATCGACACGCCCTCGCAGCGCGTGGTCGCCACGCTGGAACCTGGCCAGGCGGTGCTGCACATGGAGTTCACGCCACGCGGCGAGGCCGTGTGGATCAGCAGCCGCGACGCCCACCGCGTCAGCGTCATCGACACCGCCAGCCTGCGCACCCTGGCACAGCTGGACGTGGACGCGCCCAGCGGCATCTTCTTCACCTCGCGCGCCGCGCGCATGGGGTTCTGACGCCATGGACCGGCTCAACCTGCTCAACACCTGGCAGCGCGGTCTGCCGCTGACCGAGCGTCCCTGGGACACCCTGGCCGCCGTGCATGGCACGACCGTACCGCGGCTGCTGGACGAATTGCGCGCCGCCCAGCGTGCGGGCCAGCTCAGCCGCGTCGGCGGCGTGTTCGCCGCCAGCGCCGGCGGCGCCGCGCTGCTGGCCGCGATGGCGGTGCCCGAGGCACGGCTGGACGCGGTGGCCGCCATCGTCTCGGCCCACGCCGGCGTCAACCACAACTATGCGCGCGAGCACCGGCACAACCTGTGGTTCGTGATGACCGGGCTGGACGCTGAGGCAGTAGAGCGCAGCCTGCAGACACTGGAGGCGGCCACCGCCGTGCCGGCGCTTCGTCTGCCCTTGCGCCGCCCCTACCGGATCGATCTGGGCTTTGACCTGCGGCAGCGCACCGCCAGCACCGCGCCGGACGAGCCGCGCCGCCGTCCTCCCGCGGTGGCCGATGCTGACCGCCCGCTGGCCGCGCTGGTGGAGGACGGCCTGCCGCTTGTCGAGCGCCCGGTGGACGCCTGGTCCCAGGCCCTGGGTTGGACACCCTTGCGTGTGCTGCAGACGCTGGCACGCTGGCTGGACCAGGGCACGCTGCGCCGCTTCGGCCTGATCGTGCGGCACCATGAGTTCGGCTTCACGCACAACGCGATGGCCGTGTTCGATGTGCCGGACACCCTGGTGGACGCGCTGGGCCCGCGCCTGGCCGCCCAGGCCGGCGTGACGCTGTGCTACCGGCGCGAGCGTGCCGAGGGGTGGCCCTACAACCTCTACGGCATGGTCCACGGGCGTGACCGCGACAGCGTTCGCGCCGTGCTCGCCCAGGCCTGCGCCGCTGCCGGCCTGCAGGGCCTGCCGCAGCAGGTGCTGTTCTCCTGGCGGCGCTACAAGCAGACCGGCGCCCGCCGCTTCCGTGACCTCCCTGACGAGGAGACCCGCCATGCACTCGCCGGATGACCTGCGGCTGATCAGCCACCTGCACGGCGGCTTCCCGCTCAGCGACCGCCCGTTCCTGGAGGTGGGCCGCGCGCTGGGCTGGAGCGAGGACCTGGTGATCGAGCGGCTGCGCCACCTGCTGTCGCACGGCGAGCTCACCCGCTTCGGTCCGCTGTTCCAGATCGAGCGCGCCGGGGGTCGCTTCGTGCTGGCTGCGATGGCCGTGCCCGAGGAGCGCTTCGACGCGGTGGCGGCGCAGGTCAACGCACTGCCCGAGGTGGCCCACAACTACCGCCGCGAGCATGCGCTGAACATGTGGTTCGTCATCGCCACCGAGGACGCGGCACAGGTGTCCGCGGTGATCGGTCAGCTCGAGGCGGCCACCGGCCTGCCGGTGCTGGCCTTTCCGAAGGAGCGCGAGTACGCGGTGGAGCTGCGCCTGCCGCTGATGGAGCCCGCCGATGGCACTCACTGAGTTCGACCGCGAGCTGATCGCCGCCACCCAGGGCGGCCTGCCCCTGGTCAACCGCCCCTACGAGGCCCTGGGCGCGATGCTGGGCGTGCCCGGCGAGACCGTGCGCCAGCGCCTGGCCGAGATGCTCGACAACGGCCTGGTGCGCCGCATTGGCGCCGTGCCCAACCACTACCGCCTGGGCTTCACCGCCAACGGCATGAGCGTCTGGGATGTGGACGATGCCCGGGTCGATGCGCTGGGCGCGCGCGTGGCGGCGTTGCCCGGTGTCAGCCACTGCTACCGCCGCCCGCGCCAGGGCAGCGTCTGGCCCTACAACCTGTTCGCGATGCTGCATGGCCGCCAGCGCCGCGAGGTGGAACGCCAGGCCGCGCAGATCGCCGCGCTGCTGGGCCCCGCCTGCCGCGGCCACGACATCCTCTACAGCACGGCCATCCTGAAGAAGACCGGGCTGAGACTGAAGGACTGAGCATGTTCCGTGTATCGCACTACCTGCGCGAGCTGGCCGAGGCCGAGCGCAGCGGCCAATACCCCTTGCCCCGTCGACGCGGGGCCGAGGGGGCCACGGCGCCGGAGCGCCGGGCCGCCCCAAGCCCGGCGCCTGCCCCCTTGGGGGGCGGCCGCCACGCGGCCGGGGGCGCCATCTCAGGCCCCGTGGTCATCTGGAACCTGATCCGCCGCTGCAATCTGACCTGCCAGCACTGCTACGCGCTGTCGGCCGACCACGACTACGCGGGTGAGCTGGACACCGGCGAGGTCTTCACCGTGATGGACGACCTGAAGGCCTTCGGCGTGCCGGTGTTGATCCTCAGCGGCGGCGAGCCGCTGCTGCGGCCCGATCTCTTCCCCATCGCCGAGCGCGCGCTGGCCATGGGTTTCTACACCGGCCTGTCGACCAACGGCACGCTGATCGACGAGGCGCTGGCCGATCGCATCACCGCCACCGGTTTCGACTACGTGGGCATCAGCCTGGACGGCCTGCGCGCCACCCACGACCGCTTCCGGCGACTGGCCGGCGCGTTCGACCGCAGCCTGCACGCGGTGCGCCTGCTGCTGGCGCGCGGCGTGAAGGTGGGCCTGCGCTACACCATGACCGCCAGCAACGCGCCCGACTTCGAGCCGCTGCTGGACCTGATGCGCGCCGAGGGCGCGCCGAAGTTCTACTTCTCGCACCTGAACTACGCCGGCCGCGGCAACATCCACCGCGCCAAGGACGCCCAGTTCGCCGCCACCCGCGCGGCGCTCGACACCCTGTTCGACCGCGCCTGGGACGCCGCGCAGCGCGGCCTGGACGAGGAGTACGTGACCGGCAACAACGACGCCGACGGCCCCTGGCTGCTGCTGTGGCTGCAGCGCCGCCACCCGGACCTGCATGCCCGCTTTGGCGAGGCGCTGCGCCAGCGCCTGCAGGCCTGGGGTGGCAATGCCTCGGGGCTGCACGTGGCCAACATCGACAACCTGGGCGAGGTCCACCCCGACACCATGTGGTGGCACCACGCGCTGGGCAACGTGCGCCAGCGCCCCTTCAGCGCGATCTGGCCCGACACCCGCGACGCGCTGATGGCCGGCCTGAAGCAGCAACCCCGCCCGGTGGGCGGCCGCTGCGCCGCCTGCCAGTACCTGGCGATCTGCGGCGGCAACACCCGCGTGCGCGCCCAGCAGCTGACCGGCGACCCCTGGGCCGAGGACCCGGGCTGCTACCTGGACGACGCCGAGATCGGTCTCGCCGAGGACCGGCCGCGCGTGCCCCTGAGCGCCTTCGGTTCGCAGCGCACCGTCAAGGTCCCTGTCGTGGCCGGCTGAAGCAGCCGACAATGCAGGTCTCGCCGCCCGGAGTCTGCCCCTGTGAAACCTTATGACATCGAGATCCAGCGCCTGAAGGCCATGCGCCACGACCACGGCCTGATCGAGGTCAGCGTGGATGCGCTGGTGCAGACGCGCAAGCTGCGTGACGATGAATCACCGTCCACGGTGCTGAGCCTGCCGGTCGAGCACGCCCGCACGCTGCTGCTGCTGCTGCGTCAGCAGCTGGCCGAACTGGACAAGCTGCAGCCCCGCAGCCGCCGCTCCGGTCGGGCCTGAGAGGGGCGCCTGGCCCGGCGCGCTGCTCAGCGCTGCGCCAGCGCGTCGCGGATGTGACCCACCAGCGCGTCCAGCGCGGTGGCCAGCGCGCGCATCTCGGCCTCGGGCGGCGGCACGCCGCGCGCCAGCTCAGCTTCCAGGCGACTGATCTGTTCGATCAGGCCTTCACCACCCAGGTTGCCCAGGGCGCCGCGCAGGCTGTGCAGGTCCTGGCCCAGCAGATCCAGCCGGCCCTCGCGCCAGGCACTCAGCAGGCGCGTGCCGTCGTCGGCGTGGTGGTCGGCGTAGACCTCAAGCAGACGCATCAGCAGCGCGCCCTGACCGGCCAGCCGGCGCAGCGCCAGGTCCAGGTCCAGCCCCTGGATGGCCGGCCCGCGCCAGGCGCTCGGGGCCGCCGCGGGCGGCGGCGGCGCGGGCAGCCAGCGGCGCAGCAAGGCGCCCAGCGCCTCAGGTTCGACCGGCTTGGCGATGAAGTCGTCCATGCCCGCGGCGCGGCAGCGCTCGCGGTCCTCGGGGAAGGCGTTGGCGGTCATCGCGACGATCGGCGTGCGCGCATGGCCGGGCAGCTGCCGGATGCGGCGCGTGGCCTCCAGACCGTCCACCTGGGGCATCTGCACGTCCATCAGGATCAGGTCGTAGGCGGCCTGGCTGGCCAGCTCGATCGCCATCTGGCCATCGTGGGCCAGGTCGGGGTTCAGGCCCAGGGTTTCGAGCAGCTGGGCACTGACCTCGCGGTTGAGCGGGTTGTCCTCGACCAGCAGCACGCGGGCATGGGCACTGGCCTGCCAGGCCGGTTCCGGGGGTGTGGCGGCATCGCGCTGGTCGCGCCGCAGCGCGCGCGTCAGCGCGTCGTGCAGCTGCGACGGCGAAATCGGCTTGACCAGCACGGCCGCGAAGCCGACCGCGCCCAGCGTGTCGCGCGGCACCTGACCACCCATGGCCGAGATCATCAGGAAGGCCGGCTGCTGCCGCAGCGGCAGCGCGCGGATCTGGCGCGCGGTCTCGACGCCATCCATCACCGGCATGCGCCAGTCCAGCACGCAGAGCTCGTAGGGGTCGCCCTCGGTTTCGGCCGCAGACAGGCGCTTCAGGGCCTGCTCGCCGCCGGACACCGCATCGGCGCGCAGGCCCAGCATCTCGAGCATCTCGACCAGGGCCAGGCGGGCGTCCTCCAGGTCATCCACCACCAGGGCGCGCGTGCCCATGAAGCGGGCCACGGCGCGACGGCCCGGCTGCGGCGACTGGGCCGGCTCCAGCGGCAGGTCGAACCAGAAGCGGCTGCCCTGCCCCGGGCGGCTCTCCACACGCAGCGTACCGCCCATCATCTCGACCAGCCGGCGGCTGATCGACAGGCCCAGCCCGGTGCCGCCGAAGCGCCGGGTGGTGGAGCCATCGGCCTGCTCGAAGGGCTGGAAGACGCGCTGCTGCTGCGCGGCGTCCATGCCGATGCCGGTGTCGCGCACCTCGAAGCGCACCAGCGGCCGGCCGTCGGCCGACTGCAGGCGCGACAGGTTCACCCGGACATGGCCGCGCTCGGTGAACTTGATCGCGTTGCCGATCAGGTTGACCAGCACCTGGCCCAGGCGCAGGTCGTCGCCGCGCAGGTGGCTGGGCAGCGTGGGGTCGATGCGCTGCACCACCTCCACGCCCTTGGCCATGGCGCGCTCGCAGACCAGCTGGCTGGCCTGGTCGACCATGTCGTCGACGTCGAAATCGCGCGTGGCGAGCGTGAGCTTGCCGGCTTCGATCTTGGAGAAGTCGAGGATGTCGTTGAGGATGGCCAGCAGATGCCGCGCGGCGGTGCCGATGCGTTCGAGGTGGGCGGCCTGCTGCGGATTGGCGTCGCGCCGGGCCAGGTAGGCCAGGCCGATGATCGCGTTCATCGGCGTGCGGATCTCGTGGCTCATGTTGGCCAGGAACTCGCTCTTCGAGCGGGTCGCGGCCTCGGCCTCGTCGCGTGAGCGCTCCAGCGCCTGGGTGCGCTCCTGCACCAGGTCCTCAAGCTGGTGGCGGTAGCGCGACAGCTCGGCCTCGGCGGCCAGGCGCTCGGTGATGTCGCGGATCACCGC
Source organism: Ideonella alba (assembly GCF_018069845.1). Taxonomy (NCBI): domain Bacteria; kingdom Pseudomonadati; phylum Pseudomonadota; class Betaproteobacteria; order Burkholderiales; family Sphaerotilaceae; genus Ideonella; species Ideonella alba. The sequence goes on from NZ_JAGQDD010000004.1 coordinate 205,235, forward strand.
GGTGGAGTGCCACTGGCCATCGACCTGGACGCGCGACAGCGACACGTTGAGGTCCACGTAGCGGCCGTCGCGGCACAGGCCACGCACACGGCGGTCGGCCCCCATGGTGCGCACGCCGGCGCCTTCCTGGGTGCCCAGCGCCACCAGGGCCGCGTGGCCCTGGCGCACGTCGGGTGGCAGCAGGCGGTCCAGCGGCTGGCCCAGCAGCTCGGCGGCGGTCCAGCCGAACAGCCGCTCGGCGGCGGCATTGAACTGCGTGATGCGGCCGTCGGCGGCCACGCTCAGCACCGCCTCGGGGGCAGCGTCGATCAGCGTGCGCAGCCGGTGTTCGCTGGTCTGCACCTGCTGCACGCGCAGCGCCAGGTCAGCCGCCATGCGGTTGATGCTCTCGGCCATGCGCGAGAGCTCCAGGGTGCGCTGCGGCGGCAGGCGCCGGCCCAGGTCGCCCTCGCCGATCGCCTTGGCCGCCTGGCCCATGGCCGCCAGCGGCCGCGCCACCCAGGCCTCGACCAGGATCCACAGCACCAGCGCGGCCAGCAGGAACACCGCGGCCTGCCAGCCCAGGCGCTCCCAGGAGTCTTCGCTGAGCTGCTGCAGCGGCCCGGCCAGCGTGTACTGCAGCATCACCAGGCCCTGCCGGCCGGTGCGCAGCTGGCCGGCCTCGGCGGGCCACTCGAAGGCATGCACCAGCAGCACGCGGCGTGGCTGGTCCAGCTCAATCACCCGCGAGGCGCTGCCGCTGTGCAGGCCCTGCAGCCACTCGGGGTGCAGGTCGGGCAGGCCGTCAGCGGCCTGACCCACGTCGCTCGGGCGGCTGGACGCCACGACCTGCATCGTCGGCCCGATCACCGCCGCCTGCGACACCATGGTGTCGGACGCCGCATGGGCCAGCACCTCGCGCAGCAGTGAAGGGTCGAGCGCCGCCATGCGCTCGGAAGCCACGACGATCAGGGTCAGCTGGTGGCGCGCGCGCTGCAGCAGCTCGGTCTGCAGCTGGGCGGCATCACGCCGGTAGTGCATCCATTGCAGCGCAGCCAGCGCGACCAGCATGACCACCCCGACCAGCGCCGCCAGGCGCCAGCGCAGCGAGTTCAGATCGGGCCTCATGCCGCCCCTCCGGCTGGCAGGAAATCGGCGCTGCCCAGCAACTCCAGGCCGGGTGGGTTGGCCAGCAGGCCGGCCCGGACCATGACCTGGCGCAGGCGATCGGCGCTGTCCTGCAGCCGGCCACCGGGACGCAGCCAGGCGTGGTTGTCGGCCACCCCTGGCAGTTCCAGCCGCGCCAGGCTGGCCTCGAGCTCACCGGCGCTGATGCCCAGCCGGCGGGCGATCAGCGGCAGGTGCTGCTGCGGCGTCTGCCGCAGCGCAGCCAGGGCGCCGAAGTGGGCCCTCAAGGCCGCCCGGATCTGGGTCGCCCGGGGCTCCAGCACGTCGGCCTGGACGGCCAGTACGTCGACGATGGAGCCGGGGACCTCGGCACTGCTGAACAGCGGACGGGCACCCTCGGCGAGCAGGCGACCGGCGGTGGGGTCGTAGGTGACCAGGGCGTCGATGCGCCGCTCACGCCAGGCGGCTTCGTGCTGGTCAACGTCCAGGGGAATGATCCGGACGTCGCTGACCCGCATGCCGTGGCGGGACAGCATGGCGTCCAGCATGACCGCGCCCACCGCCGAGGCCTCGACCCCCACGCGCTGTCCAGCCAGCGCCGCCACCGAACCCAGATGACTGCGCGCCAGAACGACATCGGCGCCCATCGAGACATCCAGCACACCCACCACCCGCAGATCCATGCCGCGGGCGCGCGCGCTCAGCACTTCGTCAAGCGTGAGGCCTGCCGCGTGCAAGGACTGGGTGCCCAGGCCGCGCAGGCTGGAGCTGGCCGAGGGCATCTCGACCAGGTGCACCGCGTCGGCCGGCCAATCGCCCAGGTCGCGCGCCAGGAAGAACAGCTCATAGCCGGGCCAGGGGTGGCAGCCCAGGCGCAGCGGACCCTGCGGGCCGGAACGGCAGGCCGACAGGGGGGCCAGCGCCGCCAGGGCCGCCGCCAGGCAGACACGTCGGCGTGGGAAGACGAGGCGGGCAGTCATGGTGGCGGACGCGTTGCACTGATTGTGCCTGCGCGCCCGCGTTTCACCACATCAGCGCGCGAGCACAGGCGCCAACGCGTGGCCGGTGTGGGTGCCGGCCGACACCAGGCGCTCGGGCGGGCCGGCGCAGACCACGCGCCCGCCGGCACTGCCGCCCTCCGGACCCAGGTCCAGCACCCAATCGGCCTCGGCCACCACGTCCAGATCGTGCTCGATCACCACCACGCTGTGGCCGCCGTCGACCAGGCGGTGCAGCACATGGATCAGCTTCTCGACATCGGCCATGTGCAGGCCCACCGTGGGCTCGTCCAGCACATACAGCGTGTGCGGGGCCTTCTGGCCGCGGCGGGTGACGTCGTCGCGCACCTTGGACAGCTCGGTCACCAGCTTGATGCGCTGCGCCTCGCCACCGCTGAGCGTGGGGCTGGGCTGGCCCAGTGTCAGGTAGCCCAGGCCGACATCCTTCAGCAGCTGCAGCGGGTGGGCGATGGCGGGCATGCTGGCGAAGAACTCCACCGCCTCGTCGACCTCCATGCGCAGCACGTCGCCGATGCTCTTGCCGCGCCAGGTGACGGCCAGGGTCTCGGGGTTGAAGCGCTGGCCGTGGCAGACATCGCAGGGAACCTTGACATCGGGCAAGAAACTCATCTCGATGGTGCGCATCCCCTGCCCTTCACAGGCCGGGCAGCGGCCCTGGCCGGTGTTGAACGAGAAGCGCCCGGCGGCGTAGCCGCGCGCCTTGGCCTCCAGCGTTTCCGTGAAGAGCTTGCGGATGCTGTCCCAGAAGCCGATGTAGGTGGCCGGGCAGGAGCGCGGGGTCTTGCCGATCGGGGTCTGGTCCACCTCCAGCACGCGGTCCACACCGCCCCAGCCACTGAGGCTGGCACAGCCGCTGAGCATCACGCTGGAGGCCGCGGCCTCGTCGGGCTTGCGGCCCTTGGCCGCCACCAGCGCCGCCACATTGGCCAGCAGCACGTCGCGCGCCAGCGTGCTCTTGCCCGAGCCCGACACACCGGTCACCGCCACCAGCCGGCCCAGCGGCACGTCCACGTCCACCTGCTGCAGGTTGTGCAGCGACGCACCGCGCAGCGCCATCGCTGGAGTGTGTCCATCCACCGGACGACGCGCCTGCAGCGGGTGCTTCAGCGGCGAGGCCAGGCAGCGGCCGGTGAGTGAATCGGGGTGCGCGGCCAGCTCGGACGGCGCGCCCTGCGCCACCAGGCGGCCGCCGCGCTTGCCGGCGCCGGGGCCGATGTCGATCACATGGTCGGCGCGGCGGATCGTGTCTTCGTCGTGCTCCACCACGACCAGCGTGTTGCCGGCGTCGCCCAATTTCTTGAGCGCGCCCAGCAGGATGCCGTTGTCGCGCGGGTGCAGGCCGATCGTGGGTTCATCCAGCACATAGCAGACGCCCTGCAGGTGGCTGCCCAGCTGCGCGGCCAGGCGGATGCGCTGGGCCTCGCCGCCGCTGAGCGTGGGCGCGGCGCGGTCCAGCGTCAGGTAGCCCAGGCCCACTTCTTCCAGGAACTCCAGGCGGCTGCGGATCTCGGTGATGACGTCGCGGGCGATGCCGGCATCGCGGCCGGTGAGCGTGAGGCCGTCGATCCAGGCGCGGGCCTCGCGCACCGAGCCGGCGGCCACGTCGTGGATCGTGCGCTCGGCAAAAGTGACGCCTCGCGCCACCGGGTTCAGGCGGGCGCCGTGGCAGTCGGGGCAGGGCTCGCCGGCCAGGCCTTCCACCTCGGGTTCGTCACTGGGAAAGCGCTGCTCTCGGCCCTTGTCGTCGTCGTTGCGCACCGAATCATCGAAGGCCTGGCGCTGCTCACGCGTCAGCGTCAGACCGGTGCCCACGCAGGTGCTGCACCAGCCGTGCTTGCTGTTGTAGCTGAACAGGCGCGGGTCCAGCTCGGGGTAGCTGGTGCCGCACTGCGGGCAGGCGCGCTTGGTGGAGAACACCTTCAGCTGCCCCAGGCCGGTGGTGGGCTGGCCGGCCTCCAGCCGCTCGGCCAGGCCGTCCAGCGGCGCCAGCAGGTGCATCACGCCCTTGCCGGCCTCCAGCGCCTCGGCCAGCAGCGCGCGCAGCTCGGGCTCGGTGGCGGCCGAGACCACCAGGTCGCCCACCGGCAGCTCGATCGTGTGCTCCTTGAAGCGGTCGAGCTTGGGCCAGGGGTCGGTGGGCAGGAACTCGCCATCCACCCGCAAGTGGCTGTGGCCGCGCGCCTTGGCCCACTTGGCCAGGTCGTTGTAGATGCCCTTGCGGTTCACCACCAGCGGCGCCAGCAGGCCCACATGCTGGCCGGCATGGTCGCGCAGCAGCTGCGCGGCAATGCTCTCGGCGCTTTGCGGCCGCACCGGTGCGCCGTCGTGCACGCAGTGCTGCAGGCCCAGCTTGACCCACAGCAGGCGCAGGAAGTGCCAGACCTCGGTGGTGGTGGCCACGGTGGACTTGCGCCCGCCGCGCGACAGCCGCTGCTCGATCGCCACGGTGGGCGGGATGCCCCACACCGCGTCCACCTCCGGCCGCCCGGCTGGCTGCACGATGGAGCGCGCATAGGCGTTGAGCGATTCCAGGTAGCGCCGCTGTCCCTCGTTGAACAGGATGTCAAAGGCCAGCGTGCTCTTGCCCGAGCCCGACACCCCGGTCACCACCGTGAACTTGCCGCGCGGGATGTCCACGTCCAGCGATTTCAGGTTGTGCTCGCGCGCGTTGACGATGCGGATCGCCTCGTCCCGCACCGCCCGTCCCAGGTAGCGGCCGGAATCGGTGTCCGACGCCACGGTCTTCTCGGCCACGCCCAGCGCGCCGTCGTAGTCGCGCAGCGCGGCGCCGGTGTGCGAGCTCGGGTGGGCGCGCAGGTCATCCGGCGTGCCGGCGGCCACCAGCTGGCCGCCACCGTCGCCGCCCTCGGGGCCCAGGTCGATCAGCCAGTCGGCAGCGCGGATCACATCCAGGTTGTGCTCGATCACCAGCAGCGAGTGGCCGGCGTCCAGCAGCTTGCGCAGCGCGCGCATCAGTTTGGCGATGTCGTCGAAGTGCAGGCCGGTGGTGGGCTCGTCGAAGACGAACAGCGTGCCCTTCTTCGCCACCGCCTGGCGCGGGCTGGCCGCCGCCTCGGCCAGGAAGCCGGCCAGCTTCAGGCGCTGCGCCTCGCCGCCCGACAGCGTGGGCACCGGCTGGCCCAGGCGCACATAGTCCAGGCCGACATCGACGATGGGCTGCAGCGCGCGCAGCACCTCGCGGTCCTTGGCGAAGCACTGCACCGCCTCGCTGACGGTCAGGTCCAGCACATCGGCGATGCTCAGCCGCCGGTCGCCGCGGGTGATCAGCACTTCCAGGATCTCGGCGCGGTAGCGGCGGCCGTCGCAGTCCGGGCAGCGCAGGTACACGTCCGACAGGAACTGCATCTCGACATGCTCGAAGCCCGAGCCGCCGCAGGTCGGGCAGCGCCCATCCCCCGCGTTGAAGCTGAACATGCCGGCGGTGTAGCGCCGCTCCTGCGCCAGCGGGGCCACGGCGAAGAGCTTGCGGATCTCGTCAAACGCACCCACATAGCTGGCCGGGTTGGAGCGCGCGGTCTTGCCGATCGGGCTCTGGTCAACGAAGACTGCATCGGCCAGGTGGTCGGCGCCCAGCAGGCGGTCATGCGCGCCGGGCGCGTCGGTGGCCTGGCCGAAGTGGCGCAACAGCGCCGGCACCAGGATGTCCTGCACCAGCGTGCTCTTGCCCGAGCCCGAGACCCCGGTGACCACGGTCAGCCGCTGCAGCGGGAACTCGACCGTCACGTTCTTCAGGTTGTTCTGGCGCGCGCCTTCCAGGATCAGCCGCGGTGTGGCCTCGTCCACGAAGCGCTTGAAGCCCATGCCCACGCTCTTGCGCGCGCCCAGGTAGGCGCCGGTCAGCGTGTCGGCCGAGCGGGCGGCTTGCGGGCTGCCGTCGAAGACGATCTGGCCACCCTTCTCGCCCGGCCCCGGGCCCATGTCGATCAGGCGGTCGGCGGCCAGCATCACCGCCGGGTCGTGCTCGACCACCACCAGCGTGTTGCCGGCGTCGCGCAGGCGCTGCATGGCCTGCACGATACGGTTCATGTCGCGCGGATGCAGGCCGATGCTGGGCTCGTCCAGCACGAACAGCGTGTTGACCAGCGAGGTGCCCAGCGCGGTGGTCAGGTTGATGCGCTGCACCTCGCCACCACTCAGCGTGCGGCTCTGGCGGTCCAGCGTCAGGTAGCCCAGGCCCACGTCGCACAGGTAGCGCAGCCGCGTGCGGATCTCATCGAGCAGCAGCTTCAGCGCTTCATCGAGGAAGCCCTCGGGCAGATGGATGCCGTCGAAGAAGCGCTTCAGGCGCTCGATCGGCAGCAGCATCAGGTCGTGCAGGTTCAGGCCCGGCAGCGCCTCGAGTTGCGCGCGCGACCAGGCCGCGCCCTGCGGCAGCATGCGCTGCGCGGGCGGCAGCACCGCGTCGGCATCGTCTTTCTCACCGATGCGCCACAGCAGCGACTCCAGCTTCAGCCGCGCCCCCCCGCAGGCGGTACAGGGCGTGTAGCTGCGGTACTTGGACAAGAGCACGCGGATGTGCATCTTGTAGGCCTTGCTCTCCAGGTACTCGAAGAAGCGGCGCACGCCGTACCACTGCTTGTTCCAGTTGCCGTTCCAGTTCGGCGAGCCCTCGATCACCCATTGGCGCTGCGCCTCGGTCAGCTGGTTCCAGGCCGTGTCGCGCGGGATGCCGGCCTCGCCGGCGTACTTGACCAGGTCGTCCTGGCACTCCTGCCAGGCCGGCGTCTGCATCGGCTTGATCGCGCCGTTGCGCAGGGTCTTGCGGTGGTCGGGAATGACCAGGCCGAAGTCGACGCCGATCACGCGGCCGAAGCCGCGGCAGGTCTCGCAGGCGCCATAGGCCGAGTTGAAGCTGAACAGTGCCGGCTGCGGATCGCCATAGCGCAGGTCGCTCTCGGGGCAGTGCAGGCCGGTGCTGTACTTCCACAGCGTGGGTTCGCCCTCGTCGGCCAGCGCATAGACGCTGAGCCGGCCCTGGCCGCGCTTCAGGCCCAGCTCGATCGCCTCCATCACCCGCACCCGCTCGGCATTGCTGAAACGGAAACGGTCGGCCACCACATCCAGCAGCTTCTTGCCGTCGGCCACCCGTTCCGCCTGCACCCGCGAGAAGCCGCTGGCCAGCAGCCACTGCTCCACCTCCTCGGCGCTGGTGTTGGCGGGCAACTCCACCGGGAAGGTGATGACCAGGCGCGGATCGCCCGCGGCAGCTGCGCGCGCCGCCAGGTCGGCATGGATGGTCTCGGCGTTGTCGTGCCGCACCGGCAGCGCGGTCTGGCGGTCGAACAGCTGGCCGGCGCGCGCGAACAAGAGCTTCAGGTGGTCGTTCAGCTCGGTCATCGTGCCGACCGTGGAGCGGCTGGTGCGCACCGGGTTGGTCTGGTCGATGGCAATCGCCGGTGGCACGCCGTCGACCTTGTCCATCGCAGGGCGGTCCATGCGGTCCAGGAACTGGCGGGCGTAGGCCGAGAAGGTCTCGACATAGCGCCGCTGGCCTTCGGCATAGAGCGTGTCGAAGACCAGGCTGGACTTGCCCGAACCGCTGGGGCCGGTGACCACCGTCAGCTCGCCGGTGCGGATGTCCAGGTCCAGGTTCTTCAGGTTGTGCTGGCGGGCACCACGGATCTCGATCAGGCCGGACGACATGGAAGGGTCTGGAAGCACGCAGAACCTGCCATGTTGGCACAAAGACCTGGTCCCTGCAGCCAGGGTGCCACCGGGGTGCTGCCCCTGTCAGCCCGGCCACGTCGGGGCAGCGGCGCCCAGACCGGCTGGCGCCTGGGGTGCCGGACGCGGGTCGACCGGACCACCGTGCACCGGGCCGGCAGGCAGCGACTCCCGCCCGCCGCGCGGACCGCTCCGGCGAGAATGTCAACACCGACGCGGGTGCTTGTCATCCGCCGGGGCCGCTCAGGGGTTGATAGCTCATGAACACCTCCGTCTCCAGCGCCTTCGGGCGCCGCCTGCTGGCCGGATCGAGCCTGCTCGTCCTGCTGGCCCTGCCCGCCTGCGTGGTCGTGCCGGCGCACCGGCCGGCCTATGGCGGCCCGCCGCCGGTGTATGAATCCGGCCCGGTCGTGATGGCGCCGATGGCGCCGCCGCCGCCCCAGTACGAGGTGGTGCCTGCCATTCCATTCCCCGGTGCCATCTGGATTGGCGGCTACTGGAACTGGGTGGGCGGCCGCCATGTCTGGGTGGGCGGCCGTTGGGAATCGCCGCGCCACGGCTGGCACTACGAGCCGCGCCGCTGGGAGCCTGCGGCCCGCGGCGGCTATGAGCTGCGCGGCGGCTGGCGCGTGCGCTGAGCCCGCTCAGGGTCAACCCGATACGCGATCTCCACCCGAAAGTCCCTGACCGCCGCGCGACAATAACCGCCCACTAGGGCCATGAGAGCACGAGGCAGTCGATGGGTGCACGAGTCCGCCAGGCATGGCGTTCAGCCGCTGGGGCGGCGCTGCTGGCGCTGGGCGTCAGCCTGGGCGCGCAGGCGCAGTGGAAGATCGGCCAGACCGTTGGCCTGAGCGGGGCGGTGGCGGCCACCGTGGCCGAGACCCGCCAGGGCGCGATGCTCTGGATCGAGGCGGTGAACCGCCAGGGCGGCGTGCAGGGCCAGCCGATCGAGCTGATCAGCCTGGACGACCGCTTCGAGGTGCCGCAGGCGGTGGCCAACGCGCGCCAGCTGATCGACCAGGGCGTGCTGGCACTGTTCCTGAACCGCGGCACGCCGCACACCCAGGCGCTGATGCCGCTGCTGAGCGAGGCGCGCATCCCGCTGATCGCCCCCTCCACCGGGGCGATGGTGCTGCACCAGCCGGTGCATCCCTGGCTGTTCAATGTGCGCGCCACCTACCAGCGCGAGGCCGAGCGCGCCATCACCCACCTGACCCAGATCGGCGTGCGCCAGATCGGCATCGTGCAGGTGGACGACAGCTTCGGCGAAGACGCCGTCCAGGGTGCGCTCAAAGGCCTGAAGGCCGCCAGCCTGAGCCCGGTCAGCCACCAGCGTTATGACCGCAGCAAGCCCGACTTCTCCGGCCTGATCCCGACGCTGGTCAAGGCCGAGCCGCAGGCGGTGCTGTTCATCGGCTCGGGCACCGCCGTGGTGGACGCGATGAAGGCGCTGCGCGCGGGCGGCTCGAAGGCGCAGATGGTCACGCTGTCGAACAATGCGTCGGCCGGCTTCGTCAAGCAGCTGGGCGAGCTGGCCCGCGGCGTGATCGTCAGCCAGGTGTTTCCGTCCGAGCGCTCGATCGCGGTGCCGATGATCAAGGAAGCCCAGGCGCTGGCCAAGGCCAAGGGGCTGGCGCTGACGCCGGCGATGGTGGAGGGTTTCGCCGCCGCCAAGGTGCTGGTCGAGGGCCTGCGCCGCGCCGGTCGCACCCCCACGCGGCAGAGCCTGGCCGACGCCCTGAACGGCCTGCAGCGCCTGGACCTGGGCGGGCTGGAGCTGGGCTACAGCCCGGCCGACCACAGCGGCCTGGACTACGTGGACCTGTCGATCGTCACCGAAGACGGGCGCTTCCAGCGCTGAGGCTCAGCGTTTCTCCAGCAAGGCCACCATCGCGCCGTAGCCCCGCTCGCGCGCCAGCGCCAGCGGTGTGCGGCCAGCGCGGTCGCTCAGCCGGGTATCCGCACCGGCGGACAGCAGGGCCTGGACCGTGGCCTGGTGGCGCGGTCCGCCGTCGCCCAGCACCACCGCCTCGATCAGCGCGGTCCAGTGCAGGTTGTTGACATGGTCCAGCGGCGCGCCCGCGGCGATCAGCTGGCGCACCACACCGTCGTGGCCCAGGTGGGCGGCGGCGATCAGCGCGGTGCCGTCGTAGCGGCTGGTCACCAGGCGCGCTGACGCGCCCAGCGCCAGCAGGGTGCGCAGGGTCTCTTCGTCATCGGCCACGGCGGCAATCGTCACCGCGTCGTAGCGGTCGTGTTCCAGCAGCTGCAGGTCGGCGCCGTGTCGGGCCAGGCGGCGCAGGGCCTCGCGCTGGCCGGCGAAGGCGGCCACGTGCACGGGCGTGCGGCCGTGCTCGTCGCGCGGGTTCAGCCGCACCTGGTCGGCCAGGGCGTCGATGCGCGCCAGGTCGCCCCGCCACGCCGCGGCGTGCAGGCCGCCGTAGCGGCCGATCTCGGCGGGTGTGGGGGCGGTCTGGGCGCGCGCCGTCAGCGCCAGCGCGGCCAGGCCCAGGCCGAAGGCGCGGCGTTTCACTGCAGCTGCGCCTTGACCTGGTCCAGCGCGGCCATCGCGCACTGCTCGTCCAGGTGGCCGCCCGGCGCACCGCCGATGCCCACCGCACCGACCACCTCGTTGCCGGCCTTGATCGGCACGCCGCCGCCCAGCAGCAGGAAGCCGGGGATGTTGACCAGGTTGGCCGCCGCCGGGTTCTTCTGTGCGTTCTCCATCATCGCCAGCGTGGTGTTCTTGGCCGAGGCCGAGGTCCAGGCCTTGGCGCGGCTGGCTTCCAGCGTGTGGGCGCCGGCGTTGTCGGCGCGCTGCACGGCGCGCACGCCGCCGGCACGGTCGACCACGGTGACGGTCACCGCATAGCCATTGGCCTGGCAGGCGGCCACGCCGGCGGCGGCGATCTGGTTGGCCAGCGACAGCGTCAGGGCCTTTTCGGTGCGCAGTTCGGCGTGTGCGGCGGTGGCGCACAGGGCCAGCGCGACCAGGGTGAGACGGGGGGTGGACAGCATCGGATTCTCCTGAGGTGGCGGCCCTCGTTGGACCGTGCCCTCACTGTAGGAAGCCGAGGCCGCGGCGGCCATTCGGCCGGCTACGCGCGCCGCTCCGTAGAACTACGGAGCGCTGTCGCCCTCCTCGACCAGCCGGGCATAGCGCCGGATCAGCTGGGCCAGCGACTCGGCCTCCAGCTTGGCGAAGAGGTGGGCGCGGTGCGTCTCGACGGTGCGCGGCGACAGGCCCAGCGCGCGGCCGATCTCCTTGTTGGTCAGGCCCTCGATGATCAGGCCCAGCACCTCCTGCTCGCGCGGCGACAGCTGGGCGTGGCGGGCGCGGGCCTCGCGGTCAGCGGCGTGGCGCTCGCGCGAATGCACATGCTGGCGCACCGCCTGCTGCAGGGTGTCGAGCAGCAGCTCGTCGTCGACTGGCTTCTCCAGGAACTCGGCCGCGCCGCTCTTGAAGGCGCGCCGGCACAGCGCCACCGTGCCGTGGCCGGTGAGCATCACCACCGGCTGGTCCACGCCCTCGGCCTGCAGGCGCTCCAGCACCGCGACGCCGCCCAGCCCGGGCATGCGCACGTCCAGCACGATGGCGCCGATGGCCTGGCGGTCAAAGCCCGTGATGAAGGCCTGCGGGTCGTCCCAGGTCTGCACGCGCAGGCCCACGGTGCCGATCAGCAGCGCCAGGCCATCGCGCACCGCGGCGTCGTCGTCGACCAGGTGGATCAGCGGCGTGTGCATCAGGCGGCCTCGGCCCGGGGCAGGCTGAGCCGGAAGCCGGCCCCGCGTTCGGCCAGCGGCAGCAGCGTCAACGCGCCGCCCTGGGCCTGCGCCAGCGATTCACTGAGGCTCAGGCCCAGGCCCAGACCGCCCTCGCGGGTGCTGACAAAGGGCTGGAACAGGCGGGCCGCGACCTCGGGCGCCAAGCCCTCGCCGCTGTCGATCACGCTGAGGTGGCCGCTGCGGGCATCGGCCTCGACCTGCACGGTCAGCCGGCGTTCGTCGGTGGGCACCGTGGCCAGGGCCTGCAGCGCATTGCGCAGCAGGTTGTGCAGGATCTGCTCCACCGCCACCGGATCGGCCCGCACCGCGGCCGCGCTGGGGGCCACCTGCAGCTGCGGTCGCACACCCAGCGCCTGGGCCTCGGGGTCCAGCAGGTCCAGCGCCGCGCGCGCCGCCGCGTCCAGGCGCAAGCTGCTGCTGGGCGGCGGCTCGTCGGGCCGCGCCAGGGCCTGGCGGAGGCGGGACAGCACCTCGCTGGCGCGGCGCGCCTGGGCCGCGGCCTGGGTCATCGCCTGACGCGCGGTGCTCAGCTCGGGCGGGTCCTCGTCCAGCAGGCGGCCGGCCGCCTGGGTGTTGGCCAGCACCGCGGTCAGCGGCTGGTTCAGCTCATGGGCCATGCCCGCCGCCAGTTCGCCCAGCGTGTTCAGCCGGGCCACCTGGCCCAGGCGCAGCCACTCCTCGGCGCGGCGGCGGGCCTGGCGCTGGCGCCAGCCGGCGCGCACCAGCAGCATGGCCGCGGCACACAGCAGCGTCCACAGGGCCCAGGCCAGCCAGGGCAGCTCGGCCCAGCCCCAGGGCTGCTGCAGCACCACGTCCACCGGCAGGCTGTCGGCGGCCAGGTGCTTGCGCGCCTCGTAGCGGCCCAGCACCGTGGCGGGCGGCGGGCCCTGCTGCAGCCACACCAGCGGCCGGTCGGCCGGGACCAGGGCCACCGACACCGCCGAACCCGGCACCACGGGCCAATCCGCCTCGCGCAGCGGTTGCGACAGGTCGACTTCCAGCGCATAACTGCTGGGCTGGCCGGCGCGCAGCAGCAGCGCGCGCGGCGCGGCCGAGTCCAGGCGCACCAGCACCGCCCGGCGCGCCTCGCGCGAGGCCTGCTCGGCGGCCTGCAGGCGGGCGTCGGGCCAGGGCTGCGGATCGGTGCGCTGCTGCACGCTGCGCACCGCGGGCAGCAGCGCCGGCAGGCGGCGCGCCGCGTCGGCCTGCTCGGGGCCGGTGGCCACCAGGGTCAGCGTGGCCAGCACCGCCTCCATCTGCAGCGCATGCTGGCTCAGCAGGCGGTGGGCGATGCGGGCCTGGGTGTCGAAGGCCTCGCGGCGTTGCGCATCATCCAGGCGCCACAGCAGGCCGCAGCCCAGCGCAGCCAGCGCCAGGGCAGCGGCCCACCAACGAACGGCGGTGTGCCTCAGACGCAGGCCTCGACCACCCTGAAGGACAGCTGCACCTGCCCTCCGGTGAACTGCATCGGGGCCCGCTGCGCGCGGTGGAAGACGACGTCGATGTCCTTGTCGCCGTGGCGCCAGTCGATCGCTCGGGCACCCAGGGTCAGGTCGTCCGACAGCAGGTTGACGTCGGCCACCACCCACTGGCCGAAGCGGCAGCTGATCTCCTTCGGCGGATCGACCCGGACATGGAAGCGGTAGTGGTCGGCCGAGCCCTGGTCCTGGGACTGCAGCTGAAGCAGATAGCTGTCGTCGCCGACCTGCGTGAGCATGGCATGCACCCGGGCATCGGTCTTGCCGGTGTCGTTCCTGACCAGGTGGCGCTCGTCCAGCACCGGACCCTGCCCCTGGTGGACGATCTCGTGCAGGGTGCCGGGAACGCGCTCACGCACCGCCGAGCGCATCAGCGTGTTGTCCAGGTTCAGCGGATAGGCCCAGCAGCCGGCGGCCAGCCAGCCGGCCACGCCACACAACAGGGTGCGCCAGCCAGGGCGAAGGTGAACAGGACGAACAGACATCGGCAGACTCCAGTGGGCAGCAGGTTGGGCAACACACGCCACGGGCAAGCCTAGCGAGATGGCGGTGCCACCGCAACGGCAACGCCCCATGATCCCCCAAGTGCGAGGGGGCCGGGCGCAGCGCGCATGGCCGACCCGACCGCCCGCACCGCGCCGCGCTGTGCACCGGGTGCGTCCAGGGAACAAGCGATGAGGCAATGGGGGTGGACTGCGCTGGCCGGTGCGGCCAGCCTGGTCATGCCGCGACGACGGCGCAGAGCGGCCGCTGGGCAGTGGCATCGCCCGGCGGCGGCGGACGCGCTCAGAAGCACATCTGATCCACACGGAAGGACAGCCGCATCTGGCCTTGGGTGAAGCGCATCGGGCCGCGCTGCGCACGGTGGTAGGACACATCGATGCTCCGGTCGCCCGCGTTGTAGACGATCGGGCGGGCACCAGTGACCAGGTCATCCTGCAGGACGGTGAGGTCGGTCAGGTACCAGTAGCCGCTGTAACAGCTCTCCTTGGGCAGTTCCACCTGGATGTGGGCCCGGTAGTGGTCGGCCGTGCCCAGGTCCTGCGACTGCAGTTGCAGCAGGTAGGTGCCGTCGCCCGCGTCGGTGAGCGTGGCGTGCACCCTGGCGTCAGGCTTGCCGGTGTCGTTGCGGACCAGGTGCCGCTCATCCAGCGTCGGGCCATGCGCCTCGTAGACGATCAGGTGCAGCAGACCCGCCTCCCGGTCGCGGACCTTGGTCTGCATCACCGTGTTGTCCAGGTTCAGCGGGAAGGCCCAGCAGGCGGCGGTCAGCCACCCCGCCAGTCCACAGAACACATCTCGCACACCGGGTCGACGCTGCTGAGCACAAGTGGACATGCGGTACTCCTGATGCTGAGGGCCAACGGGGTGCCCAGCCCCAGAGCCTAGCCCCGACACGCCATCGCCACAAGCGCCATGGCGAGACCCACCCCCAGGTTCGCTGGGGGGCGGCAGCCTAGGGGTGCACAACGGGCCAGCGCGGCCTCACAGTGCGCCGCTGGTGACTGGGTGCGCCCACCGGGGGAGTGAATCATGAAGCGATGCCTTGGGGTTCTGGCCGTGGTGCTGGCATGGGTCGCTGCGAGCGGTCACGCCGCGGCCGCACCACGCTATGAGCTGGTGGACCTGGGCGTCTTGCGCCAGGGTGACCAGAGTGAAGCGAAGGCCATCAACAATGCCGACGAGATCGTCGGCGTGGCCTACCAGAGTGGCGGCGCAGGCTACCCGGTTCGCTTTGTCCATGGCCGGGCACAGCGGCTGATCCAGCACAGCGCGCCGCCCTATCGCAGCGGCCAGGTGACAGCGATCAGCGACGCCGGTCATATCACCGGCCAACTCCACATTGGACGCTCAACCAATCCCGTCTTCGTCACCCTGGGCGACATCACCACGCAGTATGAGCCACCCGAGGGCAGCGCATCAGCCCACGGCATCAACAGCCAGGGCCAGGTGGTGGGGCGACGCTCGCAGCCGATGCAGCCTGACCGCGCCTTCCTGATGCATGACGGCCAGTGGCAGGACCTGCCGGTGCCGCAGCCCGAGCTGCCCAGCATCGCCTGGGCGATCAATGACGCGGGCCAGGTGGCGGGCATCGTCCGGCAGACCGTCGATGGCGTGCAAGGGCAGTACGGCGCGCTGTGGCAGGACGGCGTGCTGAAGGAGACCTTCGGTCTGCCGGGCAGCCTGTCCACGCTGGCCCTGGCGATCAACCGCCAGGGCTGGGTGGTCGGCAGCTCCCAGGTGGGTCCGCACTACTTCCAGACCCATGCCTACCTCCACCGCGACGGGGTCACCATTGACCTGGAGACGCGCCATGGCGCCCGCAGCTATGCCTACGGCATCAATGCCGCGGGCGACGTGATTGGTGACCGTGCGCTGGCCGGCCGCTCCGGCCCGTTCCTGTACAGCGGCGGTCGCCTGTGGTGGCTGGCCAAACTGCTGCCGACCGCGCAGCAGGCCCAGTGGCGGCTGCTGTGGGTCCGCGGTATCAATGACGCCGGACACGTCGTGGGTTTGGCGCGCAACGCCGAGGGCAGCCTGCGCGCGGTGATGCTGCGACGGCTCGACCCGAACCCGGCTGGTCGCTGAGCGGCGACCGCCTCAGGCCGCCAGGAAGTCCTCGACCAGCGCGAGTTGCGCCGGCACATTCAGCGCGGGCGCATGCCCGCAGCCTGGCACCGTGACCACCGTGGCGCGCGGGCCGCGCTGGCGCATCTGCTCGGCCACCGGTGCCTCCAGCAGATCGGAGTGTTCGCCGCGCAGGCACAGCACCGGGATGTCCAGACTGTCCCACTGCGGCCACTGGTCGTAGTCGGCGGGATGGTCGATGAACTGGCGCACCATCTGCGGGTCGTAGTGCGGCGTCACGCGGCCGTCGGGCAGGCGGCGCACGCTGGTTTCGGTCAGGCGCCGCCACTGGGCATCGCTGAGCCAGCCATAGGGGGCGTAGATGGTGCGGAAGTACTGCTCCAGCTCGCCCACGGTGGCAAAGCTGGCCGGGCTGCCGGCGTAGGTGCGGATGCGCTCGACGGCTGAGGCAGCGATCTCCGGCCCCATGTCGTTGAGCACCAGCCGGCGGATCCGGCCACGCAGGCGACCGGCCGCGCCGCGCAGGCCGATCGCGCCCCCCATCGAGGTGCCCAGCCACAGGCACTGCCGCACGCCCAGCTGGTCCAGCAGCGACTCGGCCAGGCGCACATAGAAGTCCAGGCAGTACTCGGCCCCGGGGTCCGGGCTCCACTGGCTGAGGCCGCGGCCGATCGTGTCGGGGCAGATCACCCGCCAGCGGGTGGACAGGTGGGCCGCGATGTCGTCCATGTCGCGCCCGGTGCGCGCCAGGCCGTGCCAGGCGATCACCACATCGGCCTGCGCCGCGCCCCACTCGGTGTAGTGGATCTCGCGGTCCAGGCAGCGCAGATAGTTCGAGGTGTGCGACATCGCGGCTCCTGCTCCCTCAGTCGGGCACGTACAGGCGGTTGCGCTGCAGCGTGATGAGGTCGCCGGCCAGCGGGGCGGCGGCGATCGGCGGCACGTTGGCGGCCGTCAGCGCCGGCGCCGCGCCCGTGATGCCCCCCCGCGGCAGGGTGCGCACCACCTGGCTGGGCGGCAGCGGCGTGCCATCCTTCAGGTGGGCCCACATCGCATCCATCGCGCGGTTGAAGTAGACATGCAGCGGAATGAAGCGGGTGTCGTAGCCCATCAGCGCACCGAAGGCGATGAAGCCATCGAAGTGCTGGGCGTTGGTGACCTCGATCAGCCGGACGTTGTCAGCGGCTTCCTTGATCTGGTTGACAGCGTAGTAGGCGCGCGCGGTGTGGTTGACCGGCAGCAGCGCGTCGTTGCGTCCAGCCACGATCACGGTGGGCTTGCCCTTCAGCCGGCCCAGAGGTCGCACGCTGTCCATGCCGCCCCGCACACGGTACGACTGCAGCGCCATCTCCTGCGGCAGCGGCGCGCCAGTGACGGCATCCACGCCCAGGGCCAGCGAGCGCAGGCACAGCGCGCCATCCAGCCCGAAGTCGAACTGGTTGGTGGACGGCGAGATGGCGACGAAGTCCAGCTTGGCGCCACCCACTGATGGGTTGTAGACGATGTTGACACCGCTGGTCGGCGGCACGCCATTGCCGCTGGCAAAGATGCCCGCCTGCACCACCGGCACCTGGGCGATCGGGTTGCCGTTGGCGTCGGTGTTGGCCATGCTGTAGCCGCAGACGTTGTCCAGCACGCTGAAGCCACCGGCCGCATTGACGTAGGTGACGGCGATCGAGTTGGTGGCGAAGCGGAAGTGCGACTGCTGCAGGAAGTTGCTCTCCGGCTGCCAGCCATAGGCCAGCATGCGCGCCAGCGCGTCATTGGCCTGCTCGGCCAGCGTGGCGCCGGTGACCAGGCCCTTGCTGGCCAGGGCGGCACAACGGTTCTGGGCGATCGTCGTGAAGGCTGCAGGCCAGAACGCCGCGTTGAGCGACAGGCCCGCCTGATCCGACAGCAGCGCACAGGGCTGGTAGACGTTGGCCAAGGTGAAGTAGTCGACCAGCGGGCGGCCAACCGTCTGCACCTTGTTGGCGCCTTGCCAGATGTTCACCCGGTGCGTGCCCTGGGGCGTGGCATTGGGCTCGCTGACGGCCACGCCATCGATCAGGCCTGCATGGTCCTGTTCTGCCGCAGCCAGCGCGGCACCGCCGCCGTTGGAGACGCTGGAGGCGATCACCAGCGTCTGCTCCGGCGTGATCGAGGCCAGGTGCCGGCCGGGCCGCTTGGGATCAGGCGCGCCGAAGCGCTCATTGATCGCCCAGAACGCCAGCTTGATCGCCTCCAGCGTGTGGCGGCCCCAGTCCTTCTCGGGGTTGCGCTGCGAATGGGCGTGCTTGTAGGCCACGCGATTGGGCGTGGCGGAATTGAAGGCAGCGCGCTGTTCCTCGGTCATCTGGGCCACGAAGCCGGCCTCGGTGCCGGCGGTGGCGGCATTGAGCAATGTGCCGTCGCGGGCGATGACGACGCCGCTGACCAGGTCATGCAGGCCGTTGCCGGTGCCCTTGTCGGTGTAGGCCACCGCGCAGCCACGCTTCAGGCCCCATTCGCCGGCCGTGGCGATGGCGCCGTAAATGCCGCGCGAGCCCGACGAGGTGGCGCTGATGATGCAAGGCGCCGCCGGATTGAAGCTGTCGGGAATTTGCACCATCAACGCCACGTTGCGCTGGCCGCTGCCGTCATCAGACCAGGCGATGAATTCGCGGCCAGGCACCTTGCCCTCGCCCAGCGTGTCCTGGCCGTGGACATCGATGTTGGGGCCATAGAAGACGCCCATGCCGCCGCTGGCGGTGTAGTCGACCAGGGCGCGGTAGTTGACGTAGATCGCGTTGCGGCGCAACTCAGCGGCGGTGGGTGCCGCCGGGTTGACGTAGGCGGGCGTGGTGCCCATCAGGCCGGTCTTGCCCAGGCCGGCGGTCAGCAGGTCGTTGCTGACGCCGTCGTAGATGGATTCGACCACCCCACGCACGCCCTGCGGCAGGCGGTTGGGTTTGGCATCCGCGGCTTGCGCCGCCTGGACACTGAGCAGGGCCAGCGCGGCCAGGGCCCCGGCCGGGGTGATCGATCGATGCAATTGCACGGCAGTCTCCTCGTTGTGTCGACGCGCGGTCATCGGGCCGATCCACCGCGTCAATGGTCGGCTGGGGAAGGTCCGGTGGTCGACCGGGCCCGCAAACGCCCCACCAGGCCGGTGGGGAAGTGGTACACGCACAGCACGAAGCCCAGGCCCAGCCAGAGCAGCCAGCGGTCCGGCGAGACCAGCGCGCCCAGCACCGGCACCTCGGCCAGCCAGCCGCCCTCGCCGCCCATCCAGCGCAGGCCTTCCTGCAGGTAGTTCTGCGCGAAGACGAAGAGCACCGAGCCCAGCACCGCGCCGTACATCGTGCCCATGCCGCCGATCACCACGATCAGCAGCACGTCAAGCATGATCTCGAAGCTCAGCGTGGTGTCGGGCCCGGTGTAGCGCAGCCACAGCGCCAGCAGCGCACCGGCCAGCGTGGCCACCAGCGCCGAGACCAGCGTGGAGCCGGTACGGTAGACCGCGCTGCGGTAGCCGATGGCCTCGGCGCGGAAGTCGTTCTCGCGGATCGCCTGCAGCACGCGGCCGAAGGGCGAATTGACCACCCGCAGCAGCGCCAGAAAGACCAGCAGCACGACGCCGAAGAGCAGGTAGTAGGTGATCACCTGGCCATCGATCACGCGACCCAGCACCGGGGCCTCGAAAGGTTCGAAGGCGGGCGTCAGCACCTCGGGCACCGAGAAGCTCAGGCCGTCCTCGCCGCCGGTGAGCTCACTCAGCTGCGAGGCCAGGCCCTGGAAGGCCGCTGCCACCGCCAGCGTGATCATGGCGAAGAAGATGGCCTTGACGCGCAGGCTGAACAGGCCGATCAGCAGACCCAGCAGCAGCGACAGTCCCAGCGCGCCGGCCAGGCCCATGAGCAGCGCGCCGAAGCCCACGCCGTCCTCACCGCCCAGGCGCGTGGCGGCGATGGCCACGCCATAGGCGCCAATGCCGAAGAACATCGTGTGGGCAAAGCTGACGATGCCGGTGTAGCCCAGCAGCAGGTCGTAGCTGGCCACCAGCAGGATGAACACCAGCATCTTCGCGGCCACGCCCAGCGCCTTGGCGCCCGGGAACAGGAAGGGCGCGCAGGCCAGGCCCAGCACGGTGGCCAGCAGCAGCACGGCCAGCAGGCGGCTGCGCGGCGGATCGGCACTCAGCAGGCGGTCGATCAGCATGGTCTCAGCGCCCTCCCACCGGGTACAGGCCCTGCGGCCGCCACAGCAGCACGGCCATCATCAGCGCAATGTTGGAAAACAGCGCCGCCTTCGGCGCCACAAAGCCCAGGTAGTTGGCCGCCAACCCCACCAGCAGCGCGCCGACGAAGCTGCCCAGCGTGCTGCCCAGGCCGCCGATGATGATGACGATAAAGATCAGCGTGTTGACCTGCGCGCCGATCTGCGGCACCACGCTCTGCTGGTACAGGCCCCACAGCACGCCGCCCAGACCGGCCAGGGCCGAGCCCGCCACGAACACACCCAGGAACAGGTGGCGCACGCGGTAGCCCAGCGCCTCGACCATCTCACGGTCCTGCACGCCGGCGCGGATCAGCAGGCCCAGCTTGGTGCGGCCCAGCACCCAGGCCAGCAGCGCGAACACGCCCAGCCCGATCACCACCGCCAGCAGCCGGTAGCGCTCGACCGCGGCATCGCCGAGCAGGAGGGCGCCGCGCAGGGATTCCGGCAGCGGCAGCGGGATCTGCGCCGGGCCCCAGATCACCTTGATCAGCTCCTCGCCGATGATCATGCCGCCCATCGTGATCAGGATCTGCTTGAGGTGCTGACCATAGACCGGCCGCACGATCAGCCGCTCGAAGACCAGGCCGATCGCCCCAGCCACGGCCATCGCCACCACCATGGCCGCGCCCACCGCCACCAGGTTGGCGCCCAGCGAGGCCGAGCCGGTCCAGTCGGCCATGCCGCCCATCACGCTGGTGGCCACGAACGCGCCCACCGCGATGAACACGCCGTGGCCGAAGTTCAGCACGTCCATCAGCCCGAAGACCAGGGTCAGGCCCGAGGCGATGATGAAGACGATCAGCCCCATCGCCAGCCCGGCCACGGTGAGCGTGAGCCAGGTGCTGCCGCTGCCCACCAGCGCCGCGCCGGCGGCCATCACCGCGGCCAGCAGCCACAGCGGGCGGGTGTCGAACTGCGCCTTCGGAATGGCCGCGCCGGCCGATGGTGCGTGGCTCATGCGTGCGCTCCCAGCGACAGGCCCAGCAGGCGCTGCTGCAGCCCGGCATCGGCGGCGAGTTCGGCCATGCGGCCGGTGTGGACCACGCGGCCGTCGTCCATCACCGCCACCTGGTCGCCCAGGGCGCGGGCCATCATCACGTTCTGCTCGACCAGCAGGATGGTGGTGCGCTCGCGCTTCAGTTCGGCCAGGCACTGCACCAGGTTCTGCACGATGGCCGGCGCCAGGCCCTTGCTGGGCTCGTCGATCAGCAGCAGCGCACGCGGCTCGATGATGGCGCGGGCCACCGCCAGCATCTGCTTCTGGCCGCCGCTGAGCTTGCCGGCCGGGTAGAGCCAGAACTTGTGCAGCGCCGGGAAGAAACCGAAGATCCAGTCGAGACGGGCGCGGTCAAGCTCGGCCTCGCGGCGCGCGGCGCGGGCGGCCAGCAGCATGTTCTCGCGTACCGTCAGGTCGCTGAAGATGCCCATGCTCTCGGGCACGTAGGCGATGCCGGCGCGGGCGATGTCGGGCGTGGCGAACGCCGAGCCTGGGCCGCCGATGGCCTGGCCGCGGAAGGCCACGCGGCCGGCGCTGGCCGGCCACAGGCCCATGATCGTGCGCAGCGTGGTGGTCTTGCCGGCGCCATTGCGGCCCAGCAGCATCGTCACCTCGCCTTCGGGCACCGCCAGGTCCACGCCATGCAGGATGTGGTACGCGCCGATATGGGTGTGCACCCCGTCCAGTTGCAACAAGGCCGTCATGCGCTGTCTCCGGTGGGTGCCGTGCCCAGGTAGGCCTGCTGCACGACATCCGAGGCGATCACGGCGGCGGGCTCGCCGTCGGCCACCAGCGCGCCCTGGTGCAGCACGACGATGCGGTCGGCCAGTTCGCGCACCACGTCCATCTTGTGCTCGACCAGCAGGATCACGCGGTCCTGGCGCGCCTTCAGCGCGCGGATCAGGTCCAGCACCACCGGCGCCTCGTCCAGGCTCATGCCGGCGGTGGGCTCGTCGAACATGTAGACGCGCGGGTCCAGGGCCATCAGCAGCGCCACCTCGAGCTTGCGCTGGTCGCCGTGCGACAGGCTGGCGGCCAGCGCGTCGCGGCGATCGAACAGGCGCACCGCGGCCAGCAGCTCGCGGGTCTCCTCCAGCCAGTCACGGCGGTCGCGCCAGACCTGCCACAGGTTCAGGCCGCCGCCGTGCCGGGCCTGCACCGCCAGGCGCACGTTCTCCTGCACGCTCAAGCCCGGGAACAGCTGGGTCAGCTGGAAGGCGCGGCCCAGGCCGCGGCGGGTGCGCTGCGGCGCCGACAGGCCGCTGATGTCCATGTCGTCGAGCAGCACCTGGCCCGCACTGGCGGGCAGCTGGCCGCTGATCAGGTTGAAGTAGGTGGTCTTGCCGGCGCCGTTGGGGCCGACGATCGCGGTCAGCGTGCCGGGCGCGAAGGCACAGCTGACCTGGTCCACCGCCACGTGGCCGCCGAAGCGGATGGTCAGGCCGCGGGTTTCCAGCATCAGTCGCAGCTCCCTCGGCGGAACTCGCCGGCCGGCCATTCGCGCAGCGTGGTGGTCTGCCACCACCAGCCCAGCGACTCGCCGCTGCCGGCGGCGCGCACGCCGCCGAAGCCGTCGGTGGTGGCGCGGTCGGCCCAGTAGTGGGTCCAGTTGCTGGCGGTGGTGCAGGCGGCCACCGGCGCATCGGCCGGCGCACCCTGCAGCCGATGCACCATGGCCATCACCGCGCGCAACTGCGGGCCCTGGCGGGTGGCGTAACGCGCATCGTCGTGGCCCCACCAGTCCCAGCAGCCACGCGGGTTGCCCGGCGATGAGGACTCGGTCTGCGGGTACAGCACCACCAGCCGGTTGCTGGCCGCCCAGCGGTTGAAGCCGGCATGGTCGACGAAGTCGCTGCCGATCGCGCCCAGCGATTGGCGGCAGCCGTGCAGCGCCACATGCAGGCCGCAAGGCTTCTCGCGGCTGCAGTCGGCCGGGATGAAGACGCGGCCCTCGGTGGCCAGACCGTGGCCGGTGACGAAGGCGCGCTGGTCGAAGGCCTGCGCCGCTGGCGTGCCCTCCACCCGGGGCCGCGGCGGCCGGGCCTGACCGCTGCCGACCAGGTGGCCCAGCAGTTCGCCGGCCAGGTCGACATCGCAGTCGTTCATGAAGTTGGCCGATTCGGCGGCGCAGGTCGGTCCGAAGTCCTCGGTGACGAAGCTGTGGCCGGCCGGCACGTCGCGCCGCTCGCGCAGGCGCTCGGCGGGCACGAAGGCGCGGTAGAAGGCGCGCAGGTCGTTCATCACGCCTGGGCGCACAGTCTCGTCGCGCGTGCCGCCGAACAGGTAGACGCGGCCCGCCCCCACCTGGCTCAGCGGCGCCAGCTGGCCCTGCTGCGCCGCGCTGCGGGCGCGCTGGACCAGCGCCTCCACCGGAATCGGCTGCTCATGGGCCATGCAGCGGCCCAGCGCCTTGGCCACGTCCCCTTCGGCGCAGCCCAAGGGGCCACCGGCCACCACGCCCACGCCCAGCGTGAAGGTCTCGGCGTGGGCGAAGTGCAGCTGCACCGCCATGTAGCCGCCCGAGGAGATGCCCGACACCGACGCGCCTTGCGCCGGGTCGACGATGCCCGCGGGCAGCGGCGGCAGCGCGGCGCCGGCGCAGGGCACCACGCCGGCCAGCAGCCAGGCGGCCAGGTGTCGCGTCACGCGCGGGCTCAGCGCTTGTTGCGGATGGGGACGTCCATCTCGGACGCCTTGATCTCGCGCACCAGCTCAGGCACGCCCCAGGCGAAGGCCGGGTCGACCTTGATCCTGAAGTGGTACATGCTCTGCATCGCCTGGTGGTCTTCCTTGCGGAAGGTCATCACGCCCTTGGGCGTGTCGAAGCTCATGCCCTCCATGGTGCTGATCAGCTTGGGTGTGGCGGTGTCGCCGTTGGTCTTCTTCAGCGCGGTGACCACGGCCATCGCGGCGCTGAAGCCGCCGGCGGTGAAGAAGTCGGGCGGCTGCTTGAACTGCTTGTAGTGCTGCGCCACCAGCGCCTCGTTGACCGGGTTCTTCGGGATGCCGAAGTAGTAGTAGGTGGCGCCTTCCATGCCGGGGAAGTTCTTGTACGAGGCCATGGCCGGCAGGATGTTGCCGCCGGTGGCGATCTCGATGCCATGGCGCTTGAGGTCCAGGTCGGCGATCTTGAACGGGTTGCCCGAGCCGGCCCAGATGATGAAGATCACCTTGCGGCCCGGCTGGTCCTTGAGCTTGTCGATCAGGCGCTGCGCACCGGCGGTGAAGTCCGTCGTGTTGGTGGGCAGGTATTCCTCGTGGACCAGCTTGGCCTGCTTGATCGCGTCCTTGAAGGCCTTGACGCCATCACGGCCAAAGGCGTAGTCCTGGGCCAGCGTGGCGATCACGGTGCCGGGCTTGTCCAGCGCGACCGCGTTGCTGATCGCGTCCTGGCTGCTGTTGCGGCCGGTGCGGAAGATGTACTTGTTCCACTTGTCGCCGGTGATCGAGTCGGCCACCGCGGGCTCGACCAGCAGGATCTTCTTGTACTCGGCGGCCACCGGCAGCATCGCCAGCGCCACGCCGGACGAGGTGGGACCCACGGCGATGTCGGCCTGGTCGTCGCCATAGGCGGCGGCCAGCAGGCTCTTGCCCAGATCGGGCTTGCCCTGGTCGTCCTTCTCGATGACCACCAGCTTCTTGCCGGCCACCTCCATCGTGCCGTTGGTGGCGTACTCCAGGCCCATCCTGAAGCCCAGCGCCGTCTGCTTGCCATAGGCTTCGAGCGGGCCGGTCTTGCTGTGGATGTGGGCGATGCGGATCTCGCCGGCGGCCAGTGCAGGCAGGGCGGTGCTGCCCAGCGCGATCAGCGCGGCAGCGGCGAGGGTGAGGCGACGCAGGGTCATCGTGTCTCCGGGTCCAGGGTGTTGGATGGAGACACGAGTGCAACGGCCGTGCCTGCACGGCCCCGGACAAACCCGGGTCAGGCGCGCAGCATCCCCACCACGGCGCCGATCAGCAGGGTCAGCGTGGGGCCGATGCTCAGCGCAAAGCCGGCGGTGCGGCTGGCCGGGTTGCGCACGTAGCTGAGCGCGTACACGCCGCGGCCCACCAGGTAGACCAGGCCGCCGACGACGGCCGCGGTGGGCGACCAGAACTGCCCGGCCAGCCACAACGCCGGCAGCAGCATCACCAGCATCTCCAGCGTGTTCATCTGCACCCGGTAATGGCGCTCGAAGACGGGATGCCCGCTGACGGCGGGCGCCGCCACACCGTACTTGCCACGCGCCCAGCCCACGATATAGCTGAAGACGAAGTACTGCAGCAGCGCGGCGATCGCAACCAGGTGAACGGCGGTCATGCTCATGAAGGGCTCCGGGTCAAAGGGGGGTTCAGGGTGCTGAGTTTCTCGTACAAGGTGGCGCGGGCGATGCCCAGGCGCCGCGCGGCGGCCAGCTTGTTGCCGCCGGTGGCCTGCAGCGCCTCAGTGATCAGGCGCTGCTCCAGCGCCGCCACGGCGGCGGGCAAGGACTGACCGTCGGCGGGAGTGTCCGGACCTCGGACAGTGGTCGGCAAGGGCCGCGACTCGTCCACCGCCAGCAGCGGCCGCAGGTGGCGCGCGCCCAGCAGCCGCTCGTCGCTGACCAGGCTGGCCTGCTCCAGCAGGTTGCGCAGCTCGCGGATGTTGCCCGGCCAGTCGTGGCGGGCCAGCCAGTCCAGCGCGTCGGCGGCCAGGCTGCGGGGCGGCAGGCCGTCGCGGCGGGCGATGTCGTCCAGCAGGTGCTCGGCCAGCGCGTCCAGGTCGTCCAGGCGTTCGCGCAGCGCCGGCACACGGATCGGCAGCACGTGCAGCCGGTAGTACAGGTCGGCACGGAACTGGCCGGCCGCCACCATCGCCGGCAGGTCACGGCTGGTGGCGGCGATCACCCGCACATCCAGCGCCACCACGGTGTTGCTGCCCAGCGGCTCGACCTCCTGCTCCTGCAGCACGCGCAGCAGCTTGGCCTGCAGCGGCAGCGGCATGTCGCCGATCTCGTCGAGGAACAGCGTGCCGCCCTCGGCCAGCTGGAACTTGCCGGGTCGGCCCTTGCGCTCGGCGCCGGTGTAGGCGCCGGGCGCCACGCCGAAGAACTCGGCCTCCAGCAGCGTGTCGGGCACGGCGGCGATGTTGACGCCGACGAAGGGCCGCGCCGCCCGCGGGCCCGCGTTGTGGATGGCCTGGGCCAGCAGCTCCTTGCCGGTGCCGGTCTCGCCCAGCAGCAGCACGGTGGCGTCGCTGGCCGCCGCGCGGCGCGCCAGGCGCTTGAGTTCGAGCACCGAGGGGCTGGAGCCCACATAGCTGGCGATGGTGTGCTTGGCACGGCGCCGGCGGCCCTGCTCGGCGGCCAGCTGGCGGCGTGCGTCGGCCAGTTCCTCGGTGAGCCGGCTGAACTTGGTCATCAGCGGCTGCATCGTGGTCTCGGGGTGGTCCAGCAGCACCAGGCCGAGCGCGCCGATCACCTGGCCCAGCTCGTCGCGCAGCGGCAGACGGCTGACCAGGAAGGTGCCGGCCTTGTTGGTCAGCAGGTCCAGCAGGATCGGCTGGCCGGTGTCGATCACCTGGGCCAGCAGGGTGTTGGGCACCACGTCCTCGACCCGCTTGCCGACGAACTGGTCCTCGCGCTCGAAACCCAGCGCCGGCAGGAAGCGCTTGTAGCCTTCGCTGATCCAGACGATGCGGTGGCGCCGGTCCACCACCAGCATGCCCTGGGCAGCCTGGGCCAGGGTGTCGAACATGGTCCGCGCGGCCAGCTCCAGCACCGCTTCGGCGGAGCGTGGCAGGTGGCTGGCGGGCAGGGTCATCGGGCCAGTGTATTGCTTTTGGACACTGATTGTATGGTTTTCAGTCAACGGCGGCTCGGGGAAACGCCTTGGCAGCCCATGCGGGGCCTGCCGTTACGATCCGGGGCAGAACCACAGGACAGGAGACTCCATGCCCTTGATCGACACCGATCGCCGCGCCCTGCTGGCGGCCGCCGCCGGCTCGACCCTGCTGGCCGGGCTGCCGGGCGCCGCGCGGGCCCAGGGCAGCTGGCCGGCGCGGCCGGTGACCATCGTCGTGCCCTTCCCCGCCGGCGGTGGCACCGACGCCTTCGCGCGGCCGCTGACGGCCCATTTGAGCCACAAGCTGGGCAAGCAGTTCATCATCGACAACAAGGGCGGCGCCGGCGGCACGCTGGGCGCCACGCTGGCGGCCAAGGCCGCGCCCGACGGCTACACCTTCTTCATGGGCGCGGTGCACCACGCGATCGCCCCAGCCATGTACCCCAGGCTGGAGTACGACCTGGAGCGCGATTTCGTGCCGGTGGGCCTGATCTCCAGCGTGCCGCAGGTCATCGTCGTCAACCCGCAGAAGGTCACGGCCAAGGACCTGCCCGCGCTGCTCGACTTCCTGCGCCGCAATCCGGGCAAGCTGAACTACGGCTCGGCCGGCAACGGCACCTCACATCACCTGGCGGGCGAACTGTTCAAGCTGCAGACCAAGACCTTCATCACCCACATCCCCTACCGCGGCGCCGGCCCGGCGCTGCAGGACCTGATGGCCGGTCAGGTCGACCTGATGTTCGACGGCCTGGGCAGTTCCGCCCAGCACATCAAGTCGGGCCGCATCAAGGCGCTGGCGGTGGCCTCGGCGCAGCGCGCGCCGGGCTTCCCGGACATCCCCACCGCCGCCGAAGGCTCGGTGCCCACCTACCAGGTCGCCACCTGGTACGGCCTGTGGGCGCCCAAGGGCACGCCGCGCGAGATCGTCGAGCAGATGCAGGCCGAGCTGAAGAAGGCGCTGAGCTCCGACGAGCTCAAGACCACCTGGACCGGCCTGGGCAGCACCGTGCCCACGCTGTGGGGCGATGACTTCGGCCGCTTTGTCAGCGAAGAGATCAAGCGCTGGGGCTCGGTGGTCAAGCTCTCGGGGGCCAAACTCGATTGATACTGCCGGCATGACCGGACATGTTCGACTCGACGCGGCCGATGCCCACGGCATCGCCCGCCTGACGATTGCCCACCCCGGCAAGCTCAACGCACTGGACACCACGATGTGGCGTGAGCTGCGCGCCCACGCCGAGTCGCTGCAGGCCAGCGATGCCCGCGCGGTGATCGTGCAGGGCGAGGGCGGGACCTTCGTGGCCGGCGGCGACATCGAGGAGTTCCCCGCCTTCCGCTTCCAGGCCGACACACTGGCGCATTTCCACGAGGAGATCGTCGCGCCGGCGCTGTGGGCGCTGCTGGCACTGGAGGTGCCCCTGGTGGCCCAGATCGACGGCGCCTGCATCGGCGGTGGCCTGGAGATCGCCTGCTGCTGCGACCTGCGCATCGCCGGCCAGGGCAGCCGCTTCGGCGTGCCGATCGCCAAGCTGGGCTTTCCGATGGCGCCGGCCGAGATCGAGATCGTCGCCCGCGTGGTGGGCGAGACCGTGCTGCGCGAACTGCTGCTGGAAGCCCGTGTGCTGAACGCCGACGAGGCCTTGCGCCGCGGCCTGCTCACCCGCGTGGTGCCCGACGCCGAGGTGGCCGCCGAGGCCCTGGCCAGCGCGCGCCAGATCGCCCGCCTGTCGCCGCAGGCGATGCGCCTGAACAAGCGCGCGCTGCGCCAGTTCGCTCACCGCGACCAGCCCAGCCACCGCGCCGAGCGCGAACCCCATTACGCCTACGCCCCGTCCGACGAACACCGCGAGGGACTGGCGGCTTTCAATGAGAAGCGTCCGGCGGTTTTCCGCTGACGGACCAGGAAAACGACCCATGCTCAACCACAACCTCTTCGTCACGCTGCGCCAGCACTTCCCGGCCGACCTGGATGCCTGCGCGATCGAGACCGCCGATGGCCCCGGCGCACCGCTGTACTACAGCTGGCGCGACCTGGACCGCGCCAGTGCCCGCATCGCCAACCTGCTGGAGTCGCTGGACCTGCCGCCGGCCAGCCGCGTGGCGGTGCAGACCGAGAAGAGCGTCGAGGCGCTGATCCTGTACCTGGCGGTGCTGCGCGCCGGCCATGTCTACCTGCCGCTGAACACCGCCTACCAGGCGGCCGAGATCGAGTACTTCATCGGCAACGCCGAACCGGCGGTCTTCGTCACCACGCAGAAGAACTTCACCTGGGTCAGCCGCATCGCGTTTGCCGCCGGCACCACCCATGTCTTCACGCTGAACGAGGACCGCACGGGCACGCTGCTGGACCGCGCCGCCTTCCAGGCCGACGAGCACACGCCGGCCTTCAAGGAAAGCGACGAACTCGCCGCCATCCTCTACACCAGCGGCACCACCGGCCGCAGCAAGGGGGCGATGCTGTCGCACCGCAACCTGGCCAGCAATGCCCAGGTGCTCAAGCACTACTGGCGCTGGCAAGCGGGCGATGTGCTGATCCACGCGCTGCCGATCTTCCATGTGCACGGCCTGTTCGTCGCCTCGCACGGGGCGCTGCTCAACGGCAGCAAGATGATCTGGTTCGCCAGGTACGACCCCAAGGCGGTGCTGGCGCGCCTGCCCGAGGCCACGGTCTTCATGGGCGTTCCCACGCTGTACGTGCGCCTGCTGGCCGAGAAGGGCCTGGACCGAACGGCCTGCCGGAACATGCGCCTGTTCATCAGCGGCTCGGCGCCGCTGCTGATCGAGACCTTCACCGACTGGCAGCAGCGCACCGGCCACACCATCCTGGAGCGCTACGGCATGAGCGAGACCATCATGCTGACCTCCAACCCCTGCGACCCGGCCGACGGCGCGCGACGCGGTGGCACGGTGGGCTTCCCGCTGCCTGGCGTGGGCCTGCGCATCCGCGATGACGCCGGCCAGGACCTGCCCGCGGGCGAGATCGGCGGCATCCAGGTGCACGGCCCCAATGTCTTCGCCGGCTACTGGCGCATGCCCGAGAAGACGAAGGAGGAGTTCACCGACGACGGCTGGTTCAAGACCGGCGATGTCGGCCAGCGCGATGCGGATGGCTACGTGACCATCGTCGGCCGCAGCAAGGACCTGATCATCACCGGCGGTTACAACGTCTACCCGGCCGAAGTGGAAGGCTTCATCAACGACATGCCCGGCGTGGCCGAGAGCGCGGTGATCGGCCTGCCGCACCCCGACTTCGGCGAGGGGGTGGTGGCGGTGGTGGTGCCCAAGGCCGGCAGCGCGCTCGATGGCACGGCCATCGTCGCCGCACTGAAGTCGAAGATCGCCAACTTCAAGGTGCCCAAGCAGGTCTTCATCGTGCCGGAACTGCCGCGCAACACCATGGGCAAGGTGCAGAAGAACCTGCTGCGAGAGCAGCACCGCGGCCTGTTCGGCTGAGCGACTCCTAGGGACTGTCGCCAGCGAGCCGGCGACGTAGCATCGCGCCTTTCGATCCCGGGAGACCCCGATGTCGCGCCTGACCCTGACCGTGATCGCAGCACTGCTGCCGCTGCTCAGCAGTGCCCACCCGATGAGCGTGGACAGCCGCGCCGAATGGCAGGCCGAGGCCGACGCCGAGCGCGCCACCGCTCGCTACTACCGCGTGCAGTTCGCCAATCCCGAAACAGCCCGCAAGGCCATGATCAGCCTGCACGAGGCCGTGGTCGACGGTCACTGGAAGCAGGCGGTGCTGGTGATGCAGCTCGACGACGAGGAGCTCGCCCGCCTGCGCCCCTTTGCGCGCCGCATCGATCCGGCGGACGACTTCGCCGCGCTGCGCCAGCGTCAGCTCGACGCACTGTCGCGCCAGGCCAACCCGCGCATCCTGGGGCGCGCGGCCTCGCAGGACGTGGGCGCCGAGGCCATCCCCGGCTACAGCTGCTACGAGACGGTCGAGGAGACCCAGACCGCCGCCCAGGCCCTGGTCAGCGCCCGCCCCACGCTGGCCAGCTACAACGTCATCGGCAGCAGCTGGGAGAAGGCCAACGGCCTGGGCGGCTACGACCTGAAGGTGCTGAAGCTGACCAACTCGGCCATCGGCGGCGACAAGCCCAAGCTGTTCGTCAATTCGGCCATCCATGCCCGCGAGTACGTCACCGCGCCCACCGCGCTGGCGCTGGCGCAGCAGCTGGTCAACGGCTACGGCACCGACCCCGAGGCCACCTGGATCCTCGACCACCACGAGGTCCACCTGCTGCTGCACACCAACCCCGATGGCCGCAAGAAGGCCGAGACCGGCCTGCTGTGGCGCAAGAACACCAACCGCAACTACTGCGGGGCCAACAGCAACAGCCGCGGCGCCGACCTGAACCGCAACTTCACGTTCAACTGGAACATCACCAATGGCCAGGGCTCGAGCAGCAGCGCCTGCGCCGACACCTACCGCGGTCCGTCGGCCGGCTCCGAGCCCGAGATCCAGGCGGTGCAGGCCTATGTGCGCTCGCTGTGGCCGGACCGCCGCGGCACCGGCGTGGGTGACGCGGCACCGCGCGACACCAGCGGCATCCACATCGACCTGCACAGCTATGGCCAGCTGGTGCTGTGGCCCTGGGGCTCGACCGCCACCCTGTCGGGCAACGCCACCGACCTGCAGACCCTGGGCCGGCGCTTCGCCTACCTCAACGGCCACTTCCCCGAGCAGTCGATCGGCCTGTACCCCACCGACGGCACCAGCGACGGCATCAGCTACGGCGAGCTGGGCGTGGCGGCCTACACCTTCGAGATGGGCACCACCTTCTTCCAGGGCTGCGGTAGCTACCCGGCCATCAAGGCGGGCAACCTGGCGGCGCTGATGTACGCCGCCAAGGTGGTGCGCGCCCCCTACCTGCTGCCCTCCGGCCCGGACGCGCTGTCGCTGGGGCTGAGCGCCAACAACGTGACGCCAGGCACGCCGGTCACGCTGCGCGCCACGATCGACGCCACGCGCTTCAGCAACGCCAACGGCAAGCAGGCCACGCCCCGGATCAGCGCCGCCACGGCTTATGTGGACGTGCCCCCGTGGGCCCCCGGCGCCACCGGCCTGCCGATGGCGGCCACCGACGGCGCCTTCGGCGGCAAGACCGAGGCGGTCCAAGTCAGCCTGCCCACCGCCGGGCTGTCGCCGGGCCGCCACCTGGTGTGGGTGGCCGGCACCAACGCGAAGGGCCGCACCGGCCCGGTCAGCGCGGTCTTCCTGGACATCCAGTGACCCTCGGGCGGCCCGGTGCCGCCCGTGCACAAATCGGCACCGGCGTCGGCCGGCGCCGACGCGGGCAGCCGCCTGCGTGACAGGTTGCCCGCGGGCCGCGGCCAGGGGGCAGCCGTGCACCACGGGCCTGCCTAGAGTGCAGCCTGTCTTGTGCTGCCACCCGCCTGCCGAATGCCGCGTCTTCGCCCTGCCCTGTCCGCGCTCAGCGCCTGTCTGCTGCTGGCGGCCTGCCAATCCACCCCGCCGGCTGCGCCGCCCCCGGCGCCCGCCACGCCTTACCGCGGCGCGGTGCTGGCGGTCGACCAGACCGAGCGCGGCGTGCAGATCGTGCTGCCCGGCAGCGTGCTGTTCGAGTCGGGCAAGGCCACTTTTCAGCAGGCCGAAGCGGCGCCCTTCCTCGACCGCGTGGCGCAGTTGCTGCTGACCAAGACCGACAAGCGCGTGGCCGTGGAAGGCCACACCGACACCGACGGCAGCGCCAACCTCAACGAGCAGCTGTCGCTGGCCCGCGCGCGCGCCGTGGCCGACGCGCTGAGCAGCCGCGGCGTGCCGGCCGCGCGCCTGGAGGCCGCCGGCTTCTCGTTCCGCCGGCCGGTGGCCTCGAACAGCACCGAGGACGGCAAGCGCCTGAACCGGCGGGTCGAGCTGGTGGTGCTGGGCGAACAGCTCGCCACACTCACCGCCAACGAGCCGCCCGGCGCCTTCGAGTCGGCCTGGGCGCGGCTGCGCAGCCTGATCGAGCAGGGCCGGGTGCAGGCGGTCGACGCCGCCGCGCCGAAATGACAGCGTCGCGCCGCGCCCTGCTGGGCGCCACCGTCCTGGGCCTGGCCCTGCCCGCCCGCTCGCAGCCGCGCCCGCGGCTGGCCCTGGCCCTGGGCGGCGGCTCGGCGCGCGGCTTCGCCCACATCGGCGTGGCCCGTGCGCTGGAGCAGGCCGGCATCGCGGCCGACCTGGTCGTGGGCACCAGCGCCGGTGCGCTGGTCGGCGCCTTCCTGGCGGCTGGCTGGAGCGCGGCACAGATGGAAGCCTTCGCGTTGCAGGTGCGCGAGGCCGACGTGGCCGACTTCGCCAGCGCCGGGCGCCGCGGCATGCTGGCCGGCGAGGCCCTGGCGCGCATCGTCGCCGAGCGCCTGCGCGGCGCGCAGATCGAACAGCTGCGCACCCCCTTCGCCGCCGTCACCACCGACCTGCGCAGCGGCGAGCTGGTGCTGCTGCGCCAGGGGCCGGTGGCCGACGCCGTGCGCGCCTCGTGCAGCATCCCCGGGGTCTTCGTGCCGCCGATGGTGCAGGGGCGGGAGCTGGTCGACGGCGGCCTGGTCTCGCCGCTGCCGGTGCGCGCGGCGCGCCAGCTGGGCGCCGAGCTGGTGCTGGCGGTCGATGTGGCTGCGCGCCCGCGTCGCCACGACCTGAGCGGCCTCTACGAAGTGGTGCTGCAGTCCTTCGAGATCATGGGCCGTGCGCTGGCCGACCAGGAAGCGCTGCAGGCCGACCTGGTGGTCCGCCCGGACACCGCACAGTTCGCCAGCAGCGACTTCGGCGCCCGCCGCGAAATGATCCAGGCCGGCTATGAGGCCACGCTGCCGCTGATCCCGGCGCTGCGCAAGCGCCTGGATGGCCTGGCGGCGCGCCCCCGCCGGGGCTGAGGCCGCTGCGCCACAGGCGCTGGCCGCTGGGGCGACCAGGGCCTACCATGCGGGCATGCTGGCCCTGCAGCGCCTGCCGCGACTGTCTTCGCTCCGACCGCCACACGGGTGGACGGCCCGTGTCCGCGCCGCGGGCCCGGTGCTGGCGCTGGCCCTGCTGGGCGCCGGTGCCCACCCGGGGCTGCGTGCCGCGGGGCATCCGCTGCTCGGCAGCTGTGCCGAACCCCTGACCCCCGACTGCGCCGAGCGGCTGGAAAGCCGCGCGCTGCAAGCCCATGGTGAGCAGGCGCGCCGCGAGTCCGGCCAGCTCAGCCTGAGCCCGCCGGTCGACGCGGCCCGGCCGCCCACGGTCCGCTGGCTGGGCCCCTTGGCCGACAGCGGGCTGGACCTGCTGGTCGAATTTCCGCCTGGCCAGCCCCCGGCCTACCGTCTGGCGGGTGAGGGTGCGCCGCCGCTGCGGCTGCCCGGCCCGGCCTGGCCGGCGCCCGGCGGCCGCCTGCTGATCAGCACCGGCACGCTGGCCGAGGACCAACCGGTGGTGGTGCTGCTGGGACGGGTGGAATCACGCTGGCGCGTGCTGCTGCGCCAGGAGGCCTCGCCGGGCGGCCGGCTGAGCTTCATCGGCTGGCGCAACGACGGGGCCGCGGCGCGGCTGCAATGGCAATGTCGGGGTGGGTCGGCGCTGGCGCTGCAGCTGCGCGACGGGCCCTACGGCTGGGACTGGGTGCCGCCACTGCCGTCGCGCTGCGGGCGCTGAGCGCCGCCGCGCGGCGGGCGGCCGCCTCACTCGTCGTCTTCGTCGTCGGCGGTGCTGGCGGCCTGGGCACGTCCCGGCTGCGGAGCGCGCTGCACGTCGGCGGGCTGGCCCATCGGACGGATGGCGGCGCCGGGCTGGCCCATCGCGCCGGGCTGCAACAGCGCGCCCGGCTGACCCGGCATCGGCCGCGGCTGGAAGCCGCCCGCCACCGCCGGGGCGCTGCTGCGCGTCGGCTCGGGCAGGCGCAGTTCGGTCTCGGCCGGGCCGCCACGCGGGCCCAGCGAGGCGCTGCGCCGGCCCACGGCCAGCAGCACCAGGTCTTCGGTCACCGAGGCGCCGGTGCGGAAGGCCTTGGCCGGCTGGCCACCCACCGAGATCAGCGCCACGCCCTGCGGTGAATGCTCGGCACCGCGCGGCGCCACCACGCCCAGCAGTTGCAGCGCGCTGTCGCCGGCATCCTCGTCGTCGGCCTCGGCCGCCGCCACCGCGCTGCTGCCCAGCAGGCGGTGCAGGTCGCCACCGGCAGGCAGGCCGCGCGCGGGGGCCTGGGCGTGCGCGGGCAGGCCCGGACCGCCGGCGCCCAGCTTCAATCCCCAGAACGTGGCAGCCAGGGCCACCAGCGCCCAGACGGCAAGGCTTAACAATCGCGTCCGCATCCGACGATTATCATCCAGCGATCCCGCAGCACGAGCCCTCCGCCCATGAAGCACCCCCTGTTCACCGCCCGCCGCCTGGTCCAGCGCGGCTTCACCCTCATCGAGCTGATGGTGGTGCTGGTCATCATCGGCGTGCTGGCCGCGCTGGTCGTGCCCAATGTGCTGGACCGCGCCGATGACGCGCGGGTGACCGCGGCGCGCACCGACGTCGGCAACCTGATGCAGGCGCTCAAGCTCTACAAGCTCGACAACCAGCGCTACCCCACCGCCGAGCAGGGCCTGGAGGCCCTGGTGAACCGGCCCAGCGCCGGCCCGGCGCCGGCCAACTGGAAGAAGTACGTCGACAAGCTGCCCGCCGATCCCTGGGGCCGTCCCTACCAGTACGCCAACCCCGGCGTGAAGGGCGAGATCGACGTCTTCACACTGGGCGCCGACGGCCAGCCCGGCGGCGAAGGCAAGGACGCCGATATTGGCTCCTGGCAGTAAGCCGACCCGGCCGCAACGCCGCGGCACCGGCGGCTTCACGCTGCTGGAGCTGATGATCGTGGTCGCCCTGATCGCGGTGGCCACCGGCGTGGCGGTGCTGGCGCTGCGCGACGCCAATGCCAGCCGGCTCGAGGAAGAAGCGGCGCGCCTGTCGGCGCTGTTCGAGGCCGCCCGGGCCCGCTCGCGGGCGACCGGCCAGCCGGTGAACTGGCTCCCGGTGCGCGAGCAGGGCGACGGCTTTGCCTTCAGCGGCCTGGGCGAGCGCGCCGGCCTGCCCACGCAGTGGCTGGACGCCCGCACCCGCGCCGAGGTGATCGGCGCGCCGGTGCTGCACCTGGGCCCCGAGCCGGTGATCGGCGCCCAGCGCGTGGCCCTGCGCCTGGAAGATCGGCAGGTGGTGCTGGCCACCGATGGCCTGGGCCCCTTCGCCGTGCTGGAGAGCAGCGCGCTGGCGGCGCGCTGAGGCCCCATGCGCAGTCGCGGCTTCACGCTGGTCGAGGTGCTGGTCGCGGTGGCCATCGTCGCCATCGCGCTGGCCGCGGGCAGCCGCGCCGGGGGCGCCCTGCTCGACAACTCGCAGCGCCTGGGCGACGTGATGATGGCCCAGTGGTGCGCCGAGAACCGGCTGAGCGCGATGCGCCTGGCCAAGCTCTTCCCGGACGTCGGCCAGGTCGACGACGAGTGCACGCTGATGGGCCGGCGCTTCGTGCTCAAGCAGCAGGTGCGGGCCTCGTTCAACCCCAGCTTTCGCATCGTCGACCTGGGCGTGGCCGACGACCAGGGGCAGCCGCTGGTGCGGCTGTCCGTGATCATTCCGAAGTACTGACGTGAACCGGCCCGGGTCATCGCGCGGATTCACGCTGGTCGAGGTGCTGGTGGCGCTGTTCGTGATGGCGGTGCTGGCGGCCATGGCGTGGCAGGGCATCGACGCACTGGCGCGCAGCCGCGACGGCGCGCAGCAGGCCAGCGCGCAGATGATGCGCCTGGGCAATGTGCTGGCGCAGTGGGAGCAGGACCTGAACCAGATCCAGGACAGCGCCGCCGCGCCCTCGCTGCGCTTCGACGGCGCGGCGCTGCGCCTGACCCGGCGCACGCCCGAGGGCCTGCAGTTCGTCGTCTGGACGCTGCAGGACCGCCAGCTGTGGCGCTGGGCCTCGCCGCCGGTGACGCGGGTGCGAGACATGCAGGACTGGTGGATCCGCGGCCAGCAGTGGAGCGCGATCAGCGGCGATGCGCTGCGCATGCTGGGCGACCTGGACGGCTGGCAGGTCTACTACTGGCGGCTGACCGACAACAACTGGTCCAACGCCCAATCCACCGGCGACACCGCCCCCGTGCCGGTGCCCCCGCCCAAGGGCGACAACCCGCCCCCGGACTTTGACCGCGAGCTGCTGCCCCGCGGCGTGCGCCTGCAGCTGCAGATGCCCGGCGGCCCGCTCACCCGCGACATCGTGCTGCGCCCATGAGCCGTGCCGCCCTGAGCTCCCGTCTGCGATCCGCCCAGCGCGGCGCCGCGCTGCTGCTTGCGATGCTGGTCGTCACGCTGGTGGCCACGCTGACCGCCGGCATGGTCTGGCAGCAGTGGCAGGCGGTCGAGGTGGAGGGCGCCGAGCGCGCGCGCAGCCAGGCCAGCTGGCTGGTGCAGGGCGCGGTCGACTGGGCGCGGCTGATCCTGCGCACCGACCTGCAGGACACCAAGCACCGCAACATCGACTCGCTCGACGAGGTCTGGGCCACCCCGCTGCAGGACGTGCGCCTGTCCGAGTTCCTGGCCGCCGACCGCGACAACAGCGCCGACAGCAGCGGCCTGGATGCCTTCCTGACCGGCCGCATCACCGACGCCCAGTCGCGCTACAACCTGCGCAACCTGGTGCAGGACGAGAAGGAGGATGCCGACGTCCAGCTGCAGCTGATGCAGCGCCTGTGCGACACCCTGGGCCTGCCGCGCGACGTGGCCACGCGCATTGCCGACGGCATGAACGGCGCCTCGCTGGCCGAGGACCAGATCGACGACTCCGAGCGCGTCGCCCCCGGCTCGCCGCTGACGCCGATGCGCATGGAGCAGCTGGCCTGGCTGGGGCTGGACGGCGAGACCATCCGCCGGCTGGAGCCCTTCGTGGTGATCCTGCCCTCACTCACCGGCATCAACCTCAACACCGCCCCGCCCGAGGTGCTGATGGCCGCCGTCGAGGGCCTGGACCGCGCCACCGCCGAGCGCCTGCTGCGGGCCCGGCTGAACGGCGGCTTCGGGACGCTGGCCGACGCCAAGAAGCTGCTGCCCGAGAAACTGCAGCTGTCCGAGAAGCTGCTGGGCGTGAGCTCGCAGTACTTCGAGGTGCTGGGCGAGCTGCGCTACGACAGCTTCGTCGTGCGCGAGCGCAGCCTGGTGATGCGGCGTGGTCAGGACGTGATCGTGATGCGCCGCGAGACGCTCCCCCCAGAATCATGACCGTCCGGCCCATGAGGGATGCCGCCTGCCGGCTCGACACCATAATGCGGTACAACGCTGGCCAGGGTGCGGCCCGGGGCTGCGCTCCGACGTACCCTGCGCCTAGCGGCCCCGAATTCCGTCCATGTCCATCCTGATCGTCCTCTTGCCGGCCCCGCCCCGGCTGTCCGTGCAGGCCCCCCCGCAGGCGCCCGCCGAAGGCGCCGCCCCCGAGTGGGACTGGGTGCTGGCCAGTGACACCCGGCAGTTGATCCGCCAGGGGCGTGATCCCCTGGAACGGCTGCCGCGCGCCGGCAGCGTGGTGGCGGTGCTGCCGCCCGAAGCGCTGTCCTGGCACCGCCTGCCCGTGCCCAAGGCGCCGGCCGCGCGGCTGCGCGCGGCGCTGGCCGGTCTGCTCGAGGAATCGCTGCTCGAGGACGAGGCCGACCTGCACCTGGCGCTGGCGCCCGGCTGGAAGGCCGGCGAGCCGGGCTGGGTGGCGGTGACCCACCGGGCCTGGCTGCGCGGCCAGCTGGCGGCGCTGGAGACCGGCGGCGCCACCGTGGACCGCGTGGTGCCGGCCTGGGCCCCGGACGGTGAACCGGCCGGTCACGCCTACGCCCCGGCCCAGCCGGGCGCCCAGACCCTGGCCTGGCGCGACCCCGACGGCCTGGCCTGCCTGCCGCTGCATGGTGGCGGCGCCCGCACCTGGGTGGCCGGTCGCAGTGCCGGCGCCTCGGTGCGCTGGAGCGCCTCCGGCGACAGTGCCCAGCCCCTGGCCCACCTCGACGCCGAGACCGTGGCCGCCCGCTCGGCCACCGACCTGGCCCTGGCCGCCGCCGCCTGGGACGGCAACCTGCGCCAGTTCGACCTGGCGCCGCAGCACCGCGGCAGCCGCCTGCTGCGCGACGGCTGGCGGCGCTTCCGCAGCGACCGCGCCTGGCGCCCGGTGCGCTGGGGCCTGGTGGCCCTGGTCGCGGTGCAACTGGTGGGCCTGAACGCCTGGGCCTGGCAGCAGCGCGACGCCCTGGCGCGGCAGAAGGCGGCAATGGCCTCGCTGCTGCAGGGCAGCTTCCCGCATGTGCGCGCCGTGATCGACCCCGGCGTGCAGATGCAAAAGGAGATCGAGCTGCTGCGCGCCAGCGCCGGCCGCCCCGGCGAGACCGACCTGGAGCCGATGCTGCAGGCGGTGGACGCCGCCTGGCCGCCCTCGCGCGGCCCGGCCGACTCGATCAAGTTCGAGCCCGGCAGCCTGACCCTGGCCAGCGCCGGCTGGACGCCGGCCGAGATCGATGGCCTGCGCAGCCGCTTGCAGCCCTTCGGCCTGGACGCCGAGGCCGCACCCGGACGCCTGGTGATCAGCCGCCTGGACCCGCGCCGGGCGCCGCCCGCTGCCGCGGCCGCTGCGCCGCCTGCGCGACCGCCCGGCCCCGGTGCCCAGGGCATGGTCCCGCCCGCAGCGGCCCAGGGCGCGTCGATGCCGCCCCCGCCAGGCCAGCCCTTGCCGCCACCGCGCCAGAGCCCTGCCCAGGGCACAGGGGATGAGCAATGAAGCCGATGCTGTTGCCGCTGCAGACCCGCTGGGCCACGCTGGCCCCGCGCGAGCAGACCCTGGTGCGCCTGGCCGGTGCGGTCGTGCTGCTGGGTCTGCTGTGGTTCGTCGGCCTGCAGCCGGCCTGGCGCACCTGGCGCGAGGTGCCCCCGCAGCGCGAGGCGCTGGAGGCCCAGTTCCTGGGCATGCAGCGCCTGGCCGCCGAAGCGCGCGAGCTCAAGGCCCAGCCCGCCGTCAGTGGCGAGCAGTCCCGCCTGGCGCTGAAGGCCGCCACCGACCGCCTGGGCAGCAAGGTCAAGCTCAACGTCGTGGCCGACCGCGCCACGCTGAACGTCACCGACCTGTCCCCCGCCGCGCTCACCGGCTGGCTGGCCGAGGTGCGCAGCGGCGCCCGGGCGCGCCCGATCGACATGCAGCTCAGCCGCAGCCAGGCCGGCCTGAGCGGCCAGGTGGTGGTCAGCCTGCCGGCGAGCGCCGCCCCATGATGCGCCGCCGCCCCCACCTGTCCCAGCCGCTGCGCGGCGCGTCCGCGGTCGCCGGCCGCGCGCCGCGCGTCTGGGCCTGGGCCACGCTGGGGGCGCTGCTGGGCCTGGTGGCCGGTCTCGTCACCCAGGCACCGGCGGCCTGGCTGGCGCAGGCAGTGGCGCGCCTGAGCCAGGACCGCGTGCAGCTGGTCGATCCGCAGGGCACCGTCTGGCAGGGCAGCGCGCTGCCGGTGCTGGCCGGGCCGACCGGCTCGCGCGACGCCTCGGTGCTGCCCGCGCGGCTGCACTGGCGCGCCCGGCCCACCTGGCTGGGTCTGCGCTGGCAGCTGCAGCAACCCGGCCACATCGACGCCCCGCTGCAGATCGACTGGCAGCCCGGCTGGGGACGCCAGCGCATCGAACTGCAGGGCGCCGCCGGCGCACTGGGCCACTGGCCGGCCGCCTGGCTGGCCGGCCTGGGCGCGCCGCTGAACACCTTGCGGCCCGGGGGCGAATTGCGGCTGTCCAGCAGTGGCCTGCGCTTCGAGAGCGACGCCCAGGGCTGGCGCCTCGAAGGCCAGGCGCGCGTCGAGCTGCTGCAGTTCAGCTCGCGCCTGTCCAGCATCGAACCGCTGGGCAGCTACCAGCTGCTGCTGGCGCCCCAGGGCGACCGGCGCGTCGCCCTGCAACTGTCCACGCTGGACGGCGCGTTGCGCCTGACCGGCCAGGGCGAGATCGGCGCCCAGGGCCTGCGCCTGCGCGGCGAAGCCTCGGCCGCACCGGGCCAGGAGGCCGCGCTGAACAACTTGCTCAACATCATCGGACGGCGCGACGGCGCGCTGTCGCGTCTCTCGATCGGGTGACCATGGCCAAGCTCCATCACTTCTCCTTCCGGCACGGCGCCCTGGCGCTGGCCCTCGCGCTGGCCTGGCCTGTCCAGGCCGCCGACGGTGACATGCCGATGCCCGCCACGCGCGCCAAGGCGCCGGTCACGCTGAACTTCGTCAACGCCGAGATCGAGATGGTCTCGCGCGCGATCGGCACCATGCTGGACCGCCAGATCCTGGTCGATCCGCGCGTCAAGGGCTCGCTGACCATCACCTCCGACAAGGCGCTGCCGCCGCAGGAGGCCTGGCGCAGCTACCTGGCCGCGCTGCGCGGCCTGGGCTTCACGGTGGTCGAGAACGCCGGCCTGCTGAAGGTGGTGCCCGAGGCCGAGGCCAAGCTGCAGGCCGGCACCGTGGTGGTGGGTGCGCCCACCGTGCGCGGTGACCAGATCCTGACCCAGATCTTCCGCCTCAACCACGAGAACCCGAACAGCCTGGTCGCCATCCTTCGGCCGCTGATCAGCGCCAACAACACGATCAACGCCAACGCCGGCAACGGCACGCTGGTCATCACCGACTACGCCGACAACCTGCAGCGCCTGGCCAAGATCATCGCCGCGCTGGACCAGCCGGCGGCCTCCGAGGTCGAGGTGGTGACGCTCAAGCACGCGCTGGCCTCCGAGCTGCAGCCGCTGGTGCAGAAGCTCTCCGAATCGGCCCCCACGCCCGGCGTGCCGGGCGCCGCACAGTCGCAGTCGGCCGCCACCAGCGTGATGGCGGAGCCGCGCAGCAACTCGCTGATCGTGCGCGCCGCCAACCCGGCCCGCCTGGCCAGCGTGAAGGCGCTGATCGACAAGCTCGACAAGCCGATCGCCGACGGCGGCCCGGCCGGCCAGATCCGCGTGGTCTACCTGAAGAACGCCGACGCCACCAAGCTGGCCGAGGTGCTGCGCGCGGTGCTGGCCAGTGCCACCTCGGGCGCCGGTGCCGGGTCCGGCGGCAGCAGCAGCCTGACCGGACTGGAGGGCGGCAGCCGCCCGGGCTCGATCGCCGGCACCGGCAGCAGCACCAGCAGCAGCAACACCGGCGTGGCCGGCACCGGTGGCGCCAGCGCGGCGGCCACCACGCCGGTGGCGTCCTCAGCCCGCCCCTCCACCGGCGGCCAGATCCAGGCCGACCCGGCCACCAACTCGCTGATCATCTCGGCGCCCGAGCCGGTCTACCGCCAGCTGCGCCAGGTGATCGACCAGCTCGACACCCGCCGCGCGCAGATCTTCGTCGAGTCGATGATCGTCAAGGTCGATGCCAGCAAGACCGCCGACTTCGGCATCCAGTGGCAGGGCCTGCTGTCCAACAGCAGCAACACCCGCGGCATCGTCGCCGGCACCAACTTCGGCTCCGGCGGCAACAACATCATCAACCTGTCGCTCGGCGGCGCCACCGCCAGCACCACCGGGACCACCGGCACCAGCATCACCGTGCCCGGCCAGGGCCTGAACATCGGCTTCATCAACAAGCTCAACGGCGTCTACACGCTGGGCACGCTGGCGCGCTTCCTGGAAACCCAGGCCGGCGCCAACATCCTGTCCACGCCCACGCTGCTGGCGCTGGACAACGAGGAAGCCAAGATCGTCGTCGGCCAGAATGTGCCCTTCATCACCGGCTCGTTCACCAACACCGGCACCGGCAGCGGCGCCACCAACCCCTTCCAGACCATCGAGCGCAAGGACGTGGGCCTGACGCTGCGCGTCAAGAGCCAGGTCGGCGAAGGCGGCACGGTGCGCATGACCATCTACCAGGAGAACTCCTCGGTCAACAGCAACACCACCTCGGGCCTGATCACCGACAAGAGCGCGGTCGAGACCACCGTGGTGGTTGACGACGGCCAGATGATGGTGCTCGGCGGCCTGATGAAGGACGAGTTCACCGACAGCGACGGCCGCGTGCCCGGCCTGGCCAGCGTGCCCATCCTGGGCAACCTGTTCCGCAACGACAGCCGCACCCGCGTGAAGAGCAACCTGATGATCTTCCTGCGGCCGGTGGTGGTGCGCGACCAGGGCAGCTCCGACCGCATCGCGCTGGACCGCTACGAGGCGATCCGCGCCACCCAGCGCAGCACCCAGCCCGAGCCGAGCATCCTCACCCCGATCAACGAGGCCCCGGTGCTGCCCGAGCTGCCCGGCACCCGTCCGGCGCAGCCGGCTCCGGCCACGACCGCACCCGCCACGACCGCGCCGAACTGACATGGGCCAGCGCCACCCCCTGCCCTACGCCTTCGCCAAGGCCAACCACCTGCTGCTGGAGGACGACGGCCAGCAGCTGCTGCTGCGTGTGGCCCCGGGCACGCCGCCCTCGGCCATCGGCGAGGTGATGCGCCTGTACGCGGTGGACACCTGCGAGGCCGAGGACACCGCCGCGCTGGACCAGCGCCTGGCCGCCGCCTATGCCGGTGGCGAGGCCAGTGCCGCCGCAGTGGTGGGCGAGGTGGAAAGCGCGGTCGATCTGTCGCGCATGATGCAGGAGCTGCCCGCGGTGGAGGACCTGCTGGAGGCCGCCAACGACGCGCCCATCATCCGCATGCTCAATGCGCTGCTGACGCAGGCCGCCAAGGACGGCGCCAGCGACATCCACATCGAGCCCTACGAACGCAGCTCCAGCGTGCGCTTCCGGGTGGACGGCAGCCTGCGCGAGGTGGTGCAGCCCAACCGCGCACTGCACGCCGCGCTGATCAGCCGTCTGAAGATCATGGCCGAGCTCGACATCGCCGAGAAGCGCCTGCCGCAGGACGGCCGCATCTCGCTGC
The DNA here is from genome assembly GCF_018069845.1 of Ideonella alba. NCBI lineage: Bacteria > Pseudomonadati > Pseudomonadota > Betaproteobacteria > Burkholderiales > Sphaerotilaceae > Ideonella > Ideonella alba. The sequence continues at coordinate 248,798 of NZ_JAGQDD010000004.1, forward strand.
GCATCGGCGGCAAGGCGATCGACGTGCGCGTCTCCACGCTGCCCAGCGCGCACGGCGAGCGCGCCGTGCTGCGCCTGCTCGACAAGAGCGAATCCAAGTTCACGCTCGAAGGCCTGGGCATGAGCGGCGAGGTGCTCACCGACTTCGACCGCCTGGTCAAGCAGCCGCACGGCATCGTGCTGGTCACCGGCCCCACCGGCTCGGGCAAGACCACCACGCTCTACGCCAGCCTGGGCCGCCTGGACACCTCCACCACCAACATCCTGACGGTGGAGGACCCGGTCGAGTACGAGCTGCCCGGCATCGGCCAGACCCAGGTCAACGCCAAGATCGACCTGACGTTTGCCAAGGCCCTGCGCGCCATCCTGCGCCAGGACCCGGACGTCATCATGATCGGCGAGATCCGCGACTTCGAGACCGCGCAGATCGCCATCCAGGCCTCGCTGACCGGCCACCTGGTGCTGGCCACGGTGCACACCAATGACGCGCCGTCCACCGTGGCGCGCCTGATCGACATGGGCGTCGAGCCCTTCCTGCTCAGCTCCAGCCTGCTGGGCGTGCTGGCCCAGCGCCTGGTGCGCAAGCTCTGCCCGCACTGCAAGACCCAGGGCCGGCGCGGCCGCTGGAACGCCGTAGGCTGCCCCGAATGCAGCCACACCGGCTACAAGGGCCGCACCGGCGTGTATGAGCTGATGGTGGTGGACGACAAGGTCCAGGCCCTGATCCACAACCGTGCGGGCGAGGTCGAGATCATCGCCGCCGCCAAGGCCCGCGGCATGAAGGCCATGCGCGAGGACGGTGAGCGCCTGGTGACCGAGGGCATCACGTCGATGGAAGAGGTGGTCCGCGTGACGCGCGACTGACTATGAGCCCCCAGGCTTGCCGCTTCGCGTCTTCGCCACCCCCCAAGGGGGCTGTCCCGGCTTGGGGCGGCCCTGCGCCGGGGACCTGGCGCCCCCAGGCTTGCCGCTTCGCGTCTTCGCCACCCCCCAAGGGGGCTGTCCCGGCTTGGGGCGGCCCTGCGCCGGGACGGGTCTGCTGAGTTCCTATGCCTGCTTATCGCTATGAAGCCCTCGACGCCGCCGGCAAGGCCCGCCATGGCCTGGTCGAGGCGGACAACGCCAAGGCGGCGCGTGCGCTGGTGCGGGCGCAGCAGCTGGTGCCGCTGTCGGTCGATGCCGTCGGCAGCGAGAACGGCGGCGGCGGCGCCAGCGGCCCGCGCTTTCGGCGCCGCGCCTACAGCAACGCCGGACTGGCGGTGTGGACGCGCCAGTTCGCCGGTCTGGTGGGCTCGGGCCTGCCGCTCGAGCGCGCGCTGACCGCGCTGGCCGACGAGGCCGAGGAACCGCGCCAGCGCGAGCTGATCGCCCACCTCAAGTCCGAGGTCAACGCCGGCAGCCCCTTCGCCCGCGCGATGGCCAGCTGCCCCAAGGATTTCGACGAGGTCTACCGCGCCGTGGTCGCCGCCGGTGAGCAAAGCGGTGCCCTGGGCGCGGTCATGGAGCGTCTGGCCGACGACCTGGAAGAGCGCCAGGCGCTGCGCAGCAAGGTGGTGGGCGCGATGCTCTACCCGATGGTGGTGTCGCTGATCGCGGTGGTCATCGTCACCTTCCTGGTGACCTACGTGGTGCCGCAGGTGGCCGGCGTGTTCACCAGCAGCAAACGTGCGCTGCCCGGCCTGACCGTGGCGATGCTGGCGATCAGCGACTTCATCCGCCACTGGGGCTGGGCGGTGCTGCTGCTGCTGGCCGCCGGCGGCGGCGCCTTGGCGATGGCGCTGCGCAACCCGGCCTTCGCCGAGCGCTTTGACGCCGGCTTCCTGAACGTACCGCTGTTCGGCCGCCTGGCCCGCGGCTACAACGCGGCGCGCTTTGCCGGCACGCTGGCCATGCTGGCCGGCGCCGGCGTGCCCATCCTGAAGGCCCTGCAGGCCGCCGCCGAGACCCTGGGCAACCGCGCGATGCGCGCCGACGCCATGGACGCCCTGGCCCAGGTGCGCGAGGGCGCGCCGCTGGCCAGTGCGCTGGCCGGCAAGAAGCGCTTTCCCGGCCTGCTGGCCATGTTCAGTCGCCTGGGCGAGCAGACCGGCCAGCTGCCGCTGATGCTCGACCGCGCCGCGCGCCAGCTGGGCTCCGAGGTGCAGCGCCGCGCGCTGACCATGGCCACGCTGCTCGAGCCGCTGCTGATCGTCGCCATGGGCGGCGTGGTGATGCTGATCGTGCTGGCGGTGCTGCTGCCCATCATCCAGCTCAACACCTGGGTGAAGTAAACCCCGATTCGCATCCGGGCCCGGCACTTGCTAGATTGTCTGTGCCGGGATCGCGGCGCTGTTCGGGCCTTCGTGCACCCTCGACATGCCGCAGTCTGGCACCCTGGCCAGCCGGCCTGCAGCGTCTGGAGGTGTTGTTGATGTCGACCTCGCACGAAATCGCCACCGTGCCCCCGGGCGGGCGCATCCCGATCGCCCGCATGCGCCATGTCTACCGCCTCGACGAGGTGGAAAAGCGCCTGGGCAAGCTGCCCGAGCGCGAGCATGAACACCTGCGCCACACCTACGAGCGCATGCTCGAGAAGGGCCCCGAGCGCTTCCAGGTCAAGCCCTCGGGCCTGCCGGCGATGCACCATCTGTATGACGAACTGCCCAATTTCGGGGAGGTGCTCGACGACGTGAAGCGCCAGCTGGCGCTGTGCGAGGACAGCCGCGACGCGCTGGAGATCACCCCCATGCTGCTGCTGGGCCCGCCCGGCGTGGGCAAGACGCATTTCGCCCGCGAGGTGGCCAAGCTGCTGGGCACCGGCATGGGCTTCATGAGCATGGGCTCGCTGACCGCCGGCTGGGTGCTCTCGGGCGCCTCCAGCCAGTGGAAGGGCGCCCGCCCCGGCAAGGTGTTCGAAACCCTGGTCGACGGCAACTACGCCAACCCGGTGATGGTGGTCGACGAGATCGACAAGGCGCGCGGCGAGCACGCCTACGACCCGCTGGGCGCGCTCTACAGCCTGCTCGAACACGACACCGCCGGCAGCTTCACCGACGAGTTCGCCGAGGTGCCCATCGACGCCAGCCAGGTCATCTGGGTGGCCACCGCCAACGACGAGCGCGCCATCCCCGAGCCCATCCTGAACCGGATGAACGTCTACGAGGTGCAGATGCCCGACGCCGCCGCCGCGCGCGCGATCGCCGGCCGGCTGTACGCCAGCATCCGCGCCGCCCACGACTGGGGCCAGCGCTTCGACCCCGAGCCCTCCGACGAGGTGCTCGACCGTCTGGCCGAGATGGCCCCGCGCGAGATGCGCCGGGCCTGGATGACGGCGTTTGGCAATGCACGCCTGGATGGCCGCGGCACCGTGCTCTCGCGCGACCTGCCGGCCCCGGCCGGGCGGCGCAACGCGATCGGCTTCGTGCACTGAAGCCCCCTGGCTGGCCACCCCGTCCCCCCAAGTCGGGGCTCCGCCCGCCTTGGGGCGGCCTGGCGGCGGGCGGTTCTCATTGATCAGGCGCGTAACATCGGCCGCATGCCCGCCAGCCTGCAGGACCGCCTGGTCGTCGCGATCTCGTCGCGCGCCCTGTTCGACTTCGAGGACGAGAACCGCGTCTTCGAAGCCGCCGACGACCGCGCCTACATGCAGCTGCAGCAGCAGCGCCTGGACCAACCGGCCCCGCCCGGCGTGGCCTTCTCGCTGGTGAGGAAGCTGCTGGCCTTCAATGCTGGCGGCACGCCGCGGGTGGAGGTGGTGATCCTGTCACGCAACGACCCGATGTCGGGCCTGCGCGTGTTCCGATCGGCGGCGCACTACGGGCTGGGCATCGAGCGCGGCGTGTTCACCCGCGGCCGACCACCGTGGCGCTACCTGCGGCCGCTACGTGCCCACCTGTTCCTATCGGCCCACGACGGTGACGTTCCACCGGCCTTGGCCGCTGGGACACCTGCCGCGCGCGTTTTTCCACACGGCGCACGTGCTTCCGACGCCCACCCCGACGAGCTGCGCATCGCCTTCGACGGCGATGCCGTGCTGTTCTCGGATGAGGCCGAGCAGGTCTTCCAGCGCGAGGGCCTGCCGGCCTTCCAGCGCCACGAGCAGGCCAAGGCCGCCACGCCGCTGCCGCCGGGCCCGTTCAAGCCGCTGCTGGATGCGCTGCACCGCCTGCGGGCCGAGCCCGGCCCCATGCGCATCCGCACCGCGCTGGTCACCGCCCGTGGCGCGCCCGCCCACGAGCGCGCGGTGCGCACGCTGATGGACTGGCAGGTGGAGGTGGACGAGGCGCTGTTCCTGGGCGGCCTGCCCAAGGGCGATTTCCTGCGCGAGTTCGAGCCCGACTTCTTCTTCGACGACCAGACCGGCCATGTGCAAGGCGCGCTGTCCCACGTGCCTGCCGGCCATGTGGCGGCGGGTGTGGCCAACGCCTGAGGCCACCGCCCTACAGGGTCGGCACGATGTCCCACAGGATGTGGGCCAGCACCGGCGGCCACAGGTCCTGGCGCCACACATAGGCCAGCGACAGCAGCACACCGAAGGTCGCCACCCAGACCACGCCCAATGGTCCCTGGTACAGGTGGTAGAGCACCCGCACCAGCAGAGGCACCCCCAGCGCCACCGACAGGCCATGGCCGCGCAGGCCCCGCACCAGCACGCCCAGCAGGAAGACCTCCTCGAAGCTGCCATTGACCACGGCCAACCCGACGCGGGAAGCCAGGGAGGTCTGATCGAACGAGAAGGCGATCACATCGCCCTCGCCCGCCACGCCCAGCGCCGACGTGGTCAGCGTGCCACCCAGCCAGCAGGCCACGAACAGCAGCAGGCCGATGCCGGTGCCGGCCAGCGTCGGCTGCGGGTAGAGCGACGCGATGTCGAAGCGGCGCGCGCGCAGGTACAGCAGGGCCGCCAGGGCCAGGACCAGTTCCACCCCGACCATCTGCCAGTTGCCATCGTCGGTGAAGCGGGCATCCGGGAAGCCGGACAGCACCGCCTGCACCGACCACAGGGTGAACAGCCCGAAGCAGATCAGGGCCACCACGGCACTCTCGGACCAGCTCAGCGTGGACTTGGGCATGCGGCAGGGTACCAGTTCGACGGGGTCGTCCGGCCCGACCCGCTCAGCGCTGGCGTGGCCGCTCCATTGCCACCGTGGACACGCGAAAGCCCAGCCGGCTGAAGAAGGCCTCGGCGCCCTCGCGACCCGCGCGCAGCACCCAGGTGATGCTGGCATCCTCACCCATCAGGTGCTGCACCAGCCGCGTCCCCAGGCCCTGCCGGCGACACGCCGGGTCCACCACCACGATCGACAGGTAGCCGTTCGACAGGCCGTCGGTGATCGCCCGGGCAAAGCCCACGACCTGCCCCTGGTCGTTCAGCGCCACCACGCTGCGCTGGCTGGCCGCCACCAGGCGCGCCAGGTCGGCCGGGCTGCCTATGCGATGCGCCCAGCCCTGGGCGCACAGCAGCCGCCACACCGCCGGCAGCTCGTGGGGCGCCACATCCCGGACCTGCGTCACCGGGCGCCGCTCATGACCCGACCACGTGGCGCGCGAAGTTGTCCAGGATCGCCTGCCAGCCGGCGCGCTGCTGTTCCTCGGAATGGGTGGTCTCGGCATCGAAGGTGACGGTGACGAGCACGCCCTGCGCGCCGTCCTCGAACCTCACCTGCCCCACCCGGTCGCCGAACGCGTACTCAATCAGCGCCTGCGGCTCGACGCGCGTGTACTCGCCCGCGAAGTCAAAGCCGAAGGAGCCGTCCTTGGCCTCCATGCGCGACGAGAAGCGGCCCCCTGGCCGCAGGTCCACCGTGGCCGCCGTGGTGTGCCAGTCGGGTGAGGCGGTGTTCCACACCAGGATGTCGGCGGGCGTGGTGTAGGCGCGCCAGACCTCGCTCAACGGGGCCGCGACGCGGGTGGACACGACAATCTTCATGGGGGCTCCTTCAGCCGTGGCGGTCGGCGCATGACGCCATCGGAGATGATGAACGGCCGGCCAGTCTACGGGCCCCGCCTTCAGTCGACAAAGCCCTGCGCGCGGTAGCTGGCCCGGGCCGACTGCGTGAGCCGGTCCAGCTCCTCGAACAAGGCCGGCTCCAGGGTCTTGAAGTTGAAGCAGGACTTGCCCTGCATCCGCGCGGTCAGCGCCGGCGAGATCGACGCCAGCAGCGCCGGCTGCAGGTACACCGGCATCAGGTGGAAGGCGACCATCGCCTTCTTCCGCTGCACGGCGCCGAAGAACAGCGGCTTCTTGTTCGGCTGCACGTGGTGGGTGTCGACGTAGAACTGCGTGTCATCGTCGTGCTGGACCAGCAGCCCGTCGGTGTGCCGGGCCAGGATCTGGCGCAGCGCCGCGTACACGGTGGTCAGGTCGGTGGTGGCCATACGTGCCTCACTCCTTCGTGAGCGCAGCGGGCGCCCGGCAGACCATGTGGTGCTCATCATGGACGCGGTCCCCCACCCGCATCGACCCCCGCTCGGTGCCGAAGACCTCGAAGCCCAGGGACCGGTACAGGGCCACCGCAGCCTGGTTGCCGGTCTGCGCGCTCAGGTTCACCTGGGCCAGCTGCCACTGCGTCCACGCATGGTCCAGCGCCGCCGCCAGCAGGCGGCGCCCGATTTCCCGGCCCCGGCCCTGCGGCACCACATACATGCCCCAGACCACCCCCTTGTGCGCCAGCTTGCGCATGCTCTCGCGCTGCAGGCCCACCACGCCCAGCAGCGTGTCGCCGTCGAACGCCCCGAAGACCACGCCATCGGCCTTCGGCGCGAGCTGCGCCTGGGTGGCCTCCAGCGGCCGGTCGCACTCTTCCTCGTAGGACGAGGCAAAGGCCGCGGGCTCCTCGGTCAGGCCGCGCAGGCGCACGGCCCGGAAGCGGGCGGCATCGGCTGGGTTGAGCAGTCGGATCAGCATCGGGTGGGGCTATCGCGCGGTGGGTGTCAGGGGGGATTCTGGGGCGTGCGCCGGTGCGCTGTCACGGGTCGGCGCGCATCCAGGCCTGTCGGCGGCTCGGTGGTGAGCCCGCAGGCGCCTCGGAAGGATCGCGGTATGCGGCAGAGGCATCGCGCCTCGCTCGCCTGGAGGCGACGGTGGCACGCCCATGCCAGATCGGCGCAAGGACCCGGCGTCATGCCAGTTCGCTGAGCGACCAGCCCGCCGCCAGCAGAAGCAGGGCGACCAGCCCAGCGGGCACAACCAGACTTCGCCGCTGGAACCTCGGTCCGTAGGTGGCCAGCAGCGCTCGGCTCTGATCCTGCCCGGACACGAAATACCACACCAGCGTCACCGCCGACATCGCCAGGCTGGCTCGGAAGATGACCCCGGGCCCTGGGTTGAGCCGATGCATGACGGCCGTCGCGCCGACACTGGCCAGCGTCAGCACGATCAGCCACACCCATCGGGCCCGTCGGCGCGCGCCGTCACGCAGCGTGGCCGCATTGGCCCATTGCACCGCGGCACCGAACACCGGCGTGAGCACCAGGCTGAGCAGCGCCGCCCGGTCCGGGCTGAACACCGGCGAGGCTTGCACCTGGTAGGTGGGTCCCGCCGCCTGCTCGCCCTCCAGTTGGAAGGCGCCGGCGTGGAACTGGGCGATCACCTGCAGCGCATCGCGGGCCTGCGCGGCAGGCACCAGCACCCTGACGCCACCCACGGCCTGGGTCATCCAGGCGTTGGCTTGAACGGTGTGCGCGTCCGCCACGCGAGGCGCCAGTCCAGCGGACTCCAGCACCCCCCTCAGCAGATGCGCTTCCGTGGCGCTTTCACAGGTGGCCACCCGGACCACATCACCGTCGCCTGGCTCGGCGGGCTCGGACACGCTGTTGACCTCCTTGGAACCGCGGTCAGTGTGCCATGCCGATGCGCGCGGCGGCCTCCGTGGACGCTCGACGCGGACCGCTGTCACCCGGGACGACTCACTACTCCAGCTTCCAGAGGTACTCGATGCGGGTCCATCCTTCCACCGCTTGGCCGTTCAACCGCGCAGGCTCGTACTTGCACTGGCCCAGCATCGTGATGACGGCCTCGTCCAGCGCCTTGTGCCCGTAGGACGGACCAGCGGACTGGACCAGGTACTTGCCCAGCAACTGGCCGGTGGACGAGATCTTCAAGGCCACAACGGTCGTTCCCACGGCCTCGGCCCTGACTGCCACGAAGGGGTAGTCCAGTCTCGGACACACCGTCGACACCAACAGGGCAGACCTGAACTCGGCGTTCGCGGCAAAGAAGGGCACCACCTGACCGATCGCCGACACGGCGGTGTCCGGCACCGGCTGCGACAGCAAGGCCTGCTGGGCTCGCTGATAGCAGCGCCGGGCCAACGCGGCCTGCGCGGCCTGGCGTTCGCCTGCGCTGCCCTCCTGGGGCAGTCCGGGGGCCTCTGAAGCGACGCACTCGCACACACTGTTGCGAAAGGCCGGAATGGCCGGCAGCGGATCCCTTGGCGTGACCCCCCATCGCAACTGCTGCTCACACTGTGAGTGGGCGGCCGACTCGGAGACCTTGTCGGCGGCGGCCCAGGCTGGCGTCACGCATGACACCACCGCCAACCACGACAAGACGATCGGTCCGGCGATGGTTCGAGGCGCTGGACTCGAAGAACGACAGCGCCATCGACGAGGCGGCCCACCCCACCTCGAAGCCGTTGAAGGGCGGGCGGACGAAGGCGTTCCAAGCGCCCGCGCCTCGTCTGGGGCGGTGGCCTCGTGCACGCCACACGACGGACCGCGCGCCGTTTGATCCGTTCTCATGCTGTGGTCCTCCCTCGCCCCTGCACCACGCCTGACGGCTTGACATGGGGCGAGCAGCCATTCTGAGGCACGGCCCAGGCCCGTGACCAGCCCCTGCCAGGCCCAGTCGGCCGCCCGGGGCAGAGCGTGCCGACGGGTGCCACGGATCGGGTATCGGTCAGGCATGGCCCTGACCGGCGAGCAGACGCACCAGGTCCGCGATCGCCTGCTGGCTGGCGCCCGGCTCCAGCGCCAGGCAGTAGGCCTCGTAGGCGGGGCGATCAAACGCCTGGAGCCAGCGCAGAGCCTTCTTCGGGCCTTCGAACCACAGACCTCGCTTGTGGAAATAGTCCTCCAGCAGCGCTTGCAGCAGCCAGACGCGGCGGTAGTGAGCTTCCGCGTCGCCACGTGCGCTGCGCGCGAGCATCTTGTGCGCCCAGACGTCGCGGGCCGCCACCTCGTTGGCACTGAGACGCTCCGGTCCTTGGCGGTACAGGGCATCCAGGCGATCGAGGAAGGTGGTTGCCAGCGCACCGCGTTGCAGCAGGATCTGGCTGCCCCGCAGGCGCAGACTCTCGGCCGAGGCTTGCGAGAGGTCCGCCTCGGGGTACACCCACACGTCCAGGTAGACCGGACCTTCCTGGCGCGCGATCCGGAATGCCTGCACCACCGTGCCGAAGGCGGCGATGTCGAGATCGCTGTCGTCGGTCGCGGTGCCGTCGGCGTGCGAGCCGTACAGCAAGATGGTGTGAACCCCGTGACTGGACACGAGCTCCTGGCAGATCGCCTCGACCATCGCCGTGGGGGTCATGGGGGTCCCTGTGGTGGGCGCCGGGCCTTCACCGGCCCCAGTCGATGACGATGCCGGTGCCGGGAATGGGCAGCGACTTGAACGGCGCCATGTCCATGTTCAGGCGCACGCCGCGGCCACGTTCGTCGTACACCATGGCGACCTTGATGTCCGCGTCGCGGTAGGTGCGGCAGACCAGGTGCTTCACCGGCACGCGCGCATACACCAGCGTCTCACTCGTGCAGCGCGACAGGAAGCGCGGCTTCTGCTCGCGGCAGCGCTCCGGCGTGATCTCGGACACCGGCACCCCGAGGCCCCGGAAATGTTCAACAGCGTCTTTCGCCGTGCGCCGCAGCAGCCCGCTGTCCATCAGTTCAGCGTGGAGCGCGTCGAACTCGGCGGTGCAGGCCCCGCCGGTGAACAGGGGCGGCGACAACGCCACCCAGACCGCCGCCACCGCGGCATAGAAGCGCCACATCAATTCCTCCTGGTGTCATGGGCCCCACTTCAACACCCGTGGGGCCGCCCTGTCATCCCCATTCGGATGCAGGCGGCCCTGGCAGGCGTGCGGGGTGATCGATGATCGCGCGAAGCGGTGACCTTGCCCAGCCGCACTGGGCTGGGATGGGGTCACGACGCGGCCGGTCATGGCCGGTCAGCATGAGCGACGCGTCCGCCGGCCTGCTGCAGCACCTTCAGGCACCGGTCTCGAACCGGCACCAGCCGCGTCGAAGAGACCTTCATGAGGGCGCGCCGCCGACGCTCACGTTCGGCCACTCTGGCCGCATCGTTGTCGACGAAGGCCTCACCCATGAACTCAACGCCAGGGCAGGACAGGTCGCCGCCCTCTTGCCTCAGCGCCGCCAAAAACCGCCGGGCGTGGTCGCCAGACGCGCGCCCCAGCATCGCATGAAGATCCTCGAGATCGGCGCCGGGGCGTGTGGTGTGCACCAGCCGCACGGCGATGGCCAGGGATGCCGGGTCCCCTTGTCCCACACGCGCCGCCAGAGTTCGCAGGTCGCGGGTGGTCTCTTCGCCAAGGTCGGCGTTGCCGCCTGGGATGCTGTACTCGATCCTCTGGACCTGTTGGGCACCGGCTGGCGTCGGTCGCGCGATCCAACGCTCCCACGGGGTGGCCGCCGTCGCGCTGGTCACCGCACCTGACAAGGTCAAGGCCCACAGGACAGGACGGCATGCTTGCATCATGACTGGACTCGTGCTTTTTGTTGACGCCAGGCGCCTCGACCTCAGCGCGCACTGGGGTGGCTGGCTGCGCTCAGACCACCCTTGTGCAGTCGATAAGGGACGCGTTGTGCCCATGCCCTTGCCCGTCTATTCACCGGGTTCGTGGTATGCGGCTTCGATGTTGTGCCCATCGGGGCCGATCACAAAGGCGGCGTAGTACTTTCCGCTGTACTGCGGGCGCCAGCCGGGTGCACCGTTGTCCTGGCCGCCTGCCTGCAGCGCAGCCACGTAGAAATCATGAACCTGTTGTCGCGAATGGGCCGTGAAGGCCAGGTGGAGATGGTGTGTCTTCTGTTCCGTCCGGCGAATGCACAGCGACGACGGGCTGTCCGGACGACACAGCTCAATGCCCAGGGGACCTTCGGAGACCACCTCGACACCCAGGGGAGCCAGCACCTTCAGAAAGAACGCCTTGGCCTCCTCATAGTGGCTGACCGAGAACACCACGTGATCGAACATGGCGCAATTGTCGACCAGGAGGGTTCGACCAGACAAACAACGCGCCCCCCTTCTCCGAGGCGCGAGCAGCTCACAACTGCTCAAGCCACTGGCGCACCAGGCTGGCCACGAGTGCCGTGTGTTCTCGCGCCGACGCCGTGTTGGCCAGCGTGATGACGCAGCGGTCAGGGGCCGCCCACTTGATGAACGGCTCTGCACCTGACAGAGCAAACCTGCGCGGCGACGCCTGCCGCTTGGCGCCGGTGTGCAGGACCAGCTGAAGGGTCGCAGGCGGATGAAGCTTGAAGGTGGCGAAGTGGTCGGCCAGCGCAAAGCTGGGCGCGTTCCACTTCACGTCCTCCGTGATGCGCGGATCCACCGCCAGGATGGCCTGACGCAGGAGCTCGATGCCTTCCTTGTGCGGGTGCGCCAGGCTGGCGAGGAATGCGTCCACGCCGCCCATGGGCGCGGCAGCCTGGCGCGAAGAGGTGGAGGTTGGCATCGGCTTCTTGCTGTGCGGCATGACGTTCGTGAGGATCCGGCGAACCTGTCTTGATGTCTGCTGTGCGGTCGACCACGATGGCGTCCACCAGGGGGACCCGATGGACGCCAAGAATGACACCAAGACTGTGTGCCGTAAACCGGCTTCTGGGACCGCCGAAGAGAAGCGCGAACGCTCATCCATCCATCCGACAGCCCTTGGGTTGGCGGTCAGGCGGGTCCAACGCCCAGGCTCGCCAGCGTGAAGACCATGACAAGCCGCTCCGCAGCAAAGCGCCAGGTCAGCGCAGCCACCACACCAACGCAGCGGCCACTGCCAGCGCGAGAACCAGCGCCAACCAGGTCGGCAACTCAAGGTCGCCATCCGAGCTCTCGAACGCCAGCAGACCCGACAGCATGCTGCCGATCAGTGACCCGACCTGCGAGCCCATGAGGAAACCACAGGCCGCCAAGACACCAGCCAGCCAGAGAATCCAGGCCAGTGGGTCGCCGATGTAGCGCCCCGGCCCCATGCGCTGCGAGAAGACCCCGAACAGCCAGACCAGTGCAGCGCCGATGCCGGCACCGAACAGCGCTCCAATACAGGCAGAGCTTGCCCGCTCGCCGAGGGTCATGCTGCGCGGTGCTTTCACGTCTTGGCGTCCAGGTTTCGAACTGGGTCGATCCCCAGTGCGTGGCCCGCCCGTCCCGGCTGCAACGCCGGTCGGCCTGGCAGCGCCGGGTCTGGCGTGCCCAGGTGTGGGGTGCGCACCTTTGCAGGGCAGTGGGTCATCGCTTCAGTCTCCACCGCCGCAGCCCCCGCCGCCACAGCCGTCCCCTCCGCCATCGCCGCCGTCGCTGCCACTGGACGATCCGTCGGCGAATCCGTCGGTGCCGCCATCGACGGCGTCACTGGCAAAGTCTCCGCCACAGTAGGTCGCCGCCGCACCGTGGCCGGGGTCACCTGCTCGCTGAACGCCACTGCAGTCAGGGACATAGCGAAACCCGTTGGGAATGTTCAGCTTGGCGTCCAGGGCGAACAGCAGCGGCAGCCGGGTGGCTGACCTGGGGTTGATGTTCTCTTCCTTGCAGGCGTACCACCAGCAACGGCGCAGTCCTTCATTCCTCTGGCGGTCGCTGCCCAGGATGGCGGCCGGCGAATGGTGAAGAAAACGACCAAAGGCGCTGTGGCAGAAGACCTGGTAGTTCCTGGTGTAGAGGATGAACTCGTGCCACAGGTCATCGACCACCTGGCTGGGCATCGAAACAGACTTCCTCCCGCTCTTGAGATGCGCCAGAAAGAACTGGCGCAGGCCATGGGCAACCAGCTGACAGTCCTTGGTGGTGAGGTGGGGATGCTTGGCCTTGAGCTTCTCGAACAGGCCCCGGGGAAACTCCGCGTGGCGGATGTGGGACTCTCTGCGCAGCGCCGCGTACCGACGCCACAGCGCAGCCGCCAGCAGGACGCTGGTGAGGGCGGTGATGGCGAGGAAGAACTGCATGGAAGAGGCCTGTCGTTGATACCAAGAGACGAGCCAGGCGCCAAGCCGGTGGCGATCCACCCAAGCAAAGGATCAGGCCGCACTGTCTTGAGGGCCAGGCTACTGAGCGCCTGCCGGCATGGTCAGGTCACTTTGGCCTGTGAAGAGCGCAGAGCTTGTTGCCGTCGGGGTCTCGCACATAGGCCAGATACATCGCCCCAAGTTTGCCGTCGCGCAAGCCGGGCGGTTGTTCGATCGACTGGCCACCATTCGCGACCGCGACGTCGTGGAACTGTTGTACCTGCTCCGGTGAGCTGCACTTGAAGCCGATCGTTCCCCCGTTGCCGAAGGTGGCCGATTCGCCGTTGATGGGTTCACTCACACAGAACGAACTGCCTTCGTGACGATAGAACAGGCGGACCTGACCGGTGGCGTTTTTATTGCGGGAGGGCTCGCCGGCGCCCAGAACCGCGAGCACGGCGTCATAGAAACGCTTGGAGCGCTCAATGTCATTCGTACCGACCATGACGTGGCTGAACATGCAAGTCTCTCCGAGATGTTGGTTGTCGACGCAGAAAGCGGCGGTGTCGCCAGCGTCGCAGTATGCGGCCTGACAGTAGAGGTCACCGGGGCGACGCGGAAGGGCAGCGCGGCCGTGCTGCCGATGATGGAACTTGGCGGCTGCACGGCCAGACTCACCTGCCGTGGCGCCTCGCTAGACGGCACCTTCATTCTTGGCGAGTGCCTGGGCCAGACGGTCCAGATTCTGCTCGTTGGCAGGCTCAACAATGGGCCTGAGGCCTTGTGCCGTCTTGCTGTCCTTGAAGGTTTGCTCCCAAGTCAGGTGAGTTCCTTGCTCAGCCGGCTTGAGTGTCACGGTCAACGTGTAGTGCGGGTGCGCGACGTGTTCGATGACCACCTTCGCTGCAGGCTCCAGCGCGGCGAACACGCTCTCGTTCGCGTAGTCCTTGCCGTCGGCGCTGTGCATGACGAACTTCCACTGGCCGCCGGGTCTGAACTCGAAGATCTCGAAGGTGTTCGAGAATCCGGCCGGCCCCCACCAGGCGGCGAGGACACTGGCGGATGCGAAGGCGTTGTACACCGCCGCAGGAGAGTGCGGAAGCGTTCTCGACGTGCTGAGGGTTCGGTCTTGAAGCATGGCAGGAGCAGGCGGATTGAACGGGGCACTATGCCTCAGCGCGCGCCACGACTCGCGCATCAGCATGGCCGTGGTGACCAGGCCCAGCAGACATATGGGTGTGCGGGCTGCTTCTGAGGAAGACCACTCATCATAGGTTGCCAGAAGCCCGGCTTGCGACGCCAACGCGAAGAGGAATGTTGCGGCGGACAGGGCCGACACGCCGGCAAGAAAGCGGTACTTGGGCCAAGCCAATGCGGCGGCTGATTGAGCGAGCCAGAGTGCTCCGGTTGGCATGGCCAGCCAGATGGCCAGCACCAACAGAGGCATGCTGTGTGCGACGCTGAAGAACAGCATCTGTGGGCCGGACAAAGTGAAGCCGTACATCTCGAACGCAGCCCAAAGTACGCCCGGAAGCGATAGGAACGCTGACCAGCGTAGAACTTGACGCGCCATCGTGGGACCACGCTGCATTGCGATGCCTGACGTAGGAGCTGAGCCGCGCACGTCGGCATGGCGCTGGGCTCGCTGTACCGATGATGACCTAAGCCGGGAAGCGGGCCAAGTGCCATGTCGGTGGGCGTGGGTTCCAGCGAGGGGTTAGGCCTCACTGCTTTTGCTCTGGCGCAAGCGTTCCAACTGGCGACACGAACGAGCACTGGCGACTGCTACTGGTTGTGCCCGACCATGAAAGTGCCAGCGTCGCCGGAGAAGCTGAAGCCTTCGAGTTGCGCAGGCGATGCACCACCGTCTTGGACGCGCAACTCCGTGCCCGAAGTGAACCGGAGCGCAAGCCTGGTTCCCGGCTGAGCAGGGGTTGCAGTGGCTTGCTGACCGATGAGCTGGAGTAGTGCGTCGGAGAAGCCAGGCTCGCCATGGGCAAAGACTGCGGAGCCACGGTGAACTGAAGCCTGGTTGTAGACACTCAGTATCTCGCCCTGAAACACGAGCTGGAATTAGTCGTGAACAAAGACGACCTGGGACAAGGGGACGCGAGGAGCGATGGCCACAGCGGATTCAGGAGATGACTAACGTTTGAGCCAAGAGGGCGACGGCAGTGTGACGCCAGGCCCGCGAGGCGGAGGATAACCAAAGCCACCTCGCTGTCCTGCTGACACGCCGTTGGCGCTCCGCTTGAGCGAAGCCTTAGGCCGCACTCGTGGTGCCTGTGCGTGCGCCATTGACTACCAGCCACAAGCCAAGCCCAACCTCGTATATGAACATGGGGAGCATGGCAAGGTAGAAGAAGTCTGTTGTAGATGGCGTGATCACCCAGGCAATCGCGTAGATCGCCAGCATGAGTGATGAGACGATGCCCCAACCAGCGAGGACTCGTGGCACGTACGCGGATTGGAAGAGCAGCCACGCAAAGATGGCAGACCCGATGCCAAGCGGGATGAATCCGATGGTCAAGCCAGCGCCCTGAGCTCGCAGGGCCAAGCCCGCCAGACCTGCGAGTTGCTCGGCATTGAAGGCCTTGACGTACTCGCCCCCGCCAAGCAGGGATGCCGCAGCGAGACCAAACGCGACGGCAGAGAAATGAGCGCCAACTTCAACCAAGCGAAAGAAGGCAGCCAGGAGCGCCAGCTTGGTGTTGACGGGCTGCAGCAACTGATGCAGCGACCAGACCAGGACGACAACACCTGCGAAGGTGATGAGATCGGTGGCCAGACCGAGCCTGAACAAACCTTGCGAGTAGATGATGTTCTGTGCAGTTTGCGCGGCGCTTTCACTCACCAGTAGGGAACCGCGAACGTAGCCTTCGCCGAAAAGCGCGGTGGCCATCGTTATGAGGTACATCGCTCCGGCAATTCTTGCGATGCACTTTGGAGGCTCGGTGCGGAACGGTTCTGGCATCTGGATTCACTCGTGGTGGATCTCACAGGGACTTGGATGTGCGGCCTATCGTTCGAGCCAAGCTGCCTGCGGAGGCTTACGTTGCATGCCGTAGCGGGTTGGCGTGAGCCACGGGTCAGGCGTCACGGTCCCAGCCACTCTGACCAAAGACTGCCTTTCGGATGAGACGCAATGCCTCTGCCAAGGGCTGCATGGTTCCAGCGTTCAAGTGGTTCGGCGTACTCCTCCCCATGCTTCAGCGCTTCAGGTTTGCCGATGAGATAGATGCCTTGGTCCGGGCCCCGACCGAAGCGCTGGGTGAAGCTGTAGTGTTCCCTCATTCCGGGAACCCATACCGTGACCGCAAGGACGTCCATGCCAGTTCCATCTGGTCGTCGAGAGATCCCTTCTCTGCCGAAGGCCCACCAGACCCTTGCTCGCTTTGCCTCAGAGAGGCTTGTCCAACCCTTGGCGACAGCTTCCTCCTGAGTCTCTGACTCAAAGTCCAGTACCTGCCGTCCAGCCGCATCGGTGACAACTGCAAACGGGCAGATCAGTTCGCCTTCGCGGTTCGAATCAGCAATGGCTGCACAGTGCATGAGTACGAAGCCGGCGTACTCAACAGCATCGTCGGGAAGCGAAGAACGGAACAGCGAACCGAGCATGGCTTGTGTGACGCCTAACGTTCAACGTAAGAGGCTGGGCGCAGGCCTGCCCAATGGACGGAAGGGGTTAGGTGCCGACCCGCTTCTTGAGGCGACCTTCACGTCTGGCCGCAAGCACATGACCGAGCACTGCACTTAAGACGCCGAGCATTGGTATGGTAGTGAAGAAGGGCCCGCACTGACGATAGGCCTTCCGTAGGTGACGTAGGCGAAGAGGCTTGAGAGCGCGCCGGCATGGCGCTTGGCCCGCTGGACGAGATGATGGCCAAAGCCGGGAATCGGGCCAAGTGCCATGAGGGTGGGCGTCGGTTCCAGCGAGTGGTTAGGCCTTAGCCGCATGGACCAAATGCGAGTGCGCGAAAGAAGATGGCGCCGTACTCCACGAGAGAGTTCGGTGGCCCAGGATAGAACGGCGCTGTGGCTGACTCAACCAGGACGAACAGTAACGGTAGCCCGATTGCGAAGGCCACCTTGCGCCCGATGGATGGAAGTAGAGAGCTTGGGCATGCCAGGGCAGCAACGTACAGCGTCATGCTGACTCCTCGGAAGGCCTCCTTGTGCCAAACGTACCCGCCGCACGATGCTATGCCGAAGTAGAACGCACCCAGCAGCACGAAACAGGCGCAAACCAAGACAGCCGCGTTGGCGATGGTGGCTTTGATTCGGCCGTTCCGGCTCGGTGAGCGGTTTACTGCGTGGCACGGAGTTGGTGTATTCATCGGATGCAAGAGAACCGAGGACGGCGTGTTCTGAGGCTTCACGTTCGAGCTGAGCCGCGCACGCCGGCATGGCGCTTGGCCCGCTGTACGGATGATGACCTAAGCCGGGAAGCGGGCCAAGTGCCATGTCGGTGGGCGTCGGTTCCAGCGAGGGGTTAGGCCTCGCCGGGGTGGCACCGTTGCTGCGTGGCGCTACCAGAGTTTCCACCATGGTTTGCGGTTGGCATTCGCCTGTGCTGCGCATGCGTTGAGCCGGGACTGCTCTCGTGCGCCAAACTCTTGTAGCCAGCCGGCAAACTGCACACGCTCCCTCTCACCTTCAGCTGTAGAAGAAAAGAACTTCACCAGCAAGGGATGATGCTGCGCAAGCCACTCAACCGGAATTCGAGAAGCTTGAGTGGCGCTGTCGTCGGATGTGAAGTAGGCGACCAGGCCATTCAGAAACCGCCTGTCGTCGGGCTTCCCAGGAGGAGCGACCTGAACGTACTGCTCTTGGCCATGCTCCCCGACCAAATGGACTCGGAGTTCTCGGCTCTCAAACACTCGAACGGTAAGTCCAGGTGATTGCCGCTCATTGCTGGGAAGCTCGATGAGTCCGTGATTTGCAAGGTAGTCGGCAAAGGCGTCTGGCATGTGCGGCGCTTTTCTGCGAGGTCTAACGCAGAGTTAACCGGGCGACGACGGATGGACGCCTTGCCCGCGAGGTGCAGCATAGACAGCGAGCGCCTCGCGGGCAAGGTGGCCAGCCGTTGGCGCTCCGGTTGAACGACCTGTTAGGCATCGCGTTCTGCGCGCTGAAAGCGGCCACCTTCTTTGTCCATTCGCTCAAGGTGCGCCTGTACGAAGAGAACTTCGTCTGCAAGCGGCTTCATCTCATAGTCTTCATCGAGCAGGCGGAACTCGCCGGTGTCCACGAAGTAGGCTCGGAAGAAGTGCCCCGGAACTTGCGTGTCGATCGGTTTCGCTCCGACATACTCTGGGAAGAAGCATCCGATAGCGCCATTGGAGAAGTATTTGTCGACTCGCTCGTCGAAGTGCTCGATCGCGTTGCGGAGATCACGCCTGAACAGTGGGCTGGTCTCGTCCATGGCGAAGCATTCGCGAAGAACATCGCCTCGCGCTTTGAACGCTGCGCGGACAGGCCAGAAGTAGCGAGAAAGTGCTGCGGCCTGAAGAACCATGTTCTGAAGCTCGTTCAGAATCAGCCGTGCCGGCAGTTGATCCACGTCTTCTGGCGTTGGTCGCTCCGGCAGTTTCCCGAAGATCTTCTCCAGGCGGATGATGGAGCGGGACGCTGAGACGCTGTTGAACAGCATGCTCTGGATGTAGAACGCCTCGTACATCGGCTGGATTGGCGGGTCGGCCTGCATGCGATGCCTAACGTTGAAGCTGAGGGGCCGAAGACAGCTGGCCGCGCGCAGCGATGATGAACTGGTGAGCGTAGCGCGGCCAGATGGCGGAGGTCCACTCCAGCGAAGGGTTAGGCCGCATTCGGACGACGGCGCCTCTTGGCGTAGAGCGCACCTAGTAGAAGGCTGGGTAGCCACACCCAAAGTAGCTCCGAGACGAGTACGCGGAGACCTGGCTCGCCGAAGAACCGCCGAAGGCTTAGAGGAGAGGCCTCGATGGGACGGAAGGGTGCGAAGTAGCGCTCGCCTGATAGCGGCCAAAGCAGTGCGGCACCATGGCCCGCATTTGTGCAGGTGTCTAGTAGCGGGTGAGAGGCTGCGCATACCAGGAGGTACAGGAAGGGACCACCTGCGCTTAGTTTGGTGACCCGCGCCCAAGTAAAGGCCATTGCGGCTGCGAGAAGTACAGCAAATGCCAGCGAGTGACTGGCTCCGCGATGGCCAAACTCACTATCGTATGGAACGCCAAGCCGCAGCAGTGCAACGTCCGCGTCGGGAATGCACGACGCCAGCAGCCCAAGCGCGAACAAGCTGGGCAAGACTGCGGACTTGCCAAGTGCCACTCGACCAGCGATGGGAACTGCTACGTGGCTAAGGATGCTGGGCATCGTCTATGCGGCCTAACGTTCGAGCTGAGCCGCGCACGCCGACATGGCGCTTGGCCCGCTGTACGGATGATGACCTAAGCCGGGAAGCGGGCCAAGTGCCATGGCGGTGGGCGTCGGTTCCAGCGAGGGGTTAGGCCGCACTCAGCGTAGCTCGACGGACTTAAGGAGTTCCAGAAGGGGTGCCAAGTCGGGTCGCTCTTTGCCAGCCATAGAGATGTGGATGTCGAACCAAATCCCATCAACGTAGGCTGCTGCCAGAACATGCGCTTGCCGGATCGGCAACCCTGCGGGCTGATCCAAGAAGAACGTAGCTCCCTTGAATTGTCCGCTCGCGATCAGAGTCAATTCCGTCGCATCCTTGTAGCTCTTGTTCGAGAGCGCAGCCTTGAGGCAGTTGTCCGCGTCCGAGCATGCTGTCGACTTGTCGATGTAGACAGACAAGTTCAGCTTTGTCCTATCACTGGCGAGTAAGTAGTAGACGGCCGAGTCGTCTTCTCGCCGCTGCTCACGCTGTATCGTCCAATCGCTCTTCGGTAGGGATACCGCAGGCTTCATCTGAAGCAGTGAAAGCACACGTTCGCGCTCCGTGTCGCGAACGTCCGCGTGTGCGCCCGCAAAGATCAGGCAACCAAGGATAGAGAGCGAGGAAGGTCGAAGCATGAGGTGCGGTGGTTGTGCGGCCTAACGTTCGAGCTAACCGGACCGCGGAGGCGAGCGCCGTAAGCCCGAGCTGAGATGATGCACCATGTGCCTCCGCTCGGGCTTGCGGCGCTTGCCGTAGCGGGTCCGGTTGAGCGAGCGGTTAGGCCGCACTCGCTGAGCACAACAGCTTGGGTGGTGGCCACGCTCGCGCTGATAGATTGCCTACGAATGGCCCGGGTGGAACCCGCCACTGACGTCGGATGTCGGTGTATCCAACTCGTCGTTCAGACTTTGGAGGATGCTGGCAACTGAATCAGCGGCATCAACTCCGCGTTCCTCAGACCAAGCGTTTGCGATATGTCTGACGACATCGGCAAGGAAGATGCCCCAGGCTTCCGTCTCCTTGTGTCCTTGGCCATCAAAGAAGCCGATGTTCAGTGTGCAGTGCATTCCTTGCTCCGCGATCCATCCGCTGAGCATCTGAATAGAGTTGTCGTCGCGCACGGCGGCAGGAGGTACAACCAGCGACTTCATTCGACTCCTATGCTGGACTCAAGAAGGGGGCGCCGCGAGGAGTATGTTCCGCGCGGCCTAAGGAAGGTCTGCATAAATCGCCCCACGCCCTGCTTGGCACCGACGTGAAGCCCTGAGACGATAGGGTCCATGAAG